>JBDSBE010000053.1:0-33253 GCA_039921745.1 Ilumatobacteraceae bacterium | reverse complement strand
CTGATCCACCGGGCCGCGCTGCTCCCGGGGATCGTGACGTTCTTCGGGGTGTTCGCGTTCAACGGGTTCCTGACGTTCGCGTCCCTGTACGGACGTGAAGTCCGTGTGACGAACACGGCGCTCCTGTTCACGGCCGCCTCCGGCACGATCGTCGTGGTCCGGCTGCTGGCGGGGCATGTCCCCGACCGGATCGGGCCGATTCGGGCGGGCACCGGAGCACTCGCACTGACGATCGGCGCCACGGTCCTGCTGGCGTTCTGGCAGACCCAGGCTGGCGCGTTCACGGGCGCGGTGCTCCTCGCCTGCGGCCTTTCGCTGCAGGCGCCGTCGTTCATCCCCTTGGCGCTGGCGGGCGTGGCAGACCGTGAGCGAGGTTCGGCGATGGCGACGTACACGGGCTTCTTCGACATCGCCGGTGCCGTGGTCGGGCCGGTCATCGGGCTGATCGTCGCCGGCGTCAGCTATCGAGCGGCGTTCCTGTTCACCGGCGGCATGGCGACCGTTGCGCTGGTGCTGCTGAGGGTGCTGGTCGCCCCGCGCTGGCGGGCCTCCGAACACGAGCGCGACCTGGTAGGTGTCGCCAAGTGAGCGCCGTCGATGCCCTCGACCGGGCCCTGCTCGAGCGTCTGGCCGGGCGGACCGTCGGCCTGCTGGAGACCGAATACCCGAACGGGCTCCGGCTCCAGTTGACGGCGCCACCGACAGAGCCGATCACACCACGGTCGATCTACCCGGCGTTCTACGGCTGCTACGACTGGCACTCGTCGGTGCACTCGCACTGGCAGGTCGTGCGCGCGCTGCGATTGCTCCCGGGCGCGTCGTTCGAGTCGTCGGCGAGGGCTGTGTTGGGGCGGACGCTGACGCCCGTCAACATCGCGACCGAGCTGGCCTGGGTCGCGACGCGGCCTGGTTTCGAGATGCCGTACGGCATGGCGTGGCTGCTGCGCCTGTGTTCGGAGCTGCGGGATTGGGACGACGAACAGGGCCGGGCGTGGTGCGATTCGTTGGCGCCGTTGGGGGTGCACGCTGTTGACCGGTTCGAGCAGTACTGCTCCACCATGGTGCTACCGGTGCGCGGCGGGATGCACAACCAGACGGCGTTCTCGTTGGGCCTGGTGTGGGACAGCGTCGGTGGGGTCGCGCCCTTCGTGCGCGAGACGATCGCCCGAGCGACGCGTCGGTTCTTCGACCGTGACACCGACGTCGACCTGCAATTCGAGCCGTCCGCGGCGGATTTCCTGTCGCCGTCGCTGAGCGAGGCGGATCTGATGCGTCGCGTGGTGCCGTCGGGCGAGTTCGCCACCTGGTTGGAACGGTTCGCACCGAGCGGCTTCGATCTGCTGCGACCGGTCGAGGTGGTCGACCCATCGGACGGCCAACTCGCCCACTGGGTCGGACTGAATCTGAGTCGGAGCTGGATGATGACCGCGCTGGCCCACGCGCTCCCGGCGGGTCATCGCTTCGTCCCGGGGCTGCTCGACGGTGCCGCGGACCACGCCGAGGCGGGCCTCGCGATGGCCGACCACGACGACTACATGATCTCGCACTGGGTGCCCTCGTTCGCCGTGTATCTGCTCTCCTCGGCCGGTTGAACCATGTCGCGATTTTCGAGCCATATCGCCCAAATTCGCGACACGGCCGGTCAGATCCTGAACCCCCACTCATCGTTCACGGGTCACCGGCTGCGAGGTGGCGATGCATGATATGGAGGGCGGTGGGGCCGTTCGTCGGGTGGCGGAATGCATCGGGGATGGTTCCGACGGTCTGGAAACCGAGCGACTGCCAGAGCGCGATCGCCCGTTCGTTGGTGGCGACGACGGCGTTGAACTGCATGGCCGTGTACCCCTGCCGCCGGGCCTCGGCGATCACGGCCTCAGCGAACGCCCGTCCGATGCCCTGACCCGCCCGAGCCGGGTCGACCATCCATCCGGCGTTGGCGACATGGTCGCCGAGCCCGGGGTGGTTGGGGTGCAGTAGCGCAGTGGCGACGATCGCGCCGCCCAACACTGCGACGTACGTCTGCTGACGATCGGAGCCGTGATGCAGCCAGGCCGCACGCGCCGCTGATTCCCCGATGTCAGGTGGATAGGTGTACGTGTCGCCGGCGGCGACCACGTCACGGAAGATCGGCCAGATCGCCGCCCAGTCGGCAGGCTCTGCCGGGCGGACCTCGAGGTCGGGTCGTTCGGTCACATGCTCAGTCGACTTGAGGGATCAGCCGCAAGCCCAGATCGGCCATCGCCTTCGGGTCGCCCGGGACGGGGCTGTTCGTCATCGGGTCGGAGCCGCTCTGGGTCTTGGGGAACGCGATCACCTCGCGGATGTTCTCCTCGCCGGCAAGGATCGCGACGTGACGGTCGAGTCCGAACGCGAAGCCACCGTGCGGCGGGGCACCGTACTCGAACGGATTGAGGAAGAACCCGAACTTCTTGTCGGCCTCCTCCTGGCTGATGCCGAGCGCCGCGAACACTTTGCGCTGCAGGTCGGGCTCGTGGATCCGGATGCTGCCCGAACCGAGCTCCCAGCCGTTGAGGACCAGGTCGTAGGCGATCGACCGTACCGACATCGGGTCGGTGTCGAACTTGTCGATGTCGTCGGGGTGCGGCATCGTGAACGGGTGGTGTCCGGACTTCGGGCGTCCGTCGTCGGTGAACCCGATGAACAGCGGGAACTCGACCACCCACACGTAGCGGTACGGGCCCTGATGCACAGGCGGCCGCCCGAGGTCGTTGCGGAGCGTTCCGAGCACCTCACACGTGGTTGCCCACTCATCGGCCACGATCAGGATCAGGTCACCCGAGACCGCGGCCAGCGCCTGCTTGATGGCAGTGACCTCGACGTCGGACAGGAACTTGGCGACTGGCGAGTCGAACGCCTCATCGGTGCACTTGAGCCACACGAGGCCCTTGGCGCCGATCTGCTTGGCGCGGTCGGTCAGCTTGTCGAGCTGATTGCGGCCGTAATCGCCGGCCGCACCGTCGACCTTGATGCCCTTGATGGAGGCTGCCGTCGAGAACGCCTTGAACTCGGTCGCTGCGAACACATCAGTGAGCTCGGTCAGCTCCATCCCGAACCGGAGGTCCGGCTTGTCGACCCCGAATCGATTCATTGCGTCGAGCCACGTGATCCGCTCGATCGGGTCGGGTCGCGACCCGGTGACGGCTTCGGCCGAATCGAGCACTGCTTCGCTGACCGCATCGAGCACGTCGTCCTGATCAACGAAACTCATCTCCATGTCGAGCTGCATGAACTCGTACTGGCGGTCGGCGCGGAGGTCTTCGTCGCGTAGGCAGCGTGCGATCTGGTAGTAGCGGTCGACCCCGCCGACCATGAGCAGCTGCTTGAACAACTGTGGTGACTGCGGCAGTGCGTAGAACGACCCCGGCTCCTTGCGCGCCGGGACGAGGAACTCGCGGGCGCCCTCGGGTGTGGAGGGCACCAGCATCGGGGTCTCGACCTCGACGAAACCCTGCCGCTCCATCGCCTGACGGGTCGCCGCGTTCACGGCCGAGCGGACACGGAGGTTCTTCTGCATCCGTTCACGACGAAGGTCGAGATAGCGGTACTGGAGGCGGAGATTCTCGTCGACGTCGTCGGCTCTGGCATCGACGGGGAACGGAGGGGGCGTCGCCTTGCGCAGGATCGTGACGTCGCACTCACCGATCTCGATCTCACCGGTCGGCAGGTTCGCGTTGACGGTGCCGTCAGGACGGGACCGGACGACGCCGGTGATCTGCAGCACGTACTCGGAGCGCACGTCGACGTCGTCGTTGATCACGCACTGCGTGATGCCGGTGTGGTCACGCAGGTCGACGAAGGCGAGCTTGTCGCCGTGCTCGCGGCGGCGGGCGACCCACCCGGCCAGCGAGACGGTCTGGCCGATATGTTCGGGTCGAAGTTCGCCGCACTGGTGGGTGCGCATGCTGGTGCTGCTCATGGTGTTGCTTCCTGGATGCGTTGCTGGAGGGTCTGGACGAGGGCGTCACGGGCGATCGCGGCCTGACCGTCCTTGGTGCGCAGTGGACGGATGACCACCGTGTCGGATTCGACCTCGTCGGTACCGACGATGACGGCGAAGCCGGCGCCGCTGCGATCGGCTGCTTTGATCTGGGCCTTCATGCTGCGCTGCTCGTAAGCCCGGTCGGCGGAGATGCCGACCGAGCGCAGGTCATGGGTGATCGCCAGCGCATGACGGCCACCGGTGGTGTCGACGACGAACACATCGACGCTGGGGTCCGGTGCATCGAACACGCCTTCGTCGTCGCACGCGAGCAGTGTCCGGTCGACGCCGAGCGCGAACCCGATCCCGGCCGTGGCCGGCCCGCCGAGCGCTTCCACGAGGCCGTCGTAGCGACCCCCACCGCCGAGCGCGTTCTGGGCGGAGTCGAGCGTGCGGCCCTGGAACTCGAACGTCGTGTGACGGTAGTAGTCGAGCCCGCGGACGAGTTTCATGTCGACCCGGTACGGGATCCCCAGGAGGTCGAGCCCGGCCTGAACCGTCTCGAAGTGCGTCCGGGCGTCCTCCGACCAGAAGTCGGCGATCGTCGGCGCCGACGCGATGATCGGCGCGTCGTTCGGCCGTTTCGAGTCGAGCACGCGCAGCGGGTTCTTCGCGAGGGTATCCCGACTCTGCTCGGAGAGCCCGTCAGCCGCATCGAAGTACTCGCGCAACGCATCGACATAGCGGGCACGGTCTGCCGGCCTGCCGAGTGAGTTGACGATCAGATCGACCTGCTGGAGCCCCAGCGCCCGGAAGAAGTTCCAGCCCAGGGCGATCACCTCCACGTCGAGGTACGGATCGTCGACGCCGAGCACCTCGATCCCGACCTGATCGAACTGGCGGTACCGACCGCGCTGCGGCTTCTCGTAGCGGAAGTTCGGACCCGAGTACCATGCCTTCCACGGCGTGACCGGTCGATGCTCGACGAACGCACGGCAGACGCTCGCGGTCTGTTCGGGCCGGAGGGCGACGTGGCGATCGCCCTTGTCGACGAAGTCGTACATCTCCTTGACGACCACGTCGGTCGCCTCACCGAGCCGGGTGAACACTCCGAGATCTTCCATCAGCGGCGGGATCACGAGTTGGTAGCCGGCAGGCTCGACGACCGCTGCGAAGACACCGGAGAATCTGCGCCAGCGGGCCGACTCCGGGGCGAGGATGTCCCGCATCCCGGGGCTGGTCTGGAACATCGGCACGGCCGTCGAGGCTACCGGGCCGAGGCGCCGCACCTGATGGACGTCGCCGAAGCCGGAGGTTCGTGCCGAAGGCCGAACCCCATGCGGCGCACCAAAAATTACGTTCCAGGGATGATGCGGTGGACGTCGTAGACGGCATCGATCCGTTTGATCGTGTTCAGGACCGAGGCCAGTTGGGCTGCGCTCGACATCTCGAACTCGAAACGCATCTTGGCGACCCGGTCGTCGCCGACGATCGTCTCGCAACGCGTGATGTTGACCCCCTGCTCGCCGACCGCGTTCGCGACATCGCGCAGCAGCCGTGAGCGATCGAGCGCCACGACCTCGACACCGGCGGTGTACAACTCGTCGCGTCGATCGCCGTCCCACTCGACCTCGATCATGCGGGCTGCCTGGTCCTGGGCGAGCGCCATCGCATTGGTGCAGTCGTTGCGGTGCACGCTCACTCCTCGACCACGGGTGATGTACCCGACGATGTCATCACCGGGCACCGGTGTGCAGCAGTTCGCCAACCGCACCATCAGATCGTCGAGGCCCTCCACATGGACGCCGGCCGTGTCGGTGCCGTCGTCGTGGTGCCGGCGCGGTTCGAACACGGTGGTCGGCAGCTGCTCGGGAAGATCACCGGTGCGGAACAGGCGCGCGACCCGCTGGGCGACACTGCGCGCCGAGACGTGGTGCTCGCCCACTGCGGCGAGGAACGTGTCGACGTCGGTGTAGCTGTGCTCGACGATCACCTCGGCGAACTGGTCAGAGTTCCAGATCTTCTGGACCGGCAGCGCCTCACGGCGGAACTCGTCGGTGAGATCTTCCCGCCCCTGGGCGATCATGTCGTCGCGCCGCTCACGGCTGAACCACTGGCGGATCTTGTTCTGCGCGCGGTGCGACGCGACGAATCCGAGCCAGTCCTGTGACGGCCCGGCGGTCTCGACTTTCGATGTGAAGATCTCGCACGTGTCGCCGCTGGTCAGCACCTCGTCGAGTGAGATCAGCCGGTTGTTGACCTTGGCACCGATGCACCGGTGTCCGACCTCGGTGTGCACGCCGTACGCGAAGTCGACCGGCGTCGACCCGATCGGGAGTGTGATGACCTTGCCCTTCGGGGTGAAGACGAACACCTCGTCGTGCTCGAGGTCGGTCTTCAGGTTCTGCATGAACTGGGCCGGGTCGCTGACCTCGGCCTGCCAGTCGATGATCCGGTTCAGCCAATCGATGTCGTTCGCGTTGCCGTCACCCTTGTACGCCCAGTGCGCAGCGACGCCGAGTTCGGCTCGCTGGTGCATCTCGCGGGTCCGGATCTGGACTTCGATCGGGCGGCCTTCCGGCCCGATCACCGTGGTGTGCAAGCTCTGGTAGAGATTGAACTTCGGCATCGCGATGTAGTCCTTGAAGCGCCCGACAACCGGCCGCCATCGGCCGTGGATGCTGCCCAACGCGGCGTAACAATCCTTGATCGAGTCGACGATCACGCGCACCGCCACGATGTCGAAGATCTCGTCGAATTCGCGGTCTTTGACGACCATCTTCTCGTAGATGCTCCACAGGTGCTTCCCACGCCCGGTGATGTCGGATTCGATGCCGAGTTCGCGCAGACGATCACGCAGTTCCGAAACCGCCTGGGCAAGGTAGACGTCACGTTCCGGCGTGCGGGTGGCGACGAGATGATCGAGCTCCGCGTAGCGCTTGGGGTGGAGCGCTGCGAACGAGAGGTCTTCGAGTTCCTGCTTGATCTCCTGGATGCCGAGCCGGTGCGCCAGCGGGGCGTAGATGTCGATCGTCTCCTGGGCCACCCGCTGCTGCTTCTCGGGTGCCACCCCACCGAGGGTGCGCATGTTGTGGAGCCGGTCCGCGAGTTTGATGACCAGCACGCGCAGGTCGCGGGCCATCGCCACGAGCATCTTGCGCATCGTCGCCGCCTGCTGCGCCTCGCGCGAGTCGAACCGGATCCGTTCGAGCTTGGTCACCCCGTCGACGATCCAGGCCACCTCCGACCCGAATTGCTGCTCGACGTCCGACAGGATGATCTCGGTGTCCTCGACGGCGTCGTGGAGCAGGGCGGCGACGATCGACGTCTCGTCGAGCCCGATGTCGGCGACGATCTTCGCCACCGCCAGCGGATGGTTGATGTAGCTCTCGCCGCTCGACCTGGTCTGGGAGCGGTGGGCCTCGGCGGCCATGTGGTAGGCCCGGTTGATCGTGTCGACGCGGGCCTTGGGGTGATGTCGGCGATAGCTGGCGAGGAGCGGCGCGAGGTTGGTCGACGGCGCGGTCTCGTGGTTCCTGCGCCACGGGAGGACTCGGTCGACCGTTGCCATGGGTGCCTAGTAGGTCGCGAGACTCTCGACGCGGTCACCGTCGAAGCGGGCGCGCCCGCCGAGGCCCTCGATCTCGATCAGGAAGCCGTATCCCACGATGTTGCCACCCAGCGTGTCGACCAGGCGACCCGTCGCCGCGGCCGTGCCGCCGGTCGCGAGCACGTCGTCGACGATCAGGATCCGCTCGTCGGGATGGATCGCGTCGCGGTGGATCTCGAGTTTGTCGCGGCCGTACTCCAGCTCGTACTCCTCGCGGGCGACGGCCCACGGGAGTTTGCCGGCCTTGCGAACCGGAACGAACCCGGCACGGAGCCGGTAGGCCACAGGCGCAGCCAGGATGAAACCTCTCGATTCGATGCCGACCACACGGTCGACCTCCACGTCGTGGAACCTCGTCACGAGATCGTCGACGGCCCGCCCGAAGGCCGCCGCGTCACCGAGCAGGGGCGTGATGTCGCGAAACGTCACGCCGGGCTCGGGGTAGTTCTCGATCGCACGGATGTGTTCGCGCACCCACTGGCTCTCGAGAAGTGCATCGGCTGCCATGGGCCGAGGCTACCGAGTCTGACCTCAGCGGCGCTTCTTCTTGCGCGGACGGGGCGCGTGCGACAGGGCGACCGTCGCTTGGGCTGCGCTCTCGGTCGGCCTCGGGCCCGTCTCGGCGTCATCATCGTCGAGCATGGTCGCAGCGAACCGGTCGTTCGACTTGGCGGCGTTTGCGGCGACCGTTCGAGACCGACGACTGCCGATGCTGCCGCCCATGACCATGTCGCGCAGTGCTTCGCCGACGGCGCGAGGGATGTTGCGGCTGTCCCACGCCGAATCGCCGCTCTTGAGGAGGCCGAGCAGCGGCGCGGCGACGAAGATCGACGAGTAGGCGCCGGTCAACATGCCGATCAGCAGCGCCAGCGCGAACTCGGCGAGCGTGCCCTGGCCGAGGACGCCGGCGCCGATCAGCAGCAGCGAGACGACCGGGACGATCGACGAGAAGCTGGTGTTGATCGAACGCATCAGCACCTGGTTCATGGAGACGTTGAGGATGTCGCTGTACGGCGGTCGGAGGGCGGCGAACCGGGCCTCGTTCTCCTTGACGCGGTCGAACACGACGATCGTGTCGTACAGCGAGTAACCCAGGATCGTCAGGAACGCGATCACCGTCGGTGGCGTCACGATGAGCTGGAGGATCGAGTAGATCCCCACACTGATCAGGACGTCGTGGACCATCGCCGCGATCGCCCCGATCGCCATTCGCCACTCGAAGCGCAGCGAGATGAAGATCGCGACCACGACGATGAAGATCAGCAGCGCCCGCAGCGCCTTGGCCGTGATCTCACTCCCCCACGACGAGCTCACCAGGTTGACGTTGACGTCGTCGATCGGGACGCCGGCTGCGTCCGCGAAGGCGGTCCGGAGTTGGGCGCTGACCGCTTCGGGCTGATCCCCGACCTGGACCTTGATGAAATCGCCGGAGTCCGACGAGCGCCGCTGGAGTCGTGCGCCGTCGGTCGAGATCCCGGCGTCGCTCAGGACCTGCTCCGCGTCGCCCACGGTGAACTGAGCGGCGGGCACGTCCCAGGAGACGCCGCCCTCGAAGTCGATGCCGAGGTTGAGTCCCTGGGCGAACAGGGAGATGACCGTCGCGACGAGCAGCACGATCGACACACCGGCGCCGAACTTGCGGCGACCGACGAAGTCGATTGCGGTCTGGCTGCGGAACAGCCGGCGCACGGCGCTGCGCGAGACGCCCGGGCGATCGACCGCGACTCGGTCTGGTCGGTCGATCGTGGCTGAATCACTCATGCCGGTGCTCCGATCCGTGCGCCCATCTTGGAGTCCTTGCCCTCGTTGTCGTCGAACCAGTTGGTCATCGACAGCAGGTAGACGGCGGGACGGGTGAAGAAGTAGCAGACGAGCAGGTCGCAGACCGTGGTCAGGCCCAGGTACAGGGCGAACCCCTTGACCGAACCGACGCTGAGCCAGAACAGGATCAGCGAGGCCATCAGCGACACCAGGTCGGCCGACACGATGGTGCGCCACGTCGCCTGGAAGCTCCGGGGAGCGGCGTTGCGCATCGATCGACCGTGGCGGATCTCGTCTTTGAGCCGCTCGAAGAACACGACGTAGGTGTCGACCGTGACGCCCACTGCGACGATGATGCCGGTCGCACCGGCGAGGGTGAGCGCGTAGTTCGTGGTCTCCGAGACGAACGTCGCCAGGGAGAACACGGTCATCCCCCAGACCGTGAGCCCGGCGATGATCACCACCGCCAACTTGCGGTAGTAGACGACCATGAAGATCAGTGTCAGGAGGACGCCGATCAGGCCGGCGATGATCGCCGCGTTCAGGGAATCCTGGCCGGCGGTCGGTGAGACCGTTTCGACGCGCTGCTGCTCGACCGGGACCGGGAAGGCGCCGCGGTTGAGCACGCGTGCGAGCGAACGCACCTCGTCTTCGGAGAACGCACCGGAGATCTGCACGGATCCACCGAAGTCGGGCGTCTGCACCGTCGGCGCCGACTGGATCACGTCGTCGAGGACGATCGCAAGCTGTTGGCTCGGGCAGTCACCCCCACCGCTGAAACACAGCTGCGCCAAGCTGTTCCAGACGACTTCGCCCTCGGGCCGCAGGTCGACGTTGGCGACCCACTGGCCGTTGCGCTGGTCGATCGCGGCGTCGGCGGTGCCTTGGGCGAAGACCTCGCCGGTACCGCCGGGGACGGTCGCCCCGAGCAGGCACGACTGGCCGGCACCGGGGTACGGGAGAATCTCCTGTCCGGTGGTGTCGAGCGGCGAGGTCGGTTGTTCGACCGGCGGAGCCGGGACGTTCGAGTCGGCGGGCACGCTCGACACAGGGGGCACGCTCGGGGATGGCACGCTCGGGGATGGCACGGTCGGGGATGGCACGGTCGGGGATGGCACGCTCGGGGATGGCACGGTCGATGCGGGGGCAGCTGCGGCCGGGCTGCGGAATCCGACGGGGGCGAAGTTCGCGGCTCCGGCGGAGGACTCCTCGACCGGGGTCGTGTCCGGCGCTGTGTCCGGGGTGGAGTCCGGGGTGGAGTCCGGGGTGGAGTCCGGGGTGCTGCCGTCGGTGGTGGCGTCCCCGATCACGCCGGCCTGGCACTGGATGACCGGACGGAGCGTGACGATGCCCGACACCTGCAGCGCTTCGAAGGCCGACGACTGGTCGCTGACGCCCGGCAGGTCGACGATGATGTTCTCACCTTCGACGCGGACGTCGGGTTCGGCGATGCCGAAGCTTTCGAGCTGGCCGCGCATCAGATCGCGCACGATGACGAGCTGCTCCTGGTCAGCCGGCTCCTTCGTGGCATAGATGACCGACAGACCACCCTTCAGGTCGAGCCCGAGCACCGGCGTATTGCTGAGACTCAGATTGACGCCGAGTACGGCCGCGACCAGACCGACGAAGATGACGATCGACGCCCAGAGCGACGACTTCTTCACGAGTCGTCGTCCGCGGCCGACGCCGCGGCATCGTCGCCGCTGCCGTGAGCAGGCGGCTTCTCATCGGTGTCGCCCGACGTGTCGATCCGGCCCTGGATCGCGGCCTTCGCGACCCGGATCTGGACGTCGTCGTCGATCTCGAGCCAGAACCGGTCGTCTTCCTCGCCGGTGATGAATCCGTAGATGCCCGACGACGTGATGACTTCGTCGCCGACCCCGAGCGCCGACTGCATCGACGCCTGGTCCTTCATCCGCTTGCGCTGCGGACGGATCAGCAGGAAGTACATGGCGAACGGGATCAGCAGCAGGATCAGCAGTTGGATCGCGCCACCGCCTGAGTTGTTGTCGTCTGCAGCGAGCGTTGCAGCGAAGATCGAGAGTGCAGTCATAGCGGTCGGCAAGCCTAGCGACGACAAGTGCCGCGATGACGTCGTCAGATCCAGACGTCGAGGATCTCCGCCCGCAACGTCGCGAATGAGCCAGAGACGATCGCCGCCCTCATTCGATCCATCAGCCCAATCGTCCAGGCGACGTTGTGGATGCTCACCAGGCGCGAGGCCGTCGGTTCACCGACCTTGAACAGGTGCCGGAGATAGCCGAGCGTATGGCGCTCGCACACCGTGCATCGGCAGTCCACGTCGATGGGGGCGTCGCTCCGTGCGAACTCCTGACGTTTGACGTTGACCCGACCGTGGCCGGTCAGCGCGGTCCCGTGGCGTCCGAGGCGGGTCTGCATCACGCAGTCGAACTGGTCGACGCCGAGGTTGACGGCCTCGACGAGCGACGCCGGGTCGCCGACGCCCATCAGGTAGCGCGGCCGGTCACGTGGGAGGTGCTCGATCGCAGCGGCGAGCGCCGGCAGCATCTCATGTCGCTCCTCGCCCACGGACAGTCCACCGATCCCGTAGCCGTCGAATCCGATCTCGACGGTGCGCTGCGCACTCTCGGCTCGCATGACCTCGCTGACCCCGCCCTGCACGATGCCGAACAGCGACTGGTCCTGTCGATCGTGTGTCACCCGTGCTCGCGCCGCCCATGCCGCAGTGCGTTCCACCGCGAGCCGCACCACCTCTGGGGCGCTCGGCAGGGGCGGACACACGTCGAGCACCATCTGGATGTCGGCGCCGAGCAACTGCTGCGTCGCGACCGCCGACTCCGGTGTGAACCGGTGCGTGCTCCCGTCGTAGGTGCTCTGGAACGTGACGCCGTCGTCGTCGACCTTCGGTTCGAGTGAGAAGACCTGGAATCCGCCCGAATCGGTGAGCGTCAGGCCACCCCACCCGGAGAATCGGCCGAGCCCGCCGAGCGCGGCCACGGTGTCGGCGCCCGGGCGCAGCATGAGGTGGTACGTGTTGCCGAGCACGATCTGCGCACCGAGCGATTCGTAGTCGGTGGCACTCAGGTACTTGATCGCGCCACGCGTGCCGACCGGCATGAACAGCGGTGTCGTGTAACTCCCGTTGGCGGTCGTCGCAGTGCCCGCACGAGCCGCCCCGTCGCTCGCGGCGATCTCGAACTCGACGGCATGCACGACCGTCGATCGTAACGGTTGGTATCCGACACCATCCGTTACGCGTGGCGGTCGAGCAGCATGGCGTCACCGAAGCTGAGGAAGCGGTACTGCTCGGTGAGGGCCTCGGTGTAGAGCGCTCTCCACCGTTCGCCGACGAACGCGTCGATCATCATCAGCAGTGTCGTTCGCGGCAGGTGGAAGTTCGTCACCATCAGGTCGACCAGCTGCCAGTCGTACCCGCTGTGGATGAAGATGTCGGTGCGACCCGCGAGCGCGCCGGTGGTGGCAGCCGACTCCAACGAACGGACCGTCGTCGTTCCGACCGCAACGACCCGCTCGGCAGCTCGACACCGCTCCATGGTTTCGAGTGATACCCGGTACCGCTCGGTGTGCATCCGGTGGCGGAGCGGGTCGTCTTCCGTGATCGGCCGGAACGTGTCGAGCCCGACCACGAGCTCGACGGTGGCCCGCTCCACTCCCCGACGGTCGAGGGCCTCCAGGAGTCCAACGGTGAAGTGCAGGCCAGCGGTGGGGGCAGCCGCGCTCCCAGGCTCACGCGCATAGATCGTCTGGTACCGGTCGGGGTCGTGCAGGCGCTCGGTGATGTACGGCGGCAGGGGCATCTCGCCGTACTCGTCCAGCAGCTCGAGCGAATCGACGGAGCCGAGCACCGTCACCCTGAACGTGTCGCCCGCCGGGGTGCGTTCACCGACCTCGACCACCGGTGTGCCGTCGGGTGCGAGCAGCACCTCGCCCGGCTTGATCTTCCTGCCCGGCCGCATGAGCGCCTCCCAGACGGTTCGGGTGCCGTCGAGCGGCTCCAGCATCAGCACTTCGGCCTGCCCGCCGGTTGCTCGTCGAAGCGCCAACCGCGCGGGGATCACCTTCGTCTCGTTGACCACGAGCAAGTCGCCCGGCCGCAGGATCTCGGCCAGGTCGCTGACGTAACGGTGTTCAGGTCGGTCGGACCCCCGGTCGACCAGCAGCCGGGCGGCGTCACGTGGCGAGATCGGCGTCTGCGCGATGCGGTCGCGCGGCAGGTCGTAGTCGAAATCGGCGAGACGCATCCCCTCGGACGCTACCCGTCCCCGTTCTGGGCAGAGTTTGGACGGCCGGAGCAGTCCACACCCTGACCAGAACGAAGATGGTGCCACAACGAAGGTGGGGGTGTGGAAGCATGCGGGGATGGCTGATTCGAGGACAGTCCTGGTCGAACGCGACGAAGTCGGTGCGATGCCGATGCACGTCTGGGTGCCGCCCGCAGGCTCCGGGCCGGGCATCCTGCTGCTCCAGGAGATCTTCGGCGTCGGCGCCTACATCCGGGCGGTCGCCGACCGGCTGTGCGAGGCCGGCTACGTGGTCGGCGCGCCGGAGGTGTTCTGGCGGTTCGCACCCGGTTGGGAAGCCGGCCACGACGAGGCCGGCCTCACCGAGTCGTTGGGGATGGTCGCCAAGATGGATCCGGCGCTCGCCGCCGATGACTGTGCCGCCGCGCTCCAGGTCCTGGGCGGCCTCGACGAGGTCCACGGCCCGCCGGGGGTGATCGGGTTCTGTCTCGGCGGCACACTCGCATGGTCCGTCGCCGCCGGCGGCGAGCCTGGCGCCTGCGTGAGCTACTACGGGTCAGGTGTTCCCGACATGCTCGAACACATCGACTCGGTGTCGTGCCCGACGCTGTTCCACTTCGGCAACGCCGACGCGTACATCCCCAACGAGGGGGTCGAGCGCGTGAGTGCGGCGATCGACGGACGGGACGGGTTCGTGCTCAACGTCGAGAATGCCGGTCACGCGTTCGACAACCACGAGAGCGAGATGTTCTGGAACGAGTCGGCCGCGCAGGCGGCGTGGGCCAAGACGATGGCGTTCCTCGGCGAGCATCTGCCCGTCGACGCTTAACCGACCACGCGGACGTCGGGAACCAGGCTGCGCTGGAGCCATTGGAACACCCTCCACGCAACACCCTGCGGAGCGAGCGTGCTGGCAGCGATGTGCGCGGCCTCGTCGGAGATCGCACGGCCGTTCGGCGCCTTCACGTGCACTTCGGCGACGCGTTCGGCCATCACGAACCAGGCAACGGCGTCCTCGACGGTCGGGCCGACGGTCAGGAGACCGTGGTTGCGCAGGATTGCCAGCTTGTCGTCGCCGAGCGCAGCCGCGATCCGCTTGCCGCCGTCGTAGGTGAGCACCTCGACTTCTTCGTCGTCGAACATTGCCTGATCGAACACGAATGCGCACGACTCCTGGCTCAGGGCGCGGAACGGCTCGACGTTGGCGGCCCACGGGGTCCCGAACTGCGTGTGGGTGTGGGCGGCGCTCACCACATCCGGACGGGCGGCGAGCAGCGGGGCGTGGATGTTGTAGCCGGCGGTGTTGACTGCACCGGTCGGGTTGCCGTCGACGTCCATCACCCGCCCGTCGGGGCCGACGAGCACCAACCGGTCGACGGTCGCCTCACCGAACGGCACGCCCCAGTCGAGCAGCCAGAAGTGATCGGTCAGCTCGGGGTCACGGGCCGAGATGTGACCGTCACCCAACTGTCCCCAGCGCTGTGCTGCGAAGATCCGGTAGCCGATCGCGCACATCCGTCGGCGATGGGTCCGCTCGTCATCGACGCTGCGATCGGCGAGATACGGCTCGACTCCGGGAAACTCGGGATAGTCGCTCACGACGTGAGTGTACGACCCAACTCCATGCGGGTCGAGCGCACGACCCCAGGGCCACGTGGGGGGTTCCCCGGATGGTGCGATCTGCGGCCGATCGTCATCCTGGAGGCATGGAGCATGCCCACCGACTCGTCCGCGACGCCATCACGTGGGCGCCGCTGGTCATGATCGTCAGCATCACGACCTGCATCGCGCTCGAGCAGGTCGCGGTCCGCCTCGGCCGTCACCACCGCACGACCGGTACCCGGCAGTCGATCGTGGCCGCATTGCTGTATGTGGCGACGAAGGGCATCGTTTCCAAGATCGTGATGTTCGCGTTGGCGATCTACGTCTATCGGAACTGGCGGCTCACAACCCTTGACCTGAACAGCCCGATCACGTGGATCGGGGTGTTCGTCGCCCGCGACTTCGCCTACTACTGGATCCACCGCGCCGAGCACGCCAACCCGTGGTTGTGGGCGTCGCATCAGATCCACCACTCCTCGACGGAGTTCTCCCACACGACCGCGATCAGGATGCCCTGGATGGAGTCGGTGTACAAGCCGATGCTCGGGCTCTGGGTGCCGCTGATCGGTTTCCATCCGCTCGCGTTCGCAGCGATGGGCGCAGCCGTGCTCGCCGTCGGGCAGTGGCAGCACACCGAACTGCTCGCCGGGCGCCGGCCGCTCGACCGGTGGGTGGTGACGCCGTCGGTCCACCGGGTCCATCACGGTTCGAACGAGCGCTACCTCGACCGGAACTTCTCGTCGATGCTGTCGATCTGGGATCGGATGTTCGCCACGTTCGAGCCCGAGACGGAGCCCGTCGTCTACGGCCTCGCTGGCGACCATCAGCTCACGACGAGTCGCGACATGATGGTGGGCGGCTATCCAGCGCTCGTGCGAGGGCTGGGCCGTCAGCCGTCGAACAGGCCCGGCTGGCCGCGCCGGGTCGGCACCGTCAGCCCCAGGTGCTGATAGGCGGCCGGCATCGCCACCCGCCCCCGCGGGGTCCGCGCGATCATGCCCTGCTGGATCAAGAACGGCTCGTAGACGTCTTCGACGGTGTCGGGCTGCTCGCCGACGCTGATCGCCACGGTCGACAGACCGACCGGTCCGCCGTTGAACTGCTCGCACATCGCCCGCAGGATCGCCCGGTCGATCTTGTCGAGGCCGAGGTCGTCGACGCCGAACAGTTTGAGGCCCTCGCGAGCGATCTCGTCGGTGACCGAACCGTCGTGGCGGACCTCGGCGAAATCTCGGACCCGTCGGAGCAGTCGGTTGGCGATCCGCGGGGTCCCGCGCGACCGACGGGCGATCTCCCAGGCGCCGTCGGTGTCGATCTCGACGCGCAGGATGCCGGCCGCGCGCACGACGATCTGCTGCAGTTCGTCGGCGTCGTAGTAGTCGAGCCGTGCGACGAGCCCGAACCGGTCTCGCAGCGGCCCGGTGATCATCCCCGTCCGGGTGGTGGCCCCGACGAGCGTGAACGGTGGCATCGTGAGGCGGATGCTCGACGCGGCCGGCCCTTTGCCGACGACGATGTCGAGCTGGAAATCTTCCATCGCCGGGTAAAGGATCTCCTCGACCGCACGCGACAACCGGTGGATCTCGTCGACGAACAGGACGTCACCCTCCTCGAGCTTCGTCAGGATCGCAGCGAGGTCGCCGGCCCGCTCGAGTGCCGGGCCGGACGTGATGTGCAGGTGCGAGTTCATCTCCGTCGCCACGATGCCTGCCAGCGTGGTCTTGCCGAGCCCCGGCGGTCCGGCGAACAGGAGGTGATCGACGGACTGACCGCGCTTGCGGGCGGCTTCGAGGACGATCGAGAGGTGCTCTTTCAGTTCGCGCTGGCCGACGAACTCCGCAAGCGCCCTCGGGCGCAGGCCGGCCTCGACCGACTCTTCGACGTCCGATGTCATGCCGGGGTCGGTGAACTCGTCACGCACGACGGGCCCCGAGTGCCTTGAGGGCGTCGCGCAGCAGGGTCGCCGCGTCGCCCGTCGTCGCGAGGTCGCGCAGCGTGTCGCGGATCTCCTGGTCGCCGTAGCCGAGGCCGCTCAAGGCCTCGCGCACATCGGCGATCACCGAACCGCCGGCCTGCCCACCGCCGACACCGTCGAGGACGGGGACGCTGAGCCGCGACTTCAACTCGACGAGCAGTCGTTCGGCGGTCTTCTTGCCGACGCCCGGCACCAGGGTGAGTGAGGCGAGGTCCTGATTGGCGACGATGTCGACGAGCGCCGCCGGCGGGTGGGTCGCGATGATCGCCATGCCCAGGGCGGGCCCCACACCGTGGGTGTCGATCAGCGTCTGGAACGTGCCACGCTCGTCCCGGGTCAGGAAGCCGTACAGCTGCTGGTCGGCTTCGCGGATGTGATGGTGGACGTAGAGGAACGCGGTCGTTCCCGGTTCCATCTCCGCGAGCGCGCGGGCCGAGACGTTCACGACGTACCCGACCCCGCCGACCTCGACCAACACCGAGCCGTCGAGGTCGCGTTCGAGGATGTCGCCGCGCAGTGAACCGATCATCGTCGCCCGCCTGCGCGTGCCGCAGCCACGTGGCGATGCATCGGCGCAACCGCCAGGTGGCACAGCGCCAACGCGGCGGCGTCGGCCGCATCGGCAGGCTTGGGGAGCTGTGACAGCTTGAGGCGCACCTGCACCATCTTCTGCACCTGATGCTTGCCGGCGCTGCCGGAACCGGCAACGGTGCTCTTGACCTCGTTCGGGGTGTACTGGACGACGAGACAACCAGCGCTCGCGGCTTCGCACAGAGCCAGCCCGCTCGCTTGGCCCACGCTCATGGCGGTGCGGACGTTGGTCTGGAAGAAGACCCGCTCGACCGACACCACATCGGGTTCGAACTCGTCGATCAGCGAGACCAGCTCTGAGCGCAGCATGGCGAGACGCTGCGGAAGTTCCTCGCTGGCCGGTGTTCGGATCACGCCCATCGTGACGGCATGCGCCGACCCGGGACCGCGACCATCGACGACGGCGAATCCACATCGGGTCAGCCCCGGGTCGATTCCGAGCACGCGGGTGGTGCCGGTGGGCCGGGCCTGGGCGAACACAGGTTCGACCTTAGTCGGGCCGAACGGCGACGCGATGTTCTTCGGGTCAGTCGCGCCACCGGACCAGATCGCGGTCGATGGCCGGGATCGAGGTGCGTCCCGTCAGCGCCATCGTGCGCTCGAGGCCCTCGCGGAAGAAGTCGAGGACGTGGTCGACGCCGCGCTCGCCGGCTGCGCCGAGCCCGAACAGGTAGGGCCGCCCGATCGAGCAGGCGTCGGCACCGAGGGCGATCGCCTTGACGATGTCGCTCCCCCGTCGAACGCCACCGTCGCACACGATCGTCGCCGTGCCCTGCAGTGCCTGCGCCACGGGTTCGACGAGTTCGATCGGCGCCGGGGCGTCGTCGAGTTGCCGCCCGCCGTGGTTGGAGAGGCCGATCCCCTCGACACCCATCGATGCTGCCTGCTTCGCATCGGCGACCGACTGGATGCCCTTCAGCATGATCGGGCCATCCCACACCGAGCGCAGCCAGTCGATGTCGCTCCAGGAGAGCTTCTGGTCGAACTGCTGCATGACGTGGCGGGCGAGGTCGACGCCGTCGCTCCCGTCGGCCCCCGCGTGGCCGACCACGTTGGCGAACTGGATCGGCTCGTGGGTGAGGAAGTCATACGTCCATGCCGGATGCAGGATCCCGTCGACGATCGTCTCCAACCCGATCTTCGGCGGGATGGTGTACCCGCGGCGGACGTCGCGTTCGCGCCGGCCGAGCACCGCCGTGTCGACGGTCAGCCACAGCCCCTCGTACCCGGCCGCCTGGGCCCGTCTGACGAGTTCCTCGACCAGCGCTCGGTCCTTCCACGTGTATACCTGGAACCACTTCGACCCGTCGCTGACCTCGGCGACCTCCTCGATCGACCGGGTGCTCATCGTGGACAGGGAGTACGGCACGCCGGCACGCGCTGCGGCGCGGGCGACGGCGAGTTCACCCTGTGACGTGGCGAGGCGCGTGTAGCCGGTCGGCGACAGCATGAGTGGCATCGCCACCCGCTTGCCGAACAGAGTGGTCGACGTGTCGAGTTCGCTGACGTCGACGAGCACGTTGGGGCAGAACTCGATGCGGGCGAACGCACCCGAGTTGTTCGTCAGCGTGCGCTCGTCTTCGGCGCCGCCGTCGTAGTAGTCGAACACGCCAGCCGGCAGGCGCTTCTTGGCGATCGCCCGCAGATCCTCGATCGTCGCCGCGCCACGCAGTCGCCGCGCCACGGGATCGAGTTCCAACTCGCGGAACCGGACGACGGAACGAAAGGTCTGGTACATCCCCACGACCGCAGCGTACGTGACGAATTGTGCCTGGCACGCAACGTCACGCGGGCGGGAGGTCGGTGATGCGGCCCCCGCTGCGCCAGTAGAGGTTGCCACCACCGCTCGACTCGCGGTCCAGGAGATGCTCGTCCACGAGACCCCGACGCAGCGTCGACCAGTCAGTGTTGAAGGCGCCGAGGATCTCGTTCACCTCGGGCTCCGTGTATCGCCGGCCGATGTCGAACTCGAGCGCGAGCCGCTGGAGGACCACGACGCGCTTGGCCCGCTGAGCCGGGATCTCGTTGAGTACCCGGCCCGAGAAGAACCGTTCGAGCAGCACTCGTTCGTCGTCACTCATGCCGAAGCCGATCACGGGATCCATCGGCACGTCGACCTCGGCCTCATCCTGCGCAGCGGCGCGGAACGCCGCCTCGTCGAGTGCGTACGAACCGTCGTCGGCCGCCACGATCACACCGGCGGCCCGCAGGTCGCCGAGTGCCGACAGCACCGTCTGACGGTCGCGTCCGGTCGCATCGACGAGCCCATCGGTGGTCAGGGGCCGAGCCGCGAGCGCACCGGCCACGGCGAGCCGATCGAGGTCGAGCAGCGTCGTACCGAGCCGAGTGGTGTTGCGCTGGGAGGTCGCCATGGCGTCATTCAACCAATCCGGCGGGTCGCTCGACGCTCATCCGGGCGGGCGATCTGTGAGAAGCTCGGCGGATGCTTGCTGTCACGATCCTCTACCCACGCACCGACGACTCGACGTTCGACATGGACTACTACACATCGTCGCACATGCCGATGTTCGCCGACTGTCTCGGAGACGCCTGCCAGGGGTGGGGCGCCGCCACGATCGCCGACGGGAAGTACGCCGCGATGGGCTGGGCAATGGTCACCGACCAGGCCGGCCTCGACGCGACCATGAAGGAGTACGGCGGCAAGATCATGGGCGACGTCCCCAACTACACCAACGTGCGACCCGAACTGCTCGTCGGCGAGGTCGCCGGCGGCAGCCAGTAGTCCTCTTGCTCAGAGTGCTTTGCCGGGGTTGAATCGCCCGTGCGGGTCGAGTGCGTGCTTGATGGTGCGCTGCGTCGCGAGTTGCACCGGGTCGAGTTCCAGGTCGATGTACGCCCGCTTGAGGGTGCCGACGCCGTGCTCGCCTGCGATCGTGCCGCCGAGCGCGATGGCGAGTTCGAGGATGGCGCCGAACGCCTGCTTGGCACGTTCGATCTCGTCGGCGTCGTTCGGATCGATGATGAAAATCGGGTGCATGTTGCCGTCGCCGGCGTGAACGATCGTGGCGAGCTCGACGTCGAACCGGTCGCCGATGTCGACGATGCCCTGCAGTAACTCGGGGAGGCGTTCACGGCGAACTGCGACGTCTTCGGGCAGCAGCGTCTTGCCGAGACGTTCGAGCGCGGGCCACACGCGGCGACGGGCTTCGACGAGCATGTCGCCCTCGGTCTGATCGCTGGCCCGGTACACCGACGTTGCGCCGTGCGCCTCGCAGATCCGCCCGATCGCGTCGATCGAGGGTTCGTCGTCGGTCTGGATCAGCAGCAGGCAGGCGGCATCGAGATCGAGGTCCATGTGGTAGGCCGCGTCGACGTAGCTGATGCTCGCCCGGTCGAGGATCTCCATCATGGTGGGTTCGTGGCCGGCCGTGAACACCTCGGCGATCGCCGCACCCGCCGGTGCGAGCTGATCGAAGAACGCGACCGCAGTGGCCGGCGGCGACGGTGCCGGCACGAGCTTGACGGTGATCTCGGTGACGACGCCGAGCAGACCCTCCGACCCGACGAACAGCCCGGTCAGCTCGAGCCCGGTCGTGGCCTTGAGCGTGTCGCGACCGGTGTGCAGCACCTCGCCCGAAGCAAGAACGACCTCGAGGCCGATCACGTAGTCACGGGTCACGCCGTAGCGCACGCAGCACAGGCCGCCGGCATTGGTGGCGACGTTGCCGCCGATGCTCGACATGTCGACCGACGCCGGATCAGGTGGATAGAACAGGCCGTGCTCGGCAACGGCGGCTTTGAGGTCGGCGTTGATGACCCCGGGCTGCACGCGAGCCATCCGGTTGGTCGTGTCGATGTCGAGGATCTCGTTCATGCGATGCATCGAGACGATCAAGCAGCCGTCGCTGGCATTCGCCGCACCGGTCAAGCCCGTGCCGGCGCCGCGCGGCACGATCGGAACGTTGCACGCGTTGGCAGCGTGGACGGCGGCGACGACGTGATCGGTCGTGCGAGGCATCACGAGGGCGACGGCCGTACCCGCCGACTCGAACAGGGCCCGGTCCTGCGAGTATGACGCAGTGACGTCGGCGTCGGTCTGGATGCAATCGTCGGGCAGCCGCCTTCGGAGTTCCGCGAGCAGGTCGGGCATCGCGCCACCGTACCGTCGTGTGTGAGTCAGGTCGCGTGTGAGTCAGGTTGTGTGGACGAGACCCTGGTCGATCACGACCCGATCGCCGACCGAGGTCGTGAACACCGAGGCCCCATCGCCGATTTCCCACATCTTGACGGTCAGCGCCTCGCCCGGGAAGACCGGCGACGTGAACCGACCCTCCATCCGCTCGAACTTGGCCGGGTCTGAGTCACACAGCGTGTGCAGCAGTGCCCGACCCGTGAAACCGTAGGTGCACAGACCATGCAGGATCGGACGGTCGAAGCCGCCCATCGCCGCGAACGACGGGTCGCTGTGGAGCGGGTTGCGGTCGCCGGACAGTCGGTAGATCAGCGCCTGATCGGGTGATGTCTGGTACGTCTGCTGGTGATCGGGCGCGCGGTCGGGCGGCTCGTTCTGCGGGCCGGATGGGCCGCGCTCGCCACCCCAGCCGCCGGCGTCACGGATGAACACCGACGAAGTGAGCGTGTAGAGCTAGTCGCCGCTCACGTTCGCCTCGGTCGACGTGACCACCACCGCCGCCTTGCCCTTGTCGTACATCGCGGTGACCGAACTCTGGAGCGTCGCCGCACCCTCGACGGGAATCGGCCGGTGGAGCATGATCGATTGTTGGCCGTGGACGAGCAGTGCCGGGTTGAACGAGCCGATGTTCCCCATCGCCGAGCCGCGACCCCATCCGAGCACGACGGGGAACGTGGGGAAGACCTGTTGGTCGACCTCGCTGGTGTTCTCGGTCGTGAAGGTCAGTTCATCGGTGCCGGCGCCGATGCCCACTGCGTAGAGCAGGGCGTCCTTGCTGGTCCAGCTGACTTGGATCGGGTCGCCTGTGCTGCCGACGGCGTCAGGATTGAGCGGCATGTCAGTGTCCTCCTGTGGAATTGGGGGCGGAGGGCGATTGCGGCGGCCCGCCGGGTTCGCCGTTCATGCCCGAGTTCGCCCGTGAGGTCGCCAGCATCGTCTCGACGAGCGCACCCATTGCCGTCGGATCGTCGGTCGGGTCGACCTGCGGGCCACGAACCCAGCCTTCGGCGACGGCCAGCACCCGACCGCTGGCCTCGAACACCCGCCCCGTGACCGCCGCAGATTCCTCCGAGGCCAACCAGGTGACGATCGGCGCGATCCAGCGCGGTGCCATCGCCTCACGATCCTCGTCGCTCGCCTGGCCCATTCCGAGATCCTCGGTCATCCTGGTGAGTGCGGCGGGTGCGATTGCGTTGACCGTCACGCCGTAGCGCGCGAGTTCGAGTGCAGCGATGGTGGTGAACGACGCGATGCCGGCTTTAGCCGCGCCGTAGTTGGTCTGGCCGATGTTGCCGTAGATGCCCGACACCGACGTGGTGTTGACGATCCTCCCGCTGACATGCTCGCCGGACTTGGATCGCTCTCGCCAGTACGCGGCTGCGTGCCGAGCCGGCGCGAACGTGCCCTTGAGGTGAACGGCGATCACCGCATCCCATTCGGCTTCGCTCATGTTGGCCAGCATCCGGTCGCGCAGGATGCCGGCGTTGTTGATCACGGCATGGAGATCGCCGAACGCATCGACCGCCTGGCGGATCATCCGCTCGGCACCGTCGAAGTCGGCGACGTTCTCGCTGTTGGCGACCGCCTCGCCTCCCTCGGCGACGATCTCGGCCACGACGTCGTCGGCCGGGTTGCCGTCGCTGCCGGTGCCGTCTCGGGCACCACCGAGGTCGTTCACGACGACGTTGGCGCCGTGCCGCGCGAGCATCAGCGCGTACTCACGCCCGATCCCACGACCGGCCCCGGTCACGATCGCTACCCGGCCCTCACACAGTCTGCTCACGGCCACTCCCATCCTCGTCGTCCTCGAACCTGTCGATTGTGGACCGTCGCTGCGGCACGGAGCGAGTCAGCGCCACCGGCCATAGCCTCCGAACTCGTGACGAACGCCGATTCCCCTTCGTCCACCTGCGATGTCCTGGTGGTCGGCGCCGGACCGTCGGGAATCGCGACGGCGATCACGCTCCACCGAGCGGGTCGCTCGGTACGAGTCGTCGACCGGGCACGATTCCCCCGTGACAAGTGTTGCGGAGACGGGTTGACGACCCTCGCCCTGCGCGAGTTGGAGGCGCTCGGTCTCGATCCGTCGACGGTCGGCGACTGGTTCGACGTCCACTCGGCCTGGCTCCGATCGCCATCCGGCCGCGAAATCGAGGTACCGCTCCCCGACACCGGCCTGTACGCAGCGGTCGCGCCACGGGTCGCGCTCGATTCGTCGCTCGTCAACCTGGCCCGCTCGATCGGTATCGAGGTGCTCGACGGACACGGGTTCGAGTCGATCGACGCGTCCGATCGCGATCATCTCGACGTCACCGTCGACGGGGTCGGGACGATCCGGACCCGCTACATCGTCGCCGCCGACGGTATGTGGAGTCCGACCCGCAAAGCGCTGGGGGCCGCGATCACCGGCTACCGCGGCGAGTGGCACGCCTTCCGCCAGTACGCCTCGAACGTGACCGGACCGGCCGCCGACCGACTGATCGTCTGGTTCGAGGCCGACCTGCTCCCCGGATATGCATGGTCGTTCCCACTGCCGGGCAATCGGGTCAACATCGGATTCGGGGTCCTGCGCGACGGAGAGCGCAAGGTTCGCGACATGGCGAGCCTGTGGCGCGATCTCCTGGCTCGACCACACGTCGTCGCCGCACTGGGCGACGGTTTCGAAATGGAGGGCCGACACACCGCCTGGCCGATCCCGGCTCGCATCGACGAGCTGTCGCTCACGCACGGCCGGGTCCTCTTCGTGGGCGACGCCGCGGCAGCGACCGACGTGATGACCGGCGAGGGCATCGGCCAGGCACTCCTCACGGGGCGACTGGCCGCCGAATCGATCGTCGCCCACGGCGCACTGCAGCCCGATGCGGTCGCACGGGCCTACGAGCGCGAGGTCGACCGTGACCTGTTCGCCGATCACCGGATGTCGAAACGGCTCGGTGCGGTGCTCGCTCACCCGACCGGTACGCGCGGGGCGATCCGGGTGGTGGAGGCGAGCGGCGACTGGGGTCGCCGGCACTTTGCACGGTGGATGTTCGAAGACGAGCCCAGGGCGATCGCGACCTCGCCGCGTCGGTGGCACCGTGACGTGTTCGCCCGCCCGGGCGCCTACGCCGATCGCTGACTAGACGCGCGGTCGTTTGCGATCGTCGCCCGTGACGACGTCGATGCGCTCCAGGGGTGGCGAGCTCACGTCGACGTCACCGACCGTCACGTCGACGCCGTCCCGGTCGATGTCGGTCGGGTCGCTCGACGCTTCGACCGTGACCGGGGCATCCTCCTTCGGAGGCCCCTCGTAGATCTCGGCGACGGCCAACATCGCACCGGCCATCGCCGCTCCGGCCACACCGGCCTTGCGGCGACCGGCGGTGATCGCGTCTGCCCGTTGGGCGGCCAGGCGCTCCTCGTGGGTCCGGATCATCTCCCGGTGCGCGTCGTCGGGCTCGGTGGTCATGGGAACAGCGTAGGGTCACTCAACCGATCAGGTCGCGCAGCTGCTCGATCGTCCTGACGGGATCGTTGCCGATCGGCGTGACCGACAGATGGGTGACGCCCGCCTCTTCGTATGCAGCGATCCGCTCTTTGACGTGACCGGGAGGTCCGACGAGGTTGGTGTTCGCCAGCATCGCGGCCGGCACCGCCGCAGCAGCCTCGTCCTTCTTGCCGTCGAGGTAGAGATCCTGGATCTCGATCGCCTCGTCGACGTAGCCGTACTGCTGCATGATCGTGTTGTAGAAGTTCTTCTCGCGTGCGCCCATGCCGCCCACGTACAGCGCGACGTTCGAACGGCCCATGTCGAGCACGCTGTTCGCGGCGTCACCGGCGTACTCGTCGCCGATCGCGACCATCCCGCCGGCCGAGATCTGGAGCGTCCCCAACGAGCTGTCCCGTTCCGCGATCCCGGCCTTGAGTTCATCGCCCCAGACGGTGTGGAACTGTTCGGGATCGAAGAAGATCGGCAGCCATCCGTCGGCGTACTGCGCGGTCGCGGTGACCGAGAGCCCCATCAGCGACGCCCAGAAAATCGGGATGTCGGCCCGGACCGGATGGTTGATCAGCTTGAGCGGTTTCCCGAGGCCCGTTCCCTCGCCGTCGGGCAGCGGGATCTGGACCGCGCTGCCGGAGTACTCGACCTTCTCGCGCCGCCACGTCATCCGGCAGATGTTGATGTAGTCGCGGATCCGCGGCATCGGCTTGACGTAGGGAACGCCGTGAAAACCCTCGATCACCTGGGGGCCCGACGCGCCGAGGCCGAGAACGAATCGACCGTCGCTCACGTAGTCCAGGCCCGCAGCCGTCTGTGCGATACAGGTGGCGGTCCGGGAGTAGGTGTTCAGAATGCCGGCACCGATCTCGATCGTGCTCGTCTTCGCGGCGAGAAAACCCATCTGGCTGACCGAATCGAACGAGTAGGCCTCGGGCACCCACACCAGGTCGAGGCCGGCCGCCTCGAGTTGTCGGACCCGCTCGACGTCTGCATGGAAGTCGCCGGAGTAGCTGATCATCATCGAGAGCTTCACGTGGCCGACGTTACGCACCGGCCGACCTCGGCCGCGACTCGGGTGGTTCAGGTGTCGGTGAGCGCGGCGTCCACCTCGGCATCGAGGCGCAGCCACTGTTCGTCGAGCCACGGCCCGAAGGCGTCGCCGTCGGGCACGTCGGCACGCTGGATGCGGCGGGTGACGAACCGAACGGGCGTCATCGGCCGACCGACCTCGCGGATCATCCCGCGAAACGAGTCCAGCCCGTCGAATCCGGTGTGCCACGCAAGCACGATGTCGGCGTCCGGTGCGCCCTCGACCAACGCCGTCGACCCCGCCCACCGGGGTGGGAGCAGCCGTCGCAGCGATGACATGCGGGCGGCTCGCGCCGGATCGTGTTCGGCGATCCTGGCGAGGGCCCGCTCTCGCTTGGCGGCATTGGTGCGCGAGCCCTCGGGGAAGATCACGCAGATGTCCCTTGGCCCCATGCCGGCGGCGAGCAGTCGCAGCGCGGGCAGTTCGGTCGAGCCGTCGTTCGCCGTTCGATCGAGGAAGTGATTCGGGACGCGCGACCCCACCACATCGAGACACGGGTCGTACAGGAGTTCCTTCTTGAGCACGTACCTGGGGTGCAGCCGCGCGCGATTCGCCAGCACCCAGCCGGACAGCAGCGAGTCACCGAGGCTCGCGTGCCGAGCGAAGACCACGGCGTTGCCGACTGCGAGCGCCTCCGCTCCCTCCCATCGCGGTCGCATGCCGATCGTCGCGCCGAGCGCTGCGAACAGCGACGCCGACCACCACGCCATCAGGTCGTAGTGCGCTTGGACATCACCTGATCGCCCTTGGAGCCAGAGTCCGAAGGCCCGAACCACACCACCGAGTTCGATCCAGCACCAGCACACCGCGAACGCGAGCAATCGGGCGATCGGGAACCTGAACTCGAGCCGGACGAGGTCGACCAGCAGCGCGAACGGGAGCCAGATCGGCGCCACGAGGGTGAGCGTGACGGCTGCGAACACGAGAACCGGGACGCTGACTGCGCGCCGACGGAGCGTATCGAGACGGCCGCTCGGCTCGCTCATGCGGGTTGGGTGAACTCGATGCGATTTCCGTCAGGATCGTTGACGAACGTCTGGCGGATCGGCGTGCCCGGCACCGATCGGCCGTCGGGGACCGAGAACCCGGCTGCACGGAGCTCGGTGATGACCGCCACGATGTCGTCGACGCGGAACGCCATGTGCTGACCGGAGTCGGGCGGAACCGGTGCCTCGATCAGGTGGACCTGGCGACCGTTGCCGGCGTCGAGCCATGCGCCGGCAAAGCCGAAATCGGGCCGATCCAGCACCTCCATCCCCAACACGTCCCGGTAGAAGCGCAGCGCCGTCTCGGTGTCGCTGACGTTGAGCGAGACGTGGTGGATGTCGGTGACGAGCATGGCCGCAAACTACTGCTTCAGCCGAGTGCGGCGTTGAGGTTCCCGGAGCGGAAACCCTCCAGATCGAGGGTGACGTAGCGGTATCCGCAGGCCCGGACCGCCTCGACGACCGCTCGGCGGGCGTCGACGACCGCCGATAGTTCATCGGTCTCCACCTCGATCCTGGCCGTGTCGTCGTAGTGGCGGACGCGACACTGGCGGAACCCGAGCGCGTGCAGGGCCGCCTCGGCGCGCTCGACCCTCGACAGGATCCCGACCGACACCTCCGTGCCGTACGGGACGCGACTGGCGAGGCACGCGGCCGCTGGCTTGTCCCACGTCCGCAACCCGAGCCGCCGCGACGCCTCGCGAACGTCGGACTTGCCGAACCCGGCGTCGACGAGCGGGAAGACTGCGCCCGCCGCCGTCGCAGCTCGCTGCCCCGGGCGATGATCTCCCAGGTCGTCGACGTTGACCCCGAGCGCGATCACCGAGTTGTGGCGCGCCGCGATCGGCGCAACGACGTCCATCAGCTCGGCCTTGCAGTGGAAGCACCGGTCGCCGTCGTTGAGGCGGTAGGCCGCACGTTCCATCTCGTGGGTCTCGACCGACTCCCAGGTCAGACCCCATTCGTGCGCGAGCGCCCGACAGTCTGCCTCCTCCGCGCCCGCCAGCGACGGTGAGATCGCCGTGACGGCGAGCGCACCGTCGGCGCCGAGGACCCGGTGCGCCATCGACGCGAGGAATGCCGAGTCGGCACCGCCCGAGAACGCGACCACGACCGTCCCGAGTGCACCCAGGGACGACGCGAGTGCATCGATCTTGAGGTCGAGTTCGTCACGGGTCGTCGATGACACGCCACGAGTGTGCCACGACTACCAGCCTCCGGCACGGGGTGCGCGAGGATGGCCCCGGCATGGGAACACCTCTCTGGTGGCAGCAACGACGGTTCGGCCTGCTGGTGCAGGCCAGCATCGCGACCGTGCCGGCCTGGGCCCCGATCGGGGAGTACGCCGGGTGGTACCGGGCGCACATCGATCCGAGCGTCAGCGACGTCCTCCTGCACCCGTCACCGTTGGTCGAGAGTCTCGCCCACCACCGTGATCGTTGGAGCCACATCGAACAGTACGAGGAGTTCCTGCCGTTCCTCACGTTCGACCACTACGACCCTGATGCGTGGGCCGATCTCGCTCGGGACGCCGGGATGGGCTATGCGGTGATGGTCGCGAAGCACTACGACGGCCTGTGCTGGTGGGACGCACCGGGCACCGATCACACCGTCATCGACCAGGGGCCGCGCCGGAACGTGCTCGGCGAGTTCGCGGCTGCGTGCGAGCGCGCCGACCTGGTGTTCGGCACCTCGTACTCCCTGCTGGACTGGCACGACCCGCAGTACCCGGGATGCGATTACGTAGAGTCGGTCGTGCACCCCCAGGTGCTCGACCTGATGCGTCGGTACGGCTCCAGGATGCTGTGGGGCGACGGCCACTGGGGCGGGGGCGGCGATCACTGGCGGAGCACCGAACTGGTGCGCGCAGCACGTTCCATCGATCCCGATGTCGTCATCAACGACCGCTGGTGGGCCGACCGCCCCGACGTCCGCTCGTACGAGTACCGGGTACCGAACGGCATCGTCGACGAGCCGTGGGAACTTCGACGCGGGCTCGGCGGCGGGTTGGGTCTGAACCGCGCCGAATCCGACGATCACCTGCTTGATCCGGTCGACATCGTCGCGCTGCTCACGGAGGTGATCGCCAAGGGCGGCCATCTCCTGCTGTGCGTCGGGCCCGACGCGACCGGCGCGATCCCGGAGGCGTACCAGTCGCGTCTGCGAACCGTGGGCGGTTGGGTCCGCCGCCACGCCGACCTCGTCGGCACCGGGACCCCGTGGGTCACCTGGGGCGACGATGCGTGCCGCTACATCGTCGTCGACGGTGTCCTGCACGCGATCGACGTGACCGGCCGGGGCACGTTCCGGGCGATCGATCAGTCGATCGGAACCGTGACCTCCGTCACGGCCGTCGACGGGACGCCGATGCCGTTCACCCAGACTGCGACGGGCACGCAGCTCGACCGACAGCCCCGGCACCAGAAGCGGCTCCCCGTCGTCTACCGCATCGATCACACGGCGCCGCCCGAACCGGCGGTGCCGCTGTTCCCGGACGAACCTCGCGCGTCGATCGATCTCGTCGCGGTCGTCGGCGATGCAGTCCGGGGTTCGATCGTGCAGCTCGGCGAAGGCCGCTACGTCGGCCCGGCTCATGTCCCCGACGGGGTGACGGTGCGCGGTTTGGGGTCGGGCCGCACCACGATCGACGCGCCGGACGGATCGGCGATCGTGCTCGGTGCCGGCGCACGAGTCGAGCACTGTCGTATCGCGAGCGGGGCCGAGCGGATCGTGTGGTTGCCCAAGGTCGTCGTGACGATCGAGGGTTCGGGGTCGAGCCTGCTCGGTTGCGACATCGATGGCCACATCGAGATCGACGGGCACGACGCGAAGGTCACCTCGTGTCGGGCGATCGGTCTGATCGCTCGCGACGTCGACGGCGTGGCGGTTCACCGATCGACGTTCATCGGGATGCAGTGGGACTGTGCCGTCGACATCACGGGTGGTTCATCGCACTCGGTGCACGGTTGCGAGTTCCGTGACGTCCTGAAGGCGGTCAGGCTGGCGTCGACGATCGGTGCCGAGGTCCAGGGCAACCAGATCACGGCGCGGTGGTGGGGCGTCCACATGATCGACACCGAGGGATCGGTGGTGCGCGGCAATCAGATGATGAACGTGATGAGGGCGATCGACGTCGAAGGCGGCACGCTCGCGGAGATCACGGGTAATGCCGTCGTCGACGGCGACAGCGGTTGCGTGATCCAGCGCGGCGCGAGCGACATCGAGGTCATCGGCAACCACTGGGAGCGGTGCCGCGTCGGTTTGCTCGCATGGGACGCCGGCCAGATTCATCACCGCGAGAACGCAGCCGTCGACCTGTCGGACGACGCGCTCGTGGTCGGGCCCTAACCGGCGTTCGAGCTCGCCAAGTGCTTGGCGGCGCGGTGGCGTTCCTGGGGGTCGAGGTAGACCTTGCGGAGCCGCACGTGTTTGGGCGTGACTTCGATGCATTCGTCGGAGGTGATGAACTCGAGCGCGTGTTCGAGTGACAGCACGCGATGTGGGGTCAACCTGATCGTGTCGTCCGACGACGACGCACGGACGTTGGTCAGCTTCTTCTCCCGGCAGATGTTGACGTCCATGTCACCGGCGCGTGAGTTCTCGCCGACGATCATTCCCATGTACACATCGGTACCGGGGCCCACCATCATCGTGCAACGTTCCTGCAGGTTGGTCATTGCGTAGTTGGTCGTCGGCCCGGTCCGGTCGGCGACGATCGAGCCGCGGTCGCGGGCCCGGATCTCGCCGAACCACGGCTCGTAGCCCTCGAAGATGTGGCTGATCACACCGGTGCCACGGGTCTCGGTGAGGAAGTCGGTCCGAAACCCGATCAGACCGCGGGCCGGCACCAGGTAATCGAGTCGGACCCAACCCATGCCGTGGTTCGTCATGTTCTCCATCCGGGCCTTGCGGGCCGCGAGGAGCTGCGTGACGGCACCGAGGTGCTCTTCGGGGATGTCGATCGTGACCCGCTCGACCGGCTCCGACTTCTTCCCGTCGATCTCCTTGGTCACGACCTCGGGCTTGCCGACGGTGAGTTCGAAACCCTCGCGGCGCATCGTCTCCACCAACACGGCGAGTTGGAGCTCGCCACGAGCCTGGACCTCCCAGGCGTCGGGCCGGTCGGTCGGGTTGACGCGGATGCTGACGTTGCCGACGAGTTCGGCGTCGAGGCGGTTCTTGACGAGACGGGCGGTGAGTTTCTTGCCGTCGCGACCGGCGAGCGGCGAGGTGTTGATGCCGATCGTCATGGCCAGCGCCGGTTCGTCGACGGTGATCAGTTCGAGCGCCACGGGATCGTCGGCGTCGGCGAGCGTCTCGCCGATCGTGATCTCGGGGATCCCCGCCACGGCGACGAGGTCGCCGGGGCCGGCCGAGTCGACGGGGACGCGGGTGAGCTGCTCGGTGAGGAACAGCTCGACGACCTTGGTTCGGGTGATCGTGCCGTCGACGCGGCACCAGGCGACGGGCTTGCCCTTCTCGATCGTGCCCTCCACCACTCGGCACAACGCCAGCCGGCCCAGGTAGGCGTTCGCGTCGAGGTTCGTCACCCACGCCTGCAGCGGCGCGCCCGGATGGTACGTCGGGGCCGGGATGGTCGACAGGATCACATCGCACAGCGGCCCCAGATTGTCGCCCCGGTCGTCGAGGTCGAGCGAGGCCCAACCGTCACGGCCCGAGCAGTACACGATCGGGAACTCGAGCTGGTGGTCCCTCGCGTCGAGGTCCAGGAACAGTTCGTAGACCTCGTCGACGACCTCGGCGATGCGGGCATCGGGCCGGTCGACCTTGTTGATCACGAGGATCACCGGCATGTCGTAGGCGAGCGCCTTGCGCAGCACGAAGCGGGTCTGGGGCAAGGGCCCCTCGGCCGCATCGACGAGCAGGACGATCCCGTCGACCATCGTGAGCGCGCGCTCGACCTCGCCACCGAAATCGGCGTGACCGGGCGTGTCGACGATGTTGAGCGTCACCCCACCCCACTGCACCGAGGTGTTCTTGGCGAGGATCGTGATGCCCTTCTCGCGCTCGAGATCGTTCGAGTCCATGACGCGCTCGTTGACGTTCTCGTTGGCGCGAAACGCGCCTGACTGCTGCAGGAGCGAATCGACGAGTGTGGTCTTGCCGTGGTCGACGTGCGCGACGATGGCGAGGTTCCGGATGTCGTCTCGGGTGGCGAGGAGGGTCTCAGACATGGCTCATCCACGCTATCGGCGTGGGTCGGCGGCGCCCCCCGTCAGATGTGGCCGTGGCCACGATGCTCGACCACGAGGGGCATCCCGCCGTGTTGCAGCACCTGCATGGGCGCCCCGTAGGTGCGTTCGAGCACGTATGGGTGGAGCACGTCGCCGGGAGGACCGTCGGCGATGACCGTGCGGTTGAAGCACATGACGCGAGGGAGATGGGCGGCCAGACCGTTGATGTCGTGGGTGGTCAGCACGATCGCCATCCCGTCGCGGTGCAGGTCGGCGAGGACGTGCAGCATCTCGTGGCGGGTGGCGACGTCGACGCCGCTCGCCGGCTCGTCGAGCACCAGTAGCTCGGGTCGCTGTGCCAACGCCCGGGCGATGAACACCCGCTGCTGCTGGCCACCCGACAGTTCGCGGATGTGACGGTCGTGGACGCCGCCGAGCCCCAGCCGGTCGAGCAGTTCGGCGACCCTCGCCCGGAAGTCCTGATCGTCGCGCCGGAATCGCCGGCGCGGCACGCTCATGGTGACGACGTCGGCGACGGTCGCCGGGAACGACCAGTCGATCGTCTCGACCTGCGGCACGTAGGCGATGCGCAGGTCGGGCGTCCGCTCGATCCGGCCGTACACCG
>JBDSBE010000052.1:0-43145 GCA_039921745.1 Ilumatobacteraceae bacterium | reverse complement strand
AGGCGACGGCGCAGTTCCAACGCGTCGTCGAGCGTTCGCAGCGTCATCACGTGGTCGTGTTCGTCCTGTCCGGGCAACGTTCTCGCCGAGGCGCCCGTCGCCATGAGCAGCCCCTCGTACGTCACGTTCGAGCCGTCCGACGTCACGATCGAGCAACGCTCGGGATCCAGGGCGGTCGCGGCCACACCGCGATGCCAGTCGACGTCGAGCGAGTCCATGTCATCCGGCTTGCGGAGCACGATCCGGTCGGGCTCCCATTCGCCCGACAACAGGCGCTTCGACAGCGGAGGACGGTCGTACGGCAGATGCAGCTCGTCGCCGATCACGGTGATCGATCCGTCGAAGCCGGCGTTGCGAAGCGTTTCAACCGCGCGGAGCCCCGCCAACGAACCTCCGACCACCGCGATCCTGCGGATCATGGTTCGATGGATAGCAGGTCGCCTCCGTATGTTTGGGTACCGTGACCGACCGGCTGAGCATCGACGCCATCAACGACATGTTGACCGAACAGTTCCCCGGCACCGGCAACCGCTGCGTCGAACTCGGCGATCGCTACGCCATCGCCGCCTACGACGTCACGCCGGCCGACATCCGACCCGGTGGGTTCGTCTCGGGCCCGTGCCAATTCGCGCTCGCCGACTGTGGCCTGTGGTTTCTGGCGTTCGTCGCACTGGGGCGGATCGAGCCGATGGCGCTCACCTCCGAACTGTCGATCCGGTTCCTGCGTCCCGCCGTCGGAGATCGGGTGATGTGTCGAGCTGATCTCGAGGCGGTCAGCCGACGCAGCGTGGTGGGCACCGCGCACGTCTGGGTCGACGGCATCCCGGACAAGATCACCGCCGCCGCCCAGGGCACCTACGCGATTCCGTTGTCGCCCTGAAACGCGTCGTTCAGACCGAGCGGAAGGTGATGCTCAGTCGCGGACCGCTCGTCTTGCGCACCTTCGGTACCGTGTGTTCCCACTCGTGCTGGCACGCTCCGCCCATCACGAACAGGTCGCCCTCACCGAGCGCCCAGCTGAGCGACGACCCGCCGCCGCCGCGTGGTCGCAGCTTGAGTGGTCGCGGCGATCCGATGCTGACGATCGCGATGACCGGATTCGTGACCACGTGACGGTGTCGGTCGCCGTGCCACGCCACCGAGTCGTGGTGGTCTCGGTAGAGGTTGAAGCCGATCGAGTCGAACGGCTCCGCGTATCGTTCGGCGAGCAGCAGCCGCATTTCACGCAGGATCGGCATCGGTTCGGGGTGACCACTCGCGACACTCCACCAGGCCGAGAGCCTCGGCTCGTCGACGATCTGGTCGTACATCCTGATCCCGGTTCGCTGGCGGAACGGCAGTGCCGCCGTCAGTTCGTCGAAGACCGCGTCGGCGCCCTGCAACCAGGCGGGGGCATGATCGATCCAGGTTCGACCATCCAGGTCGAGTCGTGTCAGCTCACCGAACGTCGAGTCGAAATCGGGCTCGAGCGAGCCGAACAACGAGCGCTGACCGATCGCCGTCGAAGGGAACACACGTTCGATTCTCGCGCCAGACGACAGGATCCGCAACCCTCGATCTCAGCCGATGTCGTGAGGATCTTGCGCACCTGGTGCGCAAGATCCTCACGAGATCGGGGGTTTGGGGGCGGAGGACCGGAGGGGTTGGCGGAAGAGGCCCTCGGGGACGGGCGCACCGGTGCGAACCAGTGAGATGTGCCATGACGGCGAGGACCCCAGCGCCCACCGGAGGGCATCCGTGACCGTTTGACCGATGCGAAGAGCCTGCCACGACGGTTGGAGCCCGACGATATCGAGGATCCGATCGGGCAGGGTCGCCACCGCGGCGTTGAACAGCGGGCGGTAACCCGCTTTGACCGGGATCGACAGCGGCGGATTCTGGAGGAACGAGATCGCGTGCCGGAGGTCGGTCGTGGCGGCCAGCGCCGTGTGATCGGTGACCCAGGTTGCGAGTTCGGATGCGGTCGTCGGGAGCGGGTCGGCGTCGAGCAGGCCGCCGATGCGGGTCTGCTCCTCGACGAACTGATCCGCCTCCTCGACGGTGAGGGGCTCGCGGCCGTATGCCTGATACGCAGCGAGGAACGATTCGGTCAACACGTTGTGGACCCAGGCCGCCATCGGTGGGTTGCCGGCACTGTACGGCTCGCCGCGCTCGCTTCGCCCGTGGACGGGCCGATGCGCGAGTCGCACCATCGCGACCGCTTGCTCGACCTCCGGCATGGCACCGTACGTGGTCTCGGTGACGTAGTAGGAGGTACGGGTCAGGCGGCCGAGTGGATCGGTCCGGTACCGCGAGTGCTGTTCGACACCGGCGACGACCTCGGGATGTGCGGTCTGAACGATCAGCGCACGGATGCCACCGACGAACGCGGAGGCGTCGCCGATCACACGCCACGACACCGAGTCGGGCCCGAGCAGACCGGGGTCGGGGGCGTGGTCGAGCGTGTGTTCGAGCGGTTGCGGCCCATGCGAGAACAGGTCGGTGGTCGCGGCGACGACCTGGTCTTTGACACCGCTGAGGCTCGACCCGAATCGCGAGGTGACGTCGTCGACGAGGCCCATCTCAGCGTGACCCGGTTGGGCGTGCGCCAACCGCTCGCGCTTCGTCGACGAGTTCGGTCAGCGTTCGTCCGGGACCGCCGACGAGCACCGGCCATCCGGCGCTGCGGACCAGCTCGGCGGCGACGTCGGAGTCGGCACGCAGCTCAGGATTCGTCACCGTGATGACCACCAGATCGACGTCGTGGTCCGCGCAGCATCGGATCAAATCGTCGGTCGGGAGATCGGCGCCGAGGTGATGGACCTGCCACTGGTCGCCACGGAGGGCAACCGCCGCCATCGTGGTCGGGAGGGAGTGCAGTTCGCCGGAGACGGCCGTCACCACGGCGGTACCGCGTCGGCGCCCGCGTGGGTTCGGTGTGACGTCGCCGAGCACTCGTTCGACGATCGCCGAGGCGCGATGCTCGACCCAGATCGACAGCTCGCCCCGATGCCATTCCTCACCGATTCGGCGCAGCGCCGGAGCCAGCACCTGTTCGATCACTCCGGGCAGTGGAGCACCGTCGTCGACCAGCCGCCGCACCGCCCGCCGAACCGCCGGTTCGTCCCCGTCGACCAGTTCGTCGTAGAGCCGGTCGGCGGTCCGTTGGACACGCGCAACACTCGGCGCCGATGTCGGCTGGGGCTGCGACCTCGAGGCAGTGAACTCGTCGAGCACGCAGCGGTCGATCAGATAACGCCCGGCGACCCGGACGGCCGGAAGTCGACCGGACCGCACCCACCGATAGGCCGTTTGGTAGTGGACACCGAGTTCGTCGGCGGCCGATTGTAGATCGAGGCCCGTCGACGAAGGCGTGGTCATGCAACCACGCTAGACCCGAACGGGAAAATTCACACTAAGGATTGCTAAATACGACTCAGCGATGATAAATTGATACCACCCCCCGCCGACGCCCGTCCTCACGCCAACCCTGCAGCCAGGGACGGGCGTCGGCACAACGAAAGCCCAGCACCATGACGCTCACCGAACGGCGCCTCCGCCTCGCCCCCAACCCGCTCCGGGCCTGTGACCTCGACCTCGTCGGCGCCGCAGTGAGCGACCACGACGTCGTCACCCTCCTCGCCGTGACGAGTTCGGTCGAGTTCGTCGCTCGGCACACCGTGCCCGATCGCGAACTGCTCGCCAGGCTGGACGACCTCGTCGACCAGGGAGGCGCCGGCGCGCTCGCGGCAATCGAGATCCTTGCGTCGACGATCGGCGAGCAGTCCTCCGACCGACTCAACGCCGCGGTGCGTTCGCACGACAGCACGGTTCGCCGGCACGCGAGTTGGCGTCTCGCGCAACGTCGGCCCGACGGTCGCGCGATTCCTGCGCTCGTCGTCGAGCTCGAACGCGGGGGCATCGACACGATGCACGCCCACCGAACGCTGCGACAGTGGGCACTGACCGCACCCGTCCAGGTTCTGCGGGCCGTGACCGCCTCCCTCACCGTCGCGTCCGATCCGGCATGCCGCGCCCGCCTGATCGACCTGATCGGCGTGATCTCCGATCGTGGCACCGATGAGCTCCTCGTCGACATCGCGGTCGACCGGTACGAGAGCGATGCCGCCCGCATCGCCGCGCTCGGCCCGTTGGGTGAGCGGCGCAGCTCCCTGATCGGCGAATCACTCACCATGCTGGCAGCCGACGACGACCTCGTGGGCGCGCACGCTGCCCTCGCCCTGCAGTCGGCGCAACCGACCGCGAGGTCGGAGCGACGACCTGGGCTCGCAATCGCCCAGATGACGCTCGCCAGCGGCCTGGACGGACAGTTGAGCCGGGGAGGACGTGGCGAAACCGGCGGCGTTGCGAGCCTGGTGGTGTCGCTCGGAGACGCCCTCGCGCGTCACCCTGACGTCGCGCACGTCGTCACGATCGGGCGCGGGTCGGTGTCCGACGCGCTCGTCGGGCCCGTCGTCGACGACGCCGAGGCGCTGTCGTACGGCATGATCGCCGTCGGCGACCCCTCCCGACCGGTCAACGGCGCAGGAGACATGTGGGAGCACCTCCCCGCAGTCGAGCGCGGCATCCGTCGTGTCCTCCGCCTCGCCGGGCCGATCGACGTCCTCCACCTCCGCATGGCCGACGTCGGGACGCTTGCAGGCGCAGCGGTCGCTGAGGAGGCCCAGGTGGCCACGTGCCTGAGCCTCGCCCCCGACCCGCACAACGTGCTCGAGTCGATGCACGCTCAGGGGCAGCTCGACGCGTCGTCCTTCGACCATCTCGAGCGCACCCAGCACGTCTGGTTCCGGGCCCGGATGATCGAAGAACTCGGCCAGGTCGCTGACCGAGTCGCGCTGTTTCCGCGGGTGCGTTCCTTCCCGTTCCTGGACGCGCTCCCCCACCGTGACGAGGCTGAGGGTCGTGCACGGACGGCCGTGATCGCCGAGGGCATCGACGTCGCAGCAGCCCGGCGTGCACTCGACGAAGTCGGCAGCGGTCGATCCGCGATCGTCGACCAGCTCGTCGCGCGGATCCCCGCTGATCGTCGCGGTCTCCCGCTGCTCGTCAGCGTCGGCCGGCTGCACCCCGTCAAAGGAGTGACCCGGGTTGTCGACGCCTGGAGCCGGACACTCCACCAAACCTGCAATCTCGTCATCGTGGGCGGCGACATGGACGACCCGTCCGAGGTCGAGCGGGGCGTGCTCGTTGAGATCGAGTCGATCATGCGTACACGTCCGCAGGCCTGCGCCGGATTGGTGCTGCTCGGCGGCCAGGCTCACGCGGACGTCAACCGCCTGCTGGCTGCAACGAATGTCGGTCACGGTGATGCGTGGTCTCCCGGCGGGGTCTATGTCGACGGGGCGGTCAAGGAGGAGTTCGGCCTGGCCGTGCTCGAGGCCATGGCCGCCGGTCTGACCGTGGTTGCACCGAGCACCGGTGGCCCGTCGACCTACGTCGACCACGGTGAGACCGGGATCCTCGTCGCGCCGGGCGACGATCTGGCTACGGCGATTGCATCCGCGTTCGAGCTCGTTGCTCTGCCCGGTCGGACAGAGCGGGCTCGGACGGTGGTGGAGTCGCGCTATTCGATCGACACGATGGCAGGACGGTTGGTCGACCTCTATCAGCCGATCCACGCATGACGCTGCTCGTCCTCAGCCCCGACTACGCATCGCACTACACCCCCCTCGCGACGGTCGCCGGCGCAGCTCGTGACGGCGGCGAACGGGTCATCGTGGCCACGGGTCCGGCGATGCGAGATCGCGTCGAGGCGGACCACTTCGAATGGTGTGAGCTGCGCCTCGGCGAGAGTTCCAACACGGGCACCGTTGCTCGATCGCCCGCGATCGAACGGTTTCTCGCGGCGACCCGTTGCGGTCCGATCGCCACGCTGACACTCCAGGCCGAAGATCGGGCGCGGGACCTGCTCTGGCAACCGGAGGAGGTGATCGGCCACGTCCGGACCCTGTGCGATGCGATCGAACCCGACCTCGTGCTCGTCGATCACGTCTCGTTCGGGTCGACCCTCGCGATGTCGGCGACCGGGCGACCGTTCGTGTCACTCGTGCCCGGGCATCCGTCCCAGTTGCCCGTCGGCGCCGAGCGATACGGGATCCCGTCGTCGTGGCCCGACGATCTGGAGCCGCCGGTCGAAGAGGTGCAGGCCCTCGCTCGACTCGTCGATGAGGTGACCGAACGGTTCACGACACACTGGAATCGCGCGCTGCGCACGGCTGCGCCGACGATGTCACCCGTCGACGACGCCTTCCGGGTCCACGGCGACCGGGTCCTGTACAACAGCGTGCGGTCGCTCGCCGATCCGCGACGACTCGACGAGCTGCCGGAGCCGCACGAGTTCGTCGGGCCGCTGGTACGCGCCGAGGTGCTGCCTGCGGAGTACGAGCGGTGGGCACACGGCGACGCCCGCAGGGTCTACGTCGCGTTCGGCACGTTCCTCGCGCACCGATCGGACGTGATCGCCGGGGTCATCGATGCCCTCCGCCACACCGGCGTCCGCGCCGCGGTCGCGATCGGGTCGACCGACCCCGCCGAGCTGGGCGAGATTCCCGCCGACTGGGTGGTGCGCCCGACGCTTCCGCAGGTCGCGCTGCTCCGCCAGGCTGATCTCGCGATCCATCACGGTGGCAACAACTCGGTCCAGGAGTCGCTGGCAGCCGGCGTTCGGCAGGTGGTGTTGCCGTTCTCGACCGATCAGTTCGCGAACGCCGCCGACCTGGAGCGAAGCGGCGCCGGAGCGGTGCTGGCGCCGAACGACCTCGACATCTCACAGCTCGCCGAGGTCGTCGATCACCGCTTGAACCAGCCCGCGCCGGTTCGAGTCCCCCCGCTCGATCGCGACCCGCTGACTCGTGCACTGTATTCGCAGGGTCGACCGGGTCGACCCTGACCGTCACGTCGTCTGACCGGCGAACTGGGCCTGATACAGGCCCGCATACGCACCGTCGCGGGCGAGGAGTTCGTCATGGCTCCCCTGCTCGACCATCCGCCCGCTGTCCATCACCAGAATCACGTCCGCGCCCCGGATGGTCGACAGCCGGTGCGCGATCACGAAACTGGTGCGCTGCGAGCGCAGGGCGTTCATCGCCTCCTGGATCAGCACCTCGGTTCGTGTGTCGACCGAACTCGTGGCCTCGTCGAGGATCAGGATCGACGGGTCGGCCAGGAAGGCTCTGGCGATCGTGACGAGCTGCTTCTCGCCGGCCGAGATGTTGTCGCCCTCGTCGTTGATCACCGTGTCATAGCCGTCGGGCAGCGAGTGGACGAACCGGTCGACGTAGGTGACGCGGGCGGCTTCCGCGATCTCCGCGTCCGTGGCATCGGGCTTGCCGTACCGCAGGTTCTCCCGGATCGTGCCGCCGAACAACCACGTGTCCTGCAGCACCATCCCGATCTTCGAACGCAGTTCCCGACGGGGGAAACTCGCGATGTCACGTCCGTCGAGGCTGATCGTGCCGGCGTCGAGGTCGTAGAACCGCATCAGCAGGTTCACGAGCGTCGTCTTGCCGGCGCCGGTCGGCCCGACGATCGCCACCGTCTGCCCCGGTTCGGCAACGACGGTCAGATCTTCGATCAGCGACTCGTTCGGCGAATACGAGAAGTCGACGTGATCGAACACGACCCGCCCACGGACCGGCGCCGGGTCGACGGTGTCGGCCTGCTCCTCGGACTGCTCGGGCGCATCGACGAGTTCGAGCACCCGTTCGAGCGATGCGATCCCCGATTGGAAGGTGGCCGTCATCGACGCGAGGTGCGTGAGCGGCTGGCTGAATTGACGCGCGTACTGGATCAGGGCCTGCATCTCGCCGACCGACATCGCCCCGCTCGAGATCCGCAGCCCGCCGATCACGGCGATCAGGACGAACTGGATGTTGCCCATGAACACCATCATCGGCTGGATCAGGCTGGCCGTGAACTGGGCTGCGTAGCTGGCTTCGAACAGCTGGTCGTTGTCCTCGCTGAAGCGACGCTCGACGTCGCGCTGGCGGCCGAAGCTCTTCACGATCGCATGGCCGGTGAACACCTCTTCGGCCTGCGCGTTGAGGCTGCCGGTGTGACGCCACTGAGCCATGAACTTCGGTCGCGCCTTGCCGCCGATCAGCTTCATCAACCAGATCGACGTCGGCACCGTGATGAGCGCGATCGCGGCGAGCAGCGGCGAGATCACGACCATCATCGTGGTGACCCCGACGAGTGTGAGGAGCGAGGTGAGGATCTGGCTGGTGGTCTGCTGGAGACTCTGGGACAGGTTGTCGATGTCGTTCGTGACCCGGCTCAGCAGGTCGCCTCGCGGTTGCCCGTCGATGTAGCGCAGGGGCAGCCGATTGATCTTGCGCTCGACCTCGGCCCGGAGTTCGAACATCGCGCGTTGGAGCACGCCGGCGAGGAGGTAGGCCTGCGAGTAGGCCAGCGCCCACGACCCGAGGTAGATCGCTCCGACGACGAACAGCTTGCGGTGGAGAGCCCCGAAGTCGATGCCGTCGGGGCTCTGCACGCCGGTGACGATGATGTCGGTGGCCTGCCCCAAGAGACGCGGCCCGAGGACGACGAGCAGCACACTGCCGACCGTCAGCGCCAGCACGACGACCAGCAGCGGGCGTTCTGTGCCGAGGATGTCGCCGAGCCGTTTGATCGAGGTGCCGAAGTCCTTGCTGCGTTCGGTCGGCATGCCGGCGCCACCGCCGGGGCCGAAGCTCCCACGCCTCGCCTCGCGCCCGGTGGTGCTCATGACGTCACGGTCGTCGAGTTCGTCGACCGTCGCCGCGACATCGGACGCCGTATCGGACGCGGTATCGGACGCGGTATCGGACGCGGCGTCGGGGGTGCCGTCGCCGTTCGTCATGCTGCCGCTCCGAGTTGTGAGTCAACGATCTCGGCGTAGGTGGTGCACGTCGCGACGAGTTCGGCGTGGGTGCCACGCCCGACGATCTCGCCGTCGTCGAGAACGAGGATCTGGTCGGCGTCGACGATCGTGGACACCCGCTGCGCCACGATCACCACGGTTGCCGTGCGCGTGTGGGGCGCGAGCGCGGCACGCAGGCGGGCGTCGGTGGCGAGGTCGAGCGCGCTGAACGAGTCGTCGAACACGAAGATCTCGGGCTCGGCGACGAGCGCCCGGGCGATCGACAGACGCTGGCGCTGACCACCAGAGACGTTGCCGCCGCCCTGTGTGATCGGGCTCTCCAGCCCGTCCGGCATCGCCTGGACGAACCCGTCGGCCTGCGCGATCTCGAGCGCACGCCAGAGGTCTTCGTCAGTGGCCTCCGGTCGCCCGAAGCGGAGGTTCGACGCGACGGTGCCCGAGAACAGGAAGGCCTTCTGCGGGACGTAGCCGACCTTGCCCCATAGCAGATCGGGGTCGAGTTCACGCACGTCGACGCCGTCGACGAGCACCGCACCGTCGGTCGCGTCGAACAGCCGGACGATCAGGTTCGCGAGGGTGCTCTTGCCGGCCCCGGTGCTGCCGATGATGGCAATTGTCTGACCGGCCGTCGTGCGGAACGAGATGTCGTGGAGGACCGGATGCGACGCGCCGGCGTATCGGAAATCGACGTTGCGGAACTCGAGCGCCCCGTGTTCGGTGACGTCCGTGACGGGCGTCTCGGGCGGGCGCACCGACGAGTCGGTCTCGAGCACCTCGAGGATCCGGTCGGCGGCCACAGCTGCCCGGGGCACCATCGAGGCCATGAACGTCACCATCACCACGGCGATCAGCACTTGGATGAGGTAGGTCAGATACGCCACGAGCGAACCGACCTGCATGTCGCCGTTGCTGATCCGGTCGGCACCCAGCCACAGCACACCGAGGCTGGAGATGTTGACGATCAGTCCGACGGTCGGGAACGTTGCGGCCATCAGTCGACCGGTCTGCAACGACGTGTCGGTCAGCTGCGTGTTGGCATCGGCGAACCGAGCGGCCTCCTGCGGTTCGCGCACGAACGCGCGCACGACACGGATGCCGGTGATCTGCTCGCGCAGCACACCGTTGACGCGATCGATATGGCCCTGCATGAGTTGGAAGGCCGGCACCATCCTGATCACGATCGATCCGAGGAGGAGCACGGCGCCCGGGATCGCGAAGAGCAGGACCACCGAGAGACCGACGTCCTCACGGATCGCCAGCACGACGCCGATCACCATGGTGAGGGGTGCTGCGATCATCATGGTGGCGGCGAGCACGACGAGCGTCTGCACCTGCTGGACGTCGTTGGTGACCCGGGTGATCAGCGAGGGCGCACCGAACCGGCCGACCTCACGGGCCGAGTAGTCGGTCACCCGATGGAAGAGGTCACGCCGCAGGTCGCGCCCGAATCCCATCGCGGCCCGTGCGCCGTACCAGACGGCGGCTGCGGCGAAGATGATCTGCACGAAGCTGAAGCCGATCATCACGACCCCGGTCCTCCAGATGTAGCCGTTGTCGCCGACGAGCACGCCGTCATTGATCAGATCGGCGTTGAGCGCGGGCAGCGCCAGGGTCGCCGTGGTCTGGATCGCCTGGAGGGCCACGACGAGCCAGAGCGTTCGGCGGTACGGGCCGAGGTGGGTCCGCAGGAGCGTGCGCAGGCTCATGTGCCGACCCCGTTCAGGAAGATGTCGACGATCTCGTCGGCGGTGTGCGGCTCGGACGACAGCATCGGGTGGGTGAGCGCGAGCGTGAGTGCGCGCAGGTGGCGTGCCGCCTCGGTCGGGGGGAGCCGGAACCGGTCGTGACCGTCAGTCATGAGTTCGATCAGCGCCGGGCTGTCGGGGAGGCGCCGGTGTTCGGGTTGGTGGTGGGCGTCGACTCTGGACACCAGTGCCCAGATCGTGATGACGCGACGCGAGGTCAGTTCGGTCGCCGCTCGGAGGCGATCGTCGAACGGCATCGCGACATCGATCTCGTTCAGGGCCCGCTCGTACGCCTCGGGGTCGACCGTCGCATCGACCACGGCAGCGATCAGTTCGTCCTTGTCGGAGAACACGTTGAAGAGCGTGCCCTCGCTGACGCCGGCGGCTTCGGCGAGACGCCGGGTGGTGACGGATGAACCCTCGTCGACCAGGAGTGGTGCCACGGCGTGCACGATCGCCGCTCGTCGTTCGTGGGGCGGCAACGGTGCGGCGCGGCGCAGTGTCGATCGGGTGAGGGTGGGCACGGTCGATGATGCTACCCGACTGAGTGAGCGCTCACTCAGTCAGATGGAAGGCCCCTGAGCCCGCCCGCACCAGGCCGGTGACCGATCGAGATGGCACAATGCACACCGCATCCCACCGACTTCGTGAGCGACCCGAACGTGATCCATCGACACCCATCCACCCGCCCCGCCACCGAGCGATCGACCGCGACCCGCTGATGGCCGAACTCACGCTCGGCCCGCTGCTGCGGTACGTCTCGCGCACGAACGCCACCGTCTGGGTCGAGACGACCGAAGCGTGCAGCGTCAGGGTGCTCGACACCACGACCCGCACGTTCGAGGTCGCCGGACACCACTACGCCCTGGTGATCATCCAAGATCTCGAACCCGATTCGATCATCCCCTATCAGGTCCACCTCGACGACAACCGAGTCTGGCCACCCGCCGACAGCCGGCTGCCCCCGAGCGTGATCCGGACACTCGGCCACGATCGTCCGACCAAGGTGCTGTTCGGGAGTTGTCGCGCCGCCGCTCCACACGAGGAGCCGTACGTGCTCGACGCCGACGAGAGCGGCAAGGGCCGCGGCGTCGATGCGCTGCGCGCGAACGGTCTGCGGTTCCTCCGCCAGAAGCCCCGGGAGTGGCCCGACGCGCTCGTCCTGCTCGGCGACCAGGTGTACGCAGACGACATGTCGCCGGGTGCCGAACGCCGAGTCGAGGCCAGGGGCGACGACCGGGGTGATCTACCCGCGAAGGTCGTCGCCAACTTCGAGGAGTACACCTGGCTGTACGAAGAGTCGTGGCAGCCCGAGATCGAACGGTGGGTCTTCTCCGTCGTGCCGAGCGTGATGATCTTCGACGACCACGACGTGATCGACGACTGGAACACCTCGGCCGCCTGGGTCCGCGAGACACGTGGAGAGCCGTGGTGGGAGGACCACATCATCGGAGCGATGATGTCGTACTGGATCTACCAGCACCTCGGCAACCAGTCCCCCGAACAGATCGAGGCCGAGGGGATGCTCGCCCGGGTCATGGAGACCGACGACGCCGAGGCGGTGTTGCGGCATTGGGCGTTCGAGTCAGAGGGTCAGACCCCGATCCCGGGCGGCTATCCGTTCAGTTTCAGTCGTCGATTCGGCGATGTCCAGCTCGTGATGGTCGACACTCGCAACGGCCGCGTCCTCGATCGAACACCACGCAAGATGATCGGGGACGACGAGTGGAACTGGATCGTCGACCGTTGCTTCGAGCCGTGTCGGCACCTGATGATCGCGACATCCCTGCCGGTGTTCACGCCGGGCGGGATCCACGCGATCCAGCAGTGGGACGAGGCGATCTGCGACGGCGGGTGGGGTCGGCCCGGATCGTGGATCGGCGAGAAGATCCGCCGGGCGATCGACACCGAACACTGGCCCGCGTTCGACGACTCGTTCCGCAAGTTCGAACAGCTGCTGATCGATCGCAGCTCGCACTCAGACGACAACGAACCGCCCGACACCATCACGGTGTTGGGTGGAGACATCCATTTCTCCTATGGCGTCGAGATCGAGCCCCGGGTCGGGTCGTTCACGAGCCGGGTCCACCAGGTCGTGGTGTCACCGATCCGGAACATCCTGGGCCCGTCCGAGCGACGCGCGATGCGGTTCGCCGAGTCCAACACCGGCCGTCGCATCGCCGAGTTCCTGCAGCGACGCGTCGATCGCCCGCCGTCGCGGCTGCGGTGGGATCTCGATGTCGACCCGATCTTCGACAACACGATGGGGTTGCTCGAGTTCGACGCAGGTACCGCAACCCTCACGATGGAGCGCGCGAAGCTCGATGACGACGGCGTCGAATGTCTGGAGATGTTCAAGGAGATGCAGCTCTGACCGTCACGGCCGGCCGGTCCAGGGGCCGGTCTCAGCAGTCGCCCGGAGGGCGTCGGAACGCTTCGTCGGTCGACTGGATCGTTGCGCCAGACGCATCTCGGTACTCGGTGATCACGGTGATGTTCTCGGACGTCGCGAGTTGGACGGCCTCCGGGACGACAGACGGGTCGGTCCATCCACCGACCGTGCGGTCGATTCGGACGCCGGCGACAGATCGCGTCGAGATCCCGTAGCTCGCGACCGATGCCGGAAGATCACCCGGCCACACCCACGTCACCAGCCATCCGGCACCGGGTTCCGGGCACGTCACGACATACCAGACATCGGGCGGCGGCATCAGCGGGGCGTCGTCGTTGCCGGCTGCCTGCGAAACGAGCGTCGACGGGGTCAGCGCCCCCGTGACGCCTTCGACACCCTTCTGGGCGACGGACGTTCCGAGACCCACGACGTTCGGCAGGACGGTCAGGAGGAGCACGATCACGACGATCGGCACGACCCGGTGCGCCGGAAGGTGGCACTGTACGACGCGCATCGGGAACGACGGCCATCGACGGAGCGGACGTGAGCCGCCACGGAGGGGTGTCGCTGACCGGAGCGTCGGCACGGTGTCTCGGGTCGCCGGTGTGCACGCGAACACGCGCTGGATGTCGTCGGAGATCGTATTGACGTCGTGGAAGTCGGTGGTCGTCACGCCCACCTGGACGGCGAGCGCATCGGGGATGCAGACCGCGATGCCGTGAAAGTCGAACGCTGCGTCAGGCATCGACGGGGCGTCGACGCAGAGCAGCGGTTCGACGGGACGACCGATGAGCTCGGCGATCGCATCTGCCTCGGCCTCGCACGCCTCGAGCGCCGAGCGCAGGGGCAGGCGCCCCGCCCAGAGCGTGTCGGCGCCACGGCCCCGGCCGACCTCGATCGGATCGGCGTAGGTGGCCGTCGCCACCGCCCAGATGCTGCGAGGTCCGATGACGAGGTGGTCGACCACCGAACGCGACGGCTTGGGCAGCTCGACGTCGTGGAACACCACGAAACCGACCGGCAACCGGTCGAGCACGTCCGTGACGCGGCCGCGTCGCGCCGCGTCGACTTCCCACGGCTCGGCCACGCGGTGGCGCAGACCGGTGCCGCGCGCAGGGTCGGTCACCGTCTCGCCGCCGGACATCACGATGTCATCGGCGCACGCGGCCCCCAACTCAAGGAATCTGCCTGCGCCGGCTCGGTGCGTACGATGACGGATCCACGAGACGAAACGAGATCCACCATGAGTGAGCTGAACACCGTCGCCATCATCCCGGCCAAGCCCGAGGCGGCCGCAGCCATCGCGGCTGCCCTGCAGCAGCTTTCGGTCGCGACCCGCGAGGAGGAGGGCTGCGTGTCGTACGACGTGTTCGAGTCTGCCGCTGCCCCGGGCACCTTCGTGACGATCGAACGGTGGGTCGACCAGGCTGCGCTCGACCATCACATGCAGTCGCCGCACGTCGCCGCCGCCTTTGCGGCCGCTGACGGCGCGCTCTCGGGTGACGTCGCGATTCACCCACTGAAGCCGCTCACCTGACCGGCGCGTCAGTTCCGGTCGGTCTACGATCGATCACCGGGGACGAGAAGATCGAAAGGCGCATTGCACCATGAGCGAGCCCACGAAGCCCACCACGACCGACGCCGGGATCGGGGTATCGAGCGACGAGCACTCGCTGACCGTCGGACCGGACGGCCCGATCCTGCTCCACGACCACTACCTGATGGAGCAGATGGCGGCGTTCAACCGGGAGATGATCCCGGATCGCCAGCCGCACGCAAAGGGCGGTGGTGCGTTCGGTACCTTCGAGGTCACGAACGACGTCAGCCGATGGACGAAAGCGTCGCTGTTCCAGCCGGGTGCAACGACCGACATGGTCGCCCGCTTCTCAACCGTCGCCGGCGAGGGTGGGTCGCCCGACACGTGGCGCGACCCCCGCGGCTTCGCGCTGAAGTTCTACACCGATGAAGGCAATTACGACATGGTCGGCAACAACACGCCGGTCTTCTTCGTCCGTGACCCGCTCAAGTTCCAGCATTTCATCCACTCCCAGAAGCGGCGCGCCGACAACGCGCTGCGCGACCACGACATGCAATGGGACTTCTGGTCGCTCTCCCCGGAGTCCGCGCACCAGGTCACCTGGTTGATGGGCGACCGCGGGATCCCGAAGTCGTGGCGCCACATGAACGGATACTCGAGTCACACCTACATGTGGGTCAACTCCGAAGGCGAACAGTCGTGGGTCAAGTACCACTTCAAGACCGACCAGGGCATCGAGTTCCTGGAGCAGGCCGAGGCCGACCGTCTGGCCGGGAGCGACGCCGACTACCACCGGCGCGACCTGTTCACGACCATCGAATCCGGCAACCATCCGACGTGGACGCTGCACATGCAGGTCATGCCGTTCGACGACGCCGCCGGATACCGGTTCAACCCATTCGATCTGACCAAGGTCTGGCCGCACGCCGACTACCCGCTGCACGAGGTCGGGCGGATGACGCTCAACCGGAACCCGACCGACTTCCACAGCCAGATCGAGCAGGCCGCGTTCCAACCGAACAACCTCGTTCCGGGCATCGGCATCAGCCCCGACAAGATGCTGCTCGGCCGGATGATCTCCTACGCCGACGCCCATCGCGCCCGGCTCGGCGTCAACTATCAGCAGCTCCCCGTCAACATGCCGCAGTGCCCGTTCCAGAGTTACAGCAAGGGCGGGGCCATGCGGATCGAGACGGTGAGCGACCCCGTCTACGCCCCGAACAGCAAGGGTGGGCCGGCGGCCGACCCGTCGCGCTACCCGAACGACACGACGTGGTCGGCGAGCGGAGAGTTCGTGCAGTCCGCGTACACACTGCATCCGGAAGATGACGACTTCGGTCAGCCCGGGACCCTGGTTCGTGACGTGATGGACGATGCTGCCCGCGAGCGGCTGGTGAACAACGCGGCCGGTCACCTGTCCGATGGCGTGTCCGATCCGGTCCTGGAGCGCTCGCTCGACTACTGGCGCAGCGTCGACAAGGACATCGGCGACCGGATCGCCGACAGCGTTTCGTAAACGCTGAGGCGGGCGCAGGAAGTCACGTCACCGTGCTGCGTCGACCAGCGCAGTGAAATCGTCGAATCGAGGGAACCTCGACTGCACCTGATCGGGTTCCATCGCCGCCAACTTGCCCCAGTGCGGACGCGGTTGGAGGTCGTCGATGGCCGCCTCGATCGTCCGGAGCGCGCCCATCACGGCGGGTTCGTCGTCGACGAACGTGAAGTGGATCGCGATCGTGTCCCGACCGTATGACCCACTCAACCAGAGCTCGTCGCTGGCCACGGATCTGATCTCCGAGACGAGCACGAGCGGAGCGAGTTCCGGCCCGATCGAGTGGATCCGTCGGATGGCCTCGCCGCCGAGCGCTCGGTCGACGAAGTACTCGGCCTGCAACTCGTCGCCCACGCTCGGCGTGAACGCCTGACGGAAGTGCGGGAGCCGTTCGTGCCACGGGCCCGGCACGCCCAGTTGCGCCGAGCACGAATCGGCCGAGAGGGACTCGACCATGTGGACCGGCTTCGCAAACGGAGCGAGCCCCAACCAAGCGTCATGGTATTCGGGCGTCGACGCGCCGGTCGCTCGGCGCCGCTTGACCCACACCTGATGGAACACGTCGCGCTGCCAGTCGGTGAACAGGCTCACGCTGTATGCGGAGCCCATGATCTCGTCGAGGTGCGCGAGCGCATCGCCCATGGGGAGGTCGCGGTACACCACCTGCGTGACGTCGAAGGTCGGTTCGACGTCGAGCGTGAGGTGGGCAGCGATGCCGAGTGCGCCGAGTGCGATGACCGCACCATGGAACTCGCTCACGTCCCGTGACCACCGGTTCAGCTGCCCGGTGGGCCCGACGTAATCGATCGCCCGAACGGCCGCAGCCAGGCACGGGTTCGCGCTGCCCGACCCGTGGGTGCCGGTCGCGACGGCGCCACCCACGGTGACGTGCGGGAGCGAGGGGAGATTGGCGAGGGCGAGACCGTGTTCGTGCAGCTCAGCGCCGAGCGCGCCGTACGTGATGCCCGCCTCGACGGTGACCTCCATCGCCGCATGATCGATGTCGACGATTCGGTCGAGGTCGACCATCGACACCAGCTCGCCGGGCGTGTCGGCCACAGCGCTGAAACTGTGCCGTGCACCGATCGCTTTGAACGGCCGGCCGGCCCCGTGTGCGCCGGACACGATCTCTTGCAATTCGCCGACCGTTTGCGGCCGACTCGATCGTGATGCCGTGAACTCGACGTTCCCGGCCCAGTTCCGCTCGCCCGTCACGGGCCTGGGCCTATCACATCGATCTGTCGGAGCCGAGGGTCAGGCGTCGCCGCCGCGCCCGGTTTCCTCCTGCAGCCGATCGATCACCTGCGACGCCTCGGCTTTCGTCAGCTCGTCGACGTCGATCTCTGTGCCGGCTTCCTGGCTGAGTGTGTTGACGTAGCTGCGCTGCGGGCCCGTGGCCGGTTCGTCACCGGTGACCCAATCTTCTGGGTCGCGCTCGGGGTTGGGGGTGACGTCGCTCATGATGGCTCCTCAGGGTTGGTGGACGACGAACTGGTGTTCGTCATACCCGAGGCGCCACCGGACGAAACCCGGCCGCCTCCGGTCAGCGGGCGTCGGACGCGGTGAAGCAGGCCGAGATCGCATCCACCACGACGGCCGGCCATTCGAGGAGCGTGAAGTGTCCACTCTGCGCCACGACCTCGACCGTGGCGGCCGGGTACGACGCGACGATCCGGTCGACGTCGGCGAGCGGAATGAGCGGGTCGGCGTCACCGAGCACGATCGTCACCGGTACGGCGTCGAACGGGTCCGACTCCCAGCTCGGCAACTGTGCGGCGAGGCGGATGAACTTGTTGCCGTCCGCGGTGCGGGATCCGAGGATCGCTCGCGACACGACCTGATCGTCGAGCCGGCGCGGATCGTGGACGAAGCCCCGCAGCGCCAGGCGTACGGCCGCCCGTTCGGTACCGCGCAGCACGCGAGGGAGTCGCGGCCGCCCGAACTGCGTCACGGTCGCCAGCGCCTTCATGAACAGCAGCGCCCGGCCGGCACGGTCGACGGTGTCGTGGGTGCGGATCCGGTCCACCACCCCGGGCAGCGGCGAGTTGATCAGCACCGCGCCGGCGACGAGGTCGGGCCGGGTGCGCATGATCAGGCCGGCCATCACACCGCCCATCGAGTGCCCGACGAGATGCCACGGTGGCGGGCAGACTTCGATCAGCCAGTCGACGAGCTTCTCCGACATGTGGGCCCGATCGTCGCCGACATCGGTGAGCAGTTCAGGCGCCAACGTCGGGGCGGTGACGGCGCCGAATTCGGCCAGCGACGGCATGATCGGGCCGAAGATCGACCCGTCGTTGCCGACACCGTGGAGCAGGAGCACCGATCGTGACGGTCCACCAGGTCCCACCGCGGTCGTCGAGAAGACCGGCGAACCGTCGACGGGGTGCGCCGACCGGGTCAGGGTCTGCGACCACGTCGGATCAAGGACCGCTCCGTAACCCGTGTGCTGATCGGCTTGCGCCATGCGTGCGGTCAGCCTGCGGCCCGCTTGTACGCGTCCGGCGGGAATGCTCCGGCCTCGACACACCGGGTCGACCAGTCCTGGAGGGCCGAGATCACGGCGTCGACGTCGGCCCCGAGCCGCTCGACGATCTCGGCTTGGAGATCATCGGTGGTCGCCTCGATGTCGTCGCGTATCTGGCGGCCCGCGGCGCTGAGCTGGTCACCGTTGAGCCATCCCGCCGCCCGGAGCTTGGCTGCTCGCGACTCGATTGCCTCCGGTTGCCATCCACGCGTCGCCGTGTAGCTGCCGAGCGGCATCCCGACCCACAACTCGGTGAGGATGTTCATCGTGATCGCATCGAGCCCGCGACTCGTGCACACCGCGACGTGGCCGTCGCCCCGATGCTCACGCAACAGTTCGCAACTGCGCCACAGCACGCCGACCGCGCTGTCGGGCCACGCCTGATCGCGCAAGCCGGAAAACAGTGGGCGACCGACGCCCGACACGTCACCGACGGCGTTCCGGAGCGCCGTTGCGACCTCGTTGACGTCCGCGCCGGCGAGCACGTCGGTCAGACTCCGGATCGTCGACTCGTCGCGGACCGACACCATGCGATCCCGGCTGCAGGCCGCTCGGCCCTCGCTGAGGACGGCGTCGACCATGGCGGGCTCGAATACGGCGAACGTCGCAGCTGCCGTCCCCGATGTCGGCTCACCGAGCAGCGCGGCCCGACCCCACACGTACCCCGTGAGGAAGTTGAGGCCTTCGTCGGCGAGGGCTGCATTGACCGTTCGCGACCAGACCGAATGCATGGCGATCGGCTCGATCGCATCGCGGAGCCGCCTCGCGGTCGAACCATCGGCGACCGGCCGAGGAGTCACCCCCGCCGGGCTCGGTGTGAAGAAGGCAGCCACGGCGTCGTCGTACTCCATGACACCGACGGTACCGACCGGGGTTCGACGCACCCCCGTCAGAGCGAGGCGTCGATCCGGGATGGCGTACGGTCGCACCATGGCGGGGGTGATCACGATCGACGATCCGGACGATCCCCGGCTCGCCGACTACCGCCGGCTGAACGATCAGGCCGCGCGCCGGGCGATGGAGGGCGATGAGTTCTTCATGTCCGAGGGATGGAAGTCGATCGAGCGGCTGATGGATTCCGGCCATCGGTTCCGTTCGGTGCTCCTGTCCCCGTCACGGGTCAACCGGTTCCGTCAGTACCTCGACCGGCCCGAACTCGTGGAGGTGCCCGTGTTCGTCGCCGACGATGCGGTGATGCACGACATCGTCGGGTTCCATCTACCGAAGTGCGTGCTCGTTTCGGCGTTCCGTCAACCACTGGTCGCCGTCGCAGAGCTGGCTGCGACGGCGACGCGGCTGGTCGTCCTCGAAGCGCTCAACGACAACGAGAACGTCGGCGCGATCGCACGGGCGTCGAGGGCGTTCGGAATCGAGGGGATGGTACTGAGCCCGACCTGCACCGATCCGTACTATCGCCGCACCGTGCGGGTCAGCATGGGCGAGATCCTGCACCTGCGGGTCGCGAGAGCGGCCCCGAGCGAGTGGCCGTCGGCGCTCGACACACTGCACGCAGCCGGGTTCGAGTCGTGGGCGATGACACCGGCCGACGACGCATCCGATCTGTGGGACGTCGCCGTCCCGAAGCGACTGGCCATCGTGCTCGGTGCGGAAGGGCCTGGTCTGACCAATGCGGCGATGTCAGCCGCGACGCGGCGCGTCCGGATCCCGATCAGCAGCGACGTCGACTCGCTGAACGTCGGCCACGCAGCGGCGGTCACGTTCGCCGCCATCCGTTGCCCGCCGCGTTGACGCTGGATCGGCGCTGGTTTCACTGGCCGCCCCGTCGCCGAGACCGACCGGACCGTTCTACGATCGGCGACGTGGATGACTTGCACGAGGTGAACGACCTGGACGTCACACAGCTGTCGGAACTCCTCCACCGGGGCGAACTGTCGCCGGTCGAGCTGGCGACGTACTACCTCGACCGGATCGACCAGCACGACGAACATCACCACGCCTTCGTCACCGTCACGCGTGAGCGGGCGCTCGCCGAAGCGGGTCGCGCCGAGCGAGCGCTCGCCGCCGGCGAATCGAGGGGCCCGCTCCACGGCATCCCGTACGCAGCCAAGGATCTGTTCGACGTCGAGGGCGTGGCGACGGGCGCGGGGACCCATCTCCTCGCCGATGCGATCGCCGGTTCGGATGCGACGGTCATCCGGCGGCTCACCGATGCCGGGATGGTGCTGCTCGGCAAGACGCACACCGTGCAGTTCGCGTTCGGAGGGGCCGGGGTCAACCACGACACCGGCTCACCGCGCAATCCGTGGCGAGACGACGAGCCGTACGTCGCCGGCGGTTCGTCGAGCGGCTCGGCCGTCGCCGTCGCGGCCGGGATGGCTCCGCTCGCGCTCGGCACCGACACGAGCGGTTCGGTTCGGATCCCGGCTTCACTGTGCGGGATCACGGGGCTCAAGACGACGGTCGGCCGGGTGAGTCGTAGCGGCGTATACCCGCTCAGTGCGACCCTCGACTCCGTCGGGCCGCTCGCGCACACCGCCGCGGACTGCGCGCTGGTCTACGAAGCGATGCAGGGTGCCGACGCCGGCGACCGTGCGACGGCCGGGCAGGAACCCCACGACGTGGCATCGTCGATCGGGGCCGATGTCGCCGGGATGCGGTTGGCGTTCATCGACACGTTCTTCTTCGACGACGTCGACCCGGAGATCGCCGCAGCCGTCCGCGCCGCCGGCGACGTGCTCGCCGGCCTCGGGGCGGACGTCACGTCGATCGAGGCACCCGAGATCGACGAGGTGGTGGGCGGCCCGCCGGGCCGGTCGCGCACGGTCGCGGCCGAAGGGTGTGCCGTGAATCGTCGGTTTCTCGAGGGCTCGTTCGCCGAACTCGACCCCGTCGTGTCCCAGCGGATGCGGCCCGGCTTCGAGCTCTCGGCGGTCGAGTTCATGGAGGCATTCGAGGCGTGGCGGCGGCTGGGCGGTGTGTTCGACGAGCGGACCACCGGGATCGACGCGTTCCTGGTGCCGTCGACGATGATCCCGGCCAAGCCGCTCGCGATCGTGGACGAGACAACCGATGCGTACGCCCGCTGGAACGGCCAGTACCTGCGCAACACCTCGATCGGCAATCGTCTCGAATGGTGCGGGTTGTCGGTGCCGTGCGGTTTCACCACCGATGGCCTTCCGATCGGCCTGATGATCCATGCGCCACGGATGCACGAGCAGGTGGTGATCTGCGTCGGCGATGCGTACCAGCGCGCCACCGACTGGCTCCTCCGCCGCCCCTGACGTTCGAACGCCTGCGGCTCGGGCGGAGGCATTGTCGGGTTGCTAGTTTCCGTGCGTGCCGACCGCGGACAGCTTCGAAGACGACCCAGCAAAGGTGGCGTCGATGACGTCGCCGCGACCTCGCGGCCACGGTCCGACGCCGGCCTACGACTGGATCGACCACCACGCCAAGAACCGACCGGGCAACGAAGCGGTCCGCGACCTCGGTACCGGGCGGACCTTCACGTACGCCGACCTGGACCGGCGGGTCGATGCCATGTCGTCGTACCTCCGGTCGATCGGCGTCGGACGCGGGGATCGAGTCGGCGTGCTCGCTCACAACGGCGTCGAGTTCTTCGACATCCAGTTCGCATGCGCCCGGATCGGTGCGATCTGCGTCCTGCTCAATTGGCGGCTCACGGTCACCGAACTCGAGTACATCCTCAACGACAGCGCACCCGACCTGCTCGTGCACGACACCGAGTTCGCCGAAGCGGCACGAGACCTGCAGGTGCGCTGTTCGATCGACGAGCTGTTGCAGATCGACGGCGGCGGACCCGACAGCGCTTACGAGTCGGCCCTCACACGCTTCGACGGTGAGCCTGTCGAGCGGGCGGCGCTCACCCACGCCGACGTGATCACGATCATGTACACGTCAGGAACCACCGGCCTGCCGAAGGGGGCGATGATCACCCACGGCATGAACTTCTGGAACTGCGTGAACCTCGGCATCCCGGCCGGGATCGGCCTCGACACCGTGCACCTCAACGTGCTCCCGCTGTTCCACACCGGTGGGCTCAACTGCTACAGCAACCCTGTGCTGCACGCCGGCGGCACGGTCGTGATCCTCAAGACGTTCGACCCGGGCGAGACACTTGGTGTGATCGGCGACGAGACCCAGGGCATCACGCACTTCTTCGGCGTGCCCGCTCCGTATCAGTTCATGATGCAGCACCCCGACTTCGCGGACACCGACCTGACTCGTCTGCGGGTTGCGGGTGTCGGTGGTGCACCGTGCGCGCTCGCGATCATGGAGGCGTGGGCGGAGCGTGGCGTGTCGCTGAACCAGGGCTTCGGGATGACCGAGACCAGCCCCGCGTGCATCTTCCTCGATCCGGGCGACGCACTTCGCAAGATCGGGTCGACGGGCAAAGCACTGATGCACACCGAGTTCCGGATCGTGAACGAGGGCGGCGACAACTGCGGCAGCGACGAGATCGGTGAGCTGTGGGTGGCCGGGCCGAACATCACGCCGGGGTACTGGAACAAGCCGGAGGCGACGGCGAGCGCGTTCGAGGGGCGATGGCTCAAGACCGGTGATGCCGCACGGATGGACGACGAGGGGTTCGTGTACATCGTCGACCGCTGGAAGGACATGTACATCTCCGGCGGCGAGAACGTGTACCCGGCCGAGGTCGAGAACGTGCTGTACCAACTGCCGGAGGTGGCCGAGGCCGCGATCATCGGCGTGCCGAGCGACCGGTGGGGCGAAGTCGGCCTCGCGGTGCTCGCGCTCAAACCGGGAGCCGAGATCGATCGGGCCACGGTGCAGGAGTACTGCGCGGGTCGGCTCGCGAAGTTCAAGGTGCCGAGCGACATCGCGCTCGTCGATGCGCTCCCGCGGAACGCGACGGGCAAGGTGCTCAAGCGGGAGCTGCGGACCCGGTTCGTCGCAGACGACGCCCCCTCGATCTCGTAACGTTCAGGCCCATCGCCGGCATGCACCGGCGCACTCGAGCGCACACCGTCTCCGGTCGACGGCGTTGACGTTCTACGATCAGGGGATGGGGCACGGGCACGATCACGACGACGACCACCACGACGAAGACCACGACGACCACCACCACGACCAGGACCACAGTGAGTTGGGTGAGATGGACGTGCGAGTGCGGGCGCTCGAGACGCTGCTCACGGAGAAGGGCTATGTGGACCCCGCTGCGCTCGACGAGCTGATCGACACCTACCAGACACGAATCGGGCCACGTAACGGCGCCCAGGTGGTCGCGAAGGCGTGGGTCGACCCGGCGTTCCGCGAGTGGCTGCAGCGAGATGCGACGGCCGCGATCGGCTCGCTCGGTCATGGCGGCCGGCAGGGTGAACACATGGTGGCCGTCGAGCAGACCGACGAGACGCACAACCTCGTCGTGTGCACCCTCTGCAGCTGCTACCCGTGGCCGGTGCTGGGCCTCCCGCCCACCTGGTACAAGAGCGCGCCGTACCGGTCGCGAGCCGTCCGTGACCCGCGCGGGGTCGTCGCGGAGTTCGGGGTGACCGTGGCTGACGACGTCGAGATGCGGGTGTGGGATTCGACGGCCGAAGTGCGATATCTCGTGATCCCCCAGCGTCCGGCGGGCACCGACGGATGGAGCGAGGAAGAGCTGGCAGAACTCGTCACGCGTGACTCGATGATCGGGGTCGGGCTCGCGCTCGACCCGTCGGACGTCGGACGGGCCGAGCCGACATGACCGCCGGGTACATCTCGCACGCCGACCTCGGCGGCACGACCGGCCACGGCACGATCGACGCCGAACACGGCGAGGCCCCGTTCCACCATCCGTGGGAGGCCACGGCGCTCGCACTCACGCTGGCGGCGGGTGCGCCGGGAGGCTGGAACATCGACATGAGCCGAAGTGCGAGAGAGACCCTGCCGAATTATCTCGCGCTGTCCTACTACGAGATCTGGACGGTTGCACTGGAGCGCCTGGTCGTCGAACACGGGCTGGTCTCGCGCCACGAACTCGCTCGCGGCGCAGCATCGGAACCGCGTGACACGAGCCGACCGGTCCTCACCGCCGATCGCGTCCCCGTGGCGTTGGCGGCCGGCGGGCCGGCTGACCGTGAGCCGGCCGGCCCCGCCCGGTTCGCCGTCGGCGACCGGGTGCGAACACGCGCCGGCCGCGTCGACCACCACACTCGCCTTCCGGCCTACGTTGCGGGTCGCGTCGGCTCGATCGAACACGTCCACGGTGCCCACGTGTTCCCCGACACGAATGCCCAGGGGCTCGGCGAGCAACCGACCTGGTTGTACACCGTGGTGTTCGACGCTCAGGACCTGTGGGACGACGCCACGCACAACCAGCGGGTGTCGGTCGATGCGTGGGAGCCCTACCTCGCGCCGGCCGGTGAGTCGTGGTGAGTGCGCCCGATCTCCTGCCCGGTCAGCCGGACGCCGAAGGCAGCCCGGTCTTTCGAGAGCCGTGGGAGGCGCACGCGTTCGCGCTCGCGGTCCGGCTCCACGAGCGCGGGCTGTTCACCTGGCCGCAGTGGGCTTCGACACTGGCGTCCGAGATCGAGCGGGCCCAACTCGCGGGAGACCCCGACACCGGAGACACGTACTACCGGCATTGGCTGTCGGCGCTCGAGCGCCTCGTCGCCGAGCAGGGCGCGGTGTCGACCGACGAGCTCGAGCGCACCAGAGCCGCGTGGCGACGTGCCGCGGACCGCACCCCGCACGGTCACCCGATCGAACTCGTCGAGGCTGACCACCCACCGGCCTGATTCCGGAAGTGCGGCAGCACCGTTCACGAAGGCGTCGTTCCGACCCTGATCACATCGATCTACGATCTCGCGAATGGCTCGGCTCCGCGATCTCGGACTCACGATCGGCGTCGGCGAGACCGGCCCGACCAACACGATCGGCGACGTTGCCGGGGTGTCCGTGGGGCACGCAACGGTGATCCGCGACGAGCCGACGACCGTCCGCACGGGGGTCACGATCGTCAACACGCGCGCACCGACCGATCGGAACGACCTGTGTTACGGCGCCATGCACTCCTTCAACGGGAACGGAGAGATGACGGGGTCGCACTGGCTCGCTGAGTCAGGCCTGCTCCCCGGGCCGATCGCGAGCACCAACACCCACCAGGTCGGGCTCGTCCGAGACGCTCTCGTGGCCGAGGAGCTGCAGCGCGACCCGGACGCGACCTGGTGCCTGCCGATCGTCGGCGAGACCTACGACGGGTTCCTGAACGACATCGACGATCGGTGCTGGACTGTTGATGCTCGCGGCAACGCTCTGCTGAGTGGCTGCCGGCTGCAAGAACGTCAGACCTCGGTGACGGCTCCACGGCGAACCCTCGTGTCGGCAGGAAATTGGACCGTGCAGACGTCCCATCGCGATACCGTCGGCGCATCAGCAGCGTTGGTGGGAGGAACACATGAAACGGATCGTCACGATGGTCACTGCACTCGGGCTCGTGCTCGTTGGGTGCGGCGGCGACGACACAGCAGCCACGACGGACCCGACTGCGCCATCGGCCGACGAATCGTCCGCCGACGATTCATTCGAGGAGTCCTCGGACTCCGCAGCGACGACGACCGAGGCGAAGGCGTCCGTCAAGGCCTCCTCCGGTGACACCGGCGCGAGCGACAGTGCAGCCCCAGACGGTGATGTGATCCGCACCCTCGACGACATTCCAGAGGTCTGCCGTGACCAGATGGCGGCGTTCCTCCGCGAGATCGAGCCGACCGTGTCAGCCATCGACTGGGAAAATGCGTCGATCTCGGACTTCGAGTCGGTTGCCGACGATTTCACGAAGGAGACCGCAGCATTCGAGGCCGCATCCAACACGGCCGGTTGCAACGAGCTCGCATTCGAGGGTGACGGCGAGTACGACCTCCTCGTCGAATTCGCCCAACAGGAGGTGCCCGGCGTCGCCGACTTCTTCGAGTTCCTCGGGATCATGCGCGACGCGGCCACCGCGCCCGGCGCCGGCCAGACGGGCTCGGTGACGATGGAGACGTGCGCCGACGGCATCGCATTCATCGAGGGGCTCTTGGTGGAGTACGACTCGATCCGTGAGGTTCCCGCGGCGCAGCTCGCTGCGTTCCAGCAGCTGCCTCAGGTGTTCATCTCGTGCACTCCCGAAGAGGCCGAGTTCTTCAGTCGCCCAGACGTCGAGGCGTTCCTGAGCGAGTGAACGACGGCACCGTCACTGGGCGGTCCAACCGCCATCGACTGCCAGGATCGTGCCCGTGACCATCGCGGCCGCATCCGACGCGAGGTAGATCACTGCGCCCGCAACGTCGGCGATGGTGCCGACGTGCCCGATCGGGATGCGTTCGACGACGCCGGCCAGGTACTCCGGGTCGTCGAGGCGCTCCGCCGTTCCCGGCGTGTGGATGAACGTCGGGGCCACGGCGTTGACGGTGACCCCACGGCCACCCCACTCCAGCGCAAGCACCCGCACCAACTGGTTCACCGCGCCCTTCGACGCGCAGTAGACGGCGTGCTCGCGGATGCCCACGAGTGACGCCTGGGAGCTGATCGCGATCACTCGGCCCGAGCCCTGAGCGACCATCGCGCGGCCGGCCGCCTGGGCGGTGAAGAACAGTCCCTTGGCGTTGACGTCCATCATCTCGTCCCAGTCCTGCTCGCTCACGTCGAGTGCGTCGTGATTGGCGCCGAGACCGGCGTTGGCGACGAGGATGTCGATCCGGCCGTGGCGCGCAACCACGTCGTCGACGGCGGCTCGGATCGACACGACGTCGGAGACGTCGAGTGCGTGAGCGGTCGCCTCGCCGCCGGCGGCGATCACGTCGTCGGCCACGGTGTCGGCGTCGCCCTGGCTGCGGGCGGTGACGGCCACCGTGGCGCCGGCTGCGGCGAGCGCATCGACGAGCCCGCGACCGATCCCTCGATTCGCCCCCGTGACGAGCGCAATCCGGTCGGTCAGTGAGAAGGACGGGAGATGGTCGGTGAGCACGACGGCACCCTACGCATCAGAGAGCCGTGGGTTCGCACCGTTCTGGGCAGGGAATGGACTGCTCTGGGCGTCCGAACCCTGCCCAGAAAGAAGAGCGGATCAGGCGGGGAGGCGAGTGGCGAGGAATGCCCGGGTGCGCCGACGGTCGTCCGGGTTGTTGGCGAACTCGGAGGCGAGGAACTGTGTCGCGCCGGCGGCCTGCAGCTCGTCGAGTCGGTCACCGCAGGAGGCTTCGTCACCGATGATCGCAAGATCGGCCGGGCCGTCAGCCCCTTCGTGGTCGAGCATCGCCCGATACGACGGCAACTGTCCGTAGATCTCGAACGTCTTCGCCGCGACGGCGCGGGCCGTGTCGACATCGTCGGTGACCCAGATGGGGACACCGGCTGCGACTTCCGGCGCCGGCCGCCCCGCACCGGCGGCGGCCTCGCAGATGGTCGGCACGGTCAGCGATTGCAACGTCTTCGCACCGGTCATCCACGTGATGGTCCCGGCACAGCGGGCACCCGCCAGCCGCAACATCTGGGGTCCGAGGGCGGCCACGAGGACGGGCGGCTCGGGGGCGTGGATCTCCAACCTGCCGCGAGCGGTGATCGTCTCACCCGCGACGCTCACGGCCTCACCGGCGAGCAGCGGCATCAGGGCGTCGAGGTATTCGCGGGCGTGGCGAACCGGTTTGTCGAACGAGTAGCCCCACATCCCTTCGACGACCGGCTGGTGCGACAACCCGATGCCGAGCGTGAACCGACCGTTCGTGAGCATGCTCGTCGTCTTCGCTTGCTCGGCCATCACCATCGGGTGCCTCGGGTAGGTGGGCACGACCGACGTGCCGAACCGCAGGCCGGGCACCTGCTGGGCAATCACGGCGATCATGGTCATCGCGTCGGCCTGCTGCACGATCTGCGGGAGCCAGTACGAGGGAAAACCGTCGGCGAGCGCCGACCGTGCGTCGGCGAGTACCGCATCGAACCCGCCCGTTCCCGCCGCCCCGGAAAAGATCCCGATCTCCACGCCACAAAGGTAGCGGCCATCTCGGAACAGGACGCACCGCTCCCCGGCCGAGCCGTGTCGCCGAGCCGGACACCCATCGTTGCGGACGATCGCCGGGACCGTCCGCATGACGCTCGTCGAGTCGATCCGTCGAGTCGTGTCGATCTCGTCACCCGCGGAACCTTGGTGGCGACACGAGCCGCAGCCGACAGGCCAGATGGTTCACGGCGTCGGCACGTCTCGGGGCGCACGGGTCCTAGTGTCGAGGCGACGACGCAACGAGGAGGCAGGCGATGACGCAACGGTATGACGCGGTGGTGATCGGGACGGGCCAGGCCGGGCCGGGCTTGGCGGCACGGGCCACGGAGGAAGGCTGGCGAGTGGCCGTGGTCGAGCGCCAGTTGGTCGGCGGGACGTGTGTCAACGTGGGCTGCACGCCGACGAAAGCGCTCGTCGGCAGCGCCAGGGCGATCCACATGACCCGTCGCGGCGCGGAGTTCGGATTCTCGGTCGGTGGTGAGCCGGTCGTCGACATGGGGCGCGTCAGGGAACGGATGCGAGCGATCGCCCAGACGTCCAACGATGGTCTGACGAAGATGCTCGAGGACAACGACTCGATCGAATTCGTCCGCGGTCACGCGAGGCTCGACGGAGCGAACCGGGTCATGGTCGGCGAACGCGTCCTCGAGACCGACCGCATCTTCCTGAACGTGGGCGCCCGCCCCCGGGTGCCCGCTCTGGCCGGTGTCGACGACATCGAGGTGCTCACCAGCAGCAGCATCCTCGAACTCGACGAGGTGCCTGAGCACCTCGTCATCATCGGCGGCAGCTACATCGGGCTCGAGTTCGCCCAGATCCACCGTCGGCTCGGTGCTCGTGTCACCGTCATCGAGCAGGGCCCGCGACTGATCGCTCGCGACGACCCCGACGTGTCCGACGCCATCCGCGAGATGCTCGAAGGGGAAGGCGTCGAGTTCCGATTCGGCGCCGAATGCATCGGATTCACCGACCTCGGCGATGGCGATGGCGATGGCGGTCGCAGACGAATCGGCGTGGACGTCGACTGCACGGACGGCCCGCCGCAGATCGTGTGCTCCCATCTGCTGCTCGCCATCGGGCGCGTGCCGAACACTGACGATCTCGGCCTCGATACGGCCGGCGTCGATGTCGACGACCGGGGCTACGTCACGGTCGACGATCAGCTCCGCACGAACGTCGACGGGATCTGGGCGCTCGGTGACTGCAATGGTGAGGGCGCATTCACGCACACGTCATACAACGACCACGAGATCGTGGTCGCCAACCTGTTCGACGACGATCCACGGCGCGTCTCCGACCGGATCACCTGCTACGGGCTGTTCACCGACCCGCCGCTCGGCCGGGTCGGGCTGACCGAGGCGCAGGCCCGCGACAGCGGCCGCAACGTCCTCGTCGCCAAACGCCCCATGCAGCGCGTGAGCCGTGCGGTCGAGATGAGCGAGACGGCAGGGTTCATGAAGTTCCTCGTCGACGCGGACACCGACGAACTCCTCGGCGGTGCGATCTTCGGGCTCAGCGGCGACGAGGTCATCCACCTCATCGCCGACGTCATGTACGCGAAGGCGCCCTACACCACCATCAGCCGAGCGGTGCACATCCATCCGACGGTGTCCGAACTCGTCCCCACCACCCTGCAAGACCTCCGACCCCTCGACTGATCACGCTCGTTCTGGGCAGGGTGTGGACTGTCTGAGGCGTCCAAACCCTGCCCGGAACGAGAGGGGCGGAGGATGCGCTATTTTGCCGGATGAGACGAGCAGAGGAGCTGTCCATCATGGCAACCGTCGCCACCTATCTGAACCTCCCGGGAACCACCGAGCAGGCGTTCGAGTTCTACAAAACGGTGTTCGGCACCGACTTCTCCGGCGACGGCATCATGCGCATGGGTAACGTCCCACGGTCGCCCGACGAGCCCGAGATGTCGGCCGAGGACCAGCGGATGGTGATGCACGTCACCCTCCCGATCCTCGGCGACCACATGCTGATGGGGAGCGATGTGCCCGACAACGACACGGGGAGCGCCGTCAGCATCATGCTGTGTCCTGACAACCCCGGCGAGGCCGACGCACTGTTCGCCAAACTGAACGACGGCGCAACCAACGTCGAACCGATGCAGGACATGTTCTGGGGTGACTACTACGGCCATCTCACCGATCGATTCGGTGTGCACTGGATGCTCGACGTGCCGAGCGCCGGTCAGTAACCGTCTCGTCGTCGAACAACGCATCGCCGGTCGTGACCCCTGACCCGGGCGCGCCTGCCGGTCGCCAGTAGCGTGCCCCGGTGCACTCGGTGGATCACGACGACACGATCGACGACACGAGTGGCGGGATCTGGTCGTCGGACTTCCTGCCGGTCACCCTTGCCAATCTGACGATCGTCGCGATCGCGGCGTTCGACGGGTTGGCGCTCGTCGCCGCACTCCCCGCGATCGCCGACGACCTCGGCGATGTCGCGCTCCTGCCGTGGGTGATCACCGCGTTCCTCGCGACCTCGGCCATCGCAGGCATCACCGCCGGGCCGATCATCGACGCCATCGGCGTGCGCCGCACGTTCAGGGTGACAGGCCTGTGGTTTCTGGTCTCCAGCGCAATCGCGGCTGCCGCACCGAACATGCCACTGCTCGTCGCCGCCCGCGCGCTCCAGGGAATCGGCGGCGGCCTGGTGATCTCGGTCGCGCTTGCGGCGATCGGCCTCACCTACCCGCATCGACTGCGAGCTCGGGCGTTTGCCGCGAACTCGATGGTCTGGGGGGTGATGGGCTTCGGGGGGCCGGCGATCACAGCCGGCTTGCTCACGGTCGCCGGATGGCGGCTGATTTTCATCGTGCAACTGCCGATCACGGCGCTTGCGCTCGCCGCAGGCTGGCGCACCCTGCCGAGCACCCGCGCTCGTCCGCAGCGCATCACCGTCGACACGACCGGGATCGCACTCATCGCCGGGCTCGTCATCACGTCGTTGATCGCCGTCTCCCAGGTCGGCGTCAGGTGGTGGTTGGCATTGCTCGGCGCGGTGGTCGCGATCGGACTCGGCGTCGCATTCTGGCATCACTCCGGTCGCGCCGAGGATCCGCTCGTGGAGCGAACCCACATCACCCGCTTCCCGCTCAAGCGGATCCACATCACCTCGGGGTTGGTGCTGATCGCGGGCCTCGCCGCCGACAACTATCTGCCGCTGTACATGCAGACGACCAGGGGGAGATCGGAGTCGTTCGCAGCGTTCTCGGTCGTGTTCCTCACCGTCGGATGGACGGCTGCCGCGTTCGTCGTCAGCCGCCTGCTCGAACACGGATGGCGGGAGGCCGACACGATCCTGCTCGGCGCCTGCCTGATGGTCCCCGCAGTCGCGGCCGGCGGATTCGGCGTGGCGCTCACATGGCCGATCCCGATCATCTTCGCAGCCTTCATGCTGATGGGAGCGTCGATCGGCTTCGTGTCGACCTCCGGCCTGACGCTCATGCAGTCGTCGGCCGATGACAGCGAGATGGGTCGTGTCAACAGCGCTCACCAGTTCGTCCGCACGCTCTGCATCACCTACGGCGTCGCCGTTGGCGGTGCCATCCTGCTGCTCGTCGTCGGAAACCGCATCGGTGACGTCGAGATCGTTCGTGACGCGCTCGGCGGGAGCGATTTCGACCCGTCGCCGGCCACGCTCGACGCGATTCGTGACGGGTTGGCCTGGGTCCACGTCTTCAGTGCAGCAGCTGCGCTCGCGTGCGTCTGGGCTGCGACGGTGCTCTGGCGAATGACCCGCGCGCGCACGGACATCGAACGCGACGCTTGACGCCTCGGCAGCGGTGTCGCCGGTCGCCTCCCTCCGGTCAGCCGTGCCCGGACATCGGCTCGTAGTGTGCCGACGTGCTCCGATCAGTCGCGCGTGCGTTCGTCGGTGACGAGGAGCTGACCGAACGCCAGGGATCGATTCTGGTCGCGACGTCCGGGGTCGTGTTCAGTTTCACCGCAATCGCATACCGCGCCGTCGAGAGCGCGACCGACTGGCAATTCCTCGCCGTTCGGGGGGTCTCGACGACGGCCGCGATGGTGCTGCTCACCCTGGCGCGCAGCCGGCATCGTCCCGTCCCGTTCGGTCAGACGAATGTGCGCGTCGTCGGCGCGGGCCTCGTCCTGGCCGTCACCTCGATGCTGTACATCCTGGCGCTCGCCCGCACGTCGGCGGCAACCACGCTGTTCCTGCTGGCAACTGCACCGATCTACGCGGCGATCGTCGGGTGGCTCGCACTGCGCGAGCGGGTGGAGCGACCGACGGTGATCGCGATCGTCGTCACGGCGATCGGCGTCGCGATCATGGTCGGCTCCGGGCTCGGCGCCGGCTCGGGTCTCGGGGTGCTGTTCGCGGCCGTCATTCCGATCCTCGTCGGTTCGTACAACGTGCTCCTGCGATCGGCCGGTGAGGTCGACCCGGTGATTCCGGCCCTGATCTCCGGCGCCGTGCTTGCGCTCGGCGCCGGGGTCATGGCTGCACTGGAGGGCGGGTTCGCGATGTCGGCCCACGACGCCTTACTGGCATGCATCACGGGCGGGTTCGCGCTTGGGGTTGGCCTGCCGCTGTTCAACCTGGGTCACCGTTCGGTGGCGTCGGCGCGCGTGTCACTGCTGCTCATGACCGAAGTCGTGCTCGCCCCGGTCTGGGTGTGGATCTGGCCCGGCGAGCAACCTCGGCTGTCGACGCTCGTCGGCGGCGCGATCGTGCTCCTCACGGTCGTCTGGCTGCTCACGAGGTCGAAGGCCGTGGTCGACGACGAGCGACGTGCAACCGTCCCGTCGGTGTGAGCCCGCCGCCGGGCCCGTCAGGCCGCGACGCCGGCGAGCACCGACTCCAGCCGGTCGTATGACGCCTCCATGCCGCCCGTCATGCCGGTTGCGAGCACGGCATCGCGGGTCGTGCTGTCGGCGTACGTGACGACCAACGTGAGCAGCGTTCCGTCGTCGACCGCGGTGAGTGTCATCTCATTGCGCGTCGGCGGGTGGTCCGTGCCGATCATGTGCTCGGTCGACACCTCGCGATACGGCGCCACGCGCTCGAGCAACTCTCCGTCGAACCCGAAGCGCGACCCGTCGGACGACTCCCACTCGTAGCGATAGCTGTCGCCCACGTCCTGTGCCAAATCGCACACCGGCATCGTCCAGCCGTCCGGGCCCAGCAGCCACCGTTGCATCAACGCGGCCTCGTGGTGTGCCCGCCAGACCTGTGCGACGGTTCCCCGCACCACTCGACTCAACCGAACGGTCGTGTCGGACAGCACCACCGCGTCGACGTCGCGGCCGTGGGCGAACGATGCGAGGTCGGCCAGGATGTCGTCCATCTGACCGAATGCGGCACTGGCACCCTCGACCATCCCCATGTCGAGCAGTCGCTCCATCGAGTCCACGCTCTCGAACGAGGTGACCCCGACGAACCGTGAGCCGGTTTCGGTGGGCTCGAAACGGAACGTCGTCGTGGACCTCGGCAGCGAGTCGTTGGGTTGACCGTCGTCACCGATGAACCCGTCGACGACGGTGAAGCTGCGTCCGTGATCGACCGACTCGATCGCCCAGTAGCCGGCGGAGGTTTCGCCGCCCGGGCCGGTCATGAAGTACTCGGATCGTCCACCCTCGACCATGTCGTGACGGGTGAATGTCGCGGGCCACTCGGGCGGGCCCCAGAACTGTTCGAGCTGGCGCGGGTCGATCCAGGCGCCCCACAGCCGAGTGACCGGCACGGGGTAGTCGCCGGTGATCGTCAGGGTGAGGGCGTCGTGGTCGGAGGTGACATCGGTGATGGGCATGGGTTCACTCCTCGAGTGGTGTTCGTCGGGTAGGAAGATCGGGTGCTGCGTCGGCGAGTACGGCGTCGAGTTGGCTGAACCGCGCGCGCCAGAGTTCTTCGAGTCGCACGAGCACTGCGCGAGCCCGCGCGATCTGGTCGGGTTCGGCGCGAATGATCCGCTCGCGCCCACGTTGCTCCTTGGACACGAGGCCTGCTCCCTCCAGCACGGCGACATGCTTTTGGACGGCCGCGAAGCTCATGTCGTAGTCGGCCGCAAGCACGCTGACCGACGCCTCGCCGAGCAGCGTGCGTCGCACGATGTCGCGTCGGGTGGCGTCGGCGAGAGCTCGGAACAGCCGATCGACCTCGTCATCGGTGAGCACATTGCCGGTGAGCACATTGCCGGTGAGCACGTTGCCGGTGAGCACGTCTTGTACAACCATATGGTTGTACGTTAGCGACGGGTCGCAGTCCTGTCAACCCTCGCCGTGTGCGTCGGCCGGTGGCGTTGGGCGTGGGCGTCGACCAAGGGGGGTCAGGTGGTGGCGAACGCCACATCGGCCGTCGAGAGCGTGGCGCCCTTGCAACCCGGGCCCGACGAGCCGTCCCAGTACAGGTTCGTGTACGCGATCGCTTGGGCCGGATCGATCGGCGAGCCCCACTCCCGCATGTCCTCGGTGGTATGGGCGTCGCCGACGAGCGTCGCGTCGTACCCGCGTGCCAGCGCACCGTGGAGCGTCGAGCGGATGCAGGCGTCGGTCTGGGCCCCCGTCACCACCAGTCGTCCGACGCCGCGCTCGGCCAGCACCGACTCGAGGTCGGTCGCTGCGAACGAGTCGCCGTACTGCTTGTGCACCAGCGGCTCGCCGTCGCGACGGACGAGTTCGGGGATGTACTCCCAGTCCTGCGAACCCTGCGCTAAACCCTCGTCGGCGTGCTGGACCCAGATCACGGGCACGTCCTCGGCTCGGGCTCGGTCGATCAGCGTGTTGATGTTGTCGACGACCCGGTCGACGTCGTGGCCCGCGGCCACGACGCCGCGCTGCATATCGATCACGACGAGTGCCGTGTTCGGGCGGTCATTCAGCGACGTCATTGCGTGCTCCTCGCTCGCGTTGCGACGGCGGATTCCGTCTCGACGCAACTGTGACACTCCACCGCTCGCGCGTCCAGACGAAGTCCGACACGCCGCCCTTGACACGATCGGATCGGTCTGACATCATGATGACATCATCGTGATGTCATCATGACCGCAAGGTCACTCCTTGCCATCACCCCAACGAGAGGAAACACGATGGATCACCACGATCCGAGCATCGTCAGGTTGTTGCAGCAGGAACGATTCGAGCAGCTGCGCAGCAGTCGTCAGCGGGCCGACCGCCGCTCCAGCCGGACCGCCCGCCGCACCCGGCGCGAGGTCTGACGTGCACGTCCAACCCGTCGTCAACGAACTGGCCGCCACGCTCACCAACCACGGCGCCTTGGCGAGCGGCGACCCCGCCGTCGAAACGGCGATCTCGTCGCTCGTCGAGGCCCTCGGCCCGGCCCTGCACATCGCCGCCCTCCAACTCGCACAGCAGGCTGCGACCGAGGTCGGCGCTCAACTGGACGATCGCACGGTCGACATCGTCATGTCGGACGGCGACCCGTCACTGCGAGTCTCTGCGGCCCGAGTCGGAACGTCGTCATCGACCGCCGGCGAGGAGTTCGACGCTCGCATCACGCTCCGCCTCCCGCCGTCACTGAAAAGCCTGATCGAAGACTCTGCGACGATCGATGGAGATTCGGTCAACGCCTGGGTCGTCGACGCGCTCTCGAAGCGGGCGAAGCGGCCCGTCGACCGCGGTGACCGGGTCACGGACAGCTTCGACCTGTGACCGATCCAGTCGTGAACTCTCCGACCAACGGAACGACGCCGTGATCCGCGACGAGCAGTTCGACGTCGACGGCCGGGCGAGCATCGACGTCGATGTCCGATCGGGCCAGGTCGAGATCCGATCGGGCCCCGGTGGCACGATCACCGTGTCGCTCGACGGCGACGACGTCGACGAGTGGCAGGTCCAGCAACTCGGGAACGCCATCACCGTCCGTCCGATCAATCGGCGATCGTGGCGCAGCCGGTCGGTTCGGCTGCTCGCGATCGTGCCGGTCGGTTCCGACGTCGACATCAGCAGTGCGTCGGCCGACGCCGCACTGCAGGGCGAGTTGGGTTGCATCCGGGCTCGCAGCGCGAGCGGCGACGTACGCGGCGAAACGGTCGTGCGGCTCGATGCGACGACCGCGTCCGGTGAGATTCGTGTCCACGAGATCCGGACCGACGCGACGTGCTCGACTGCTTCGGGCGACATCGAGATCGGTCGCGCCGGGGGCCGGCTCAATCTCAGCACCGCATCGGGAGACATTCGGGTGACGCATGCCGACGACGACCTGCAGGTCGGGACGGCATCCGGTGACGTGCGCATCGGGTGTTGCGACGGCTCGACGATTTCGGTGAAAGCGATCACCGGTGACGTGCGATTGGGCCTCCCGACGGGCATTCGGGTCGAACCCGACATCTCGACGCTCAGCGGCCGGACGACGCTGCCGGCGCCGTCGCCGAAACCGCCCGTCGACAACCCGCGTCACGTCCGCCTGCGACTCCGGTCGGTCTCCGGGAACATCGCGATCGACCGCGTCGACAGCTGAAGCCGGCAGGACGCACCCGGTGGGCCACTGCGACTACGCCCCGGGACGGGCACTGCCCGGAGCGACCGTCCGAGCGAGAATGCCGAGTGTTGCGCGCAAGTTGGTCTCGGAGATGATCGGGAAATGGTCCTTCGCCAGGTCCCGGTACTGCTCGTGGATGTCGGACCAGTCGTAGTACGACGTCACCATCGTGCCGCCGTCGACCGGTTCGAGCCGGTAGCCGTACACGTGACCGATCGGCGGCTGCATCTGACCGTCGATGGTCCACGCGACCTCACGATCCTGCTCGAACGTCGCGATCACGACCGTGACGTCGTAGAGCCCGAGGTCGAAATCGCGCAGCGAGTCGCGATCCATGTGCACCACGAACCGGTCACCGACCGCCGTCACCGGGTCACCTTCGGCCGACATCAGCATGCCCGAGGCGTCGATCGCCACGTGGCCGTCAGGCCGACACAGGACCTCGAAGATCGCCGCGGGCTCGGCTGCGATCGCACGTTGGACTTCGATCCGTTGTTCGCTCATCGGTCCACCCTGTCAGATCGATGCCGCTCGGCCGTCGCCCGAACGCGGATCTGCTCACGACCGCACAATCGATCTCACCGAAACCGCCGGCTGCGAGACTGAGCGGATGCGTGTTGATGCCAACTTCTACGGCTCCGTTCCCATGCCCGATGCCGGCAACGACGGGCCGCAACCGGTCGATCGTCGATACGGCAGCGCCGACTTCCTCGCCTGCTACGACAACCTCACCCAGTGGTCCAAGACGATGGATCGCCTCGGGTACGACACGATGTGGCTCACCGAGCACCACTTCCAGTACGAGGGCTACGAGGTCACACCGAACCTGATCCTGTTCGGCCTACACCTCGCCAAGGAGACCGAGCGCCTCCGGCTCGGACAGATGTTCAACGTCGTCCCGCAGTGGCACCCCCTCCGCCTCGCCGAGGACGCAGCGATGATGCAGATCCTCACCGACAATCGCATCCAGTTCGGCGTCGGCCGGGGCACCGTGCCACGGGAAGCGCAGTCGCTCGGCGGCGTCGTGGCGTCCGGCGACAACGAGATGTCCGCCGAGATGGACCGCCTCAACCGTGAGCTGTTCGAAGAATCGATGGAGATCATCAAGTTGGCGTGGGACAACGAGACGTTCTCGTTCTCGGGCAAGCATTTCGTGCTGCCCCCGCCCGGCATCCCTGATCGTGGCTCGACGGTGCAGAACCTCACGTTGATCCCCAAGCCGATCGCTCCGATCGACGTGTGGCAGGCGGTGACGTCACTGCCGACGCTCGACTACTGCGCCCGGGTCCGCCACAACGCCGTCTTGCCCGCCCGTGGCATCGAGGGCACCAGGAAGTGGTGGGACGATTTCGGCGACAAGGCAGCTGCCGGCGGGTGGGACATCGGCCGCAGCGACGGGCGCTGCCTCGCGATCAACATGCACGTCGGCCCGACCCGCGAGGATGCGATTCGCACCGGCCGGAACGCCCACGACGAGTGGATCAGGTTCCTCGCACCGTACGGCCGGTTCCGGGCGTACAGCCTGCCCGACGGCAGCCCGGTGCCGTTCGACTTCCGTCCCACGATCGAGGACTCGATCGACCAGGACATGATGCTGATCGGATCACCGGAACAGTGCGCCGACCTGCTGGGCAGGTACCGCGACGAGGTCGGCGTCGAACACGTCGTGATCTTCTTCGACATGCCGGGGCTCACCCAGGAGCAGATGAACGAACAGCTCGAGGTGACCGCGACCGAAGTCCTCCCCAAGATCGGCGTCACCCTTCCCACGTAAAGGGACCGGCGTCGACGCGGATCTCGGCCGGAGACTCGACAGTTCGAGCTGTCGCTTGCCACGGGGCCGAGGGCGTAGGCGGCGACTCTGCAAGAGTGGGAGCGTGCAGCTCACCACCTACCCGATGGTCCGCGACGGCGCCGAACGGCTCCTGATCCTCCTCCACGGATGGAGTGCCGAGCAGCACCATCTCGCCGCGTACGTTCCGCTCGTCGACCCGGATGAACGGTTCAGTGCGTTCTGTCCACGCGCGCCGCACGATCTCGACGACGGTGACGGTGCCTCGTGGTACGACCGTGTCGACGGGGTACCCGAGAGCGACTCGTACGTCGCGGCGCTTGATCTGCTCGACGAGTACGTCGGCGAGAAGATGGAGGGCGCCGGCATCGGCCCGGAGCGCACGGTGATCGGCGGCTTCTCGCAAGGTGGATTTCTCGCGTTGTCGCTCGCGCTGCGTTCGGGCGCTCCTGCGTTCGCCGGCGTGTGGGCCATGTGCTGCAGCATCCACGACACCGACGATGTCACGCTCGACGACCAGTCGGGCGATGGGCGCCCGGCGCTGATCCAGTTCGGTGAGCTCGATCGGATCATCACACCGGAACGTTCCCGGGCCGCCGCGCAGCGACTCGAATCGGCCGGATGGACCGTCACGACGACCGGCTATCCGATGGCGCACAGCCAACGGGTGGACATGATGGTCGACGCCCGGGACTGGCTCGCCACCGTCGCTCGATGACGTCGGCGCCGATGCGCCGGTGATCAGCGACGAGCAGATCAGGACGGCCGATGGCACCCGTCGGGAGAGTGCGACAGGCGGGAAGCCGGAATCCGATCGAGATTCCCTGCACCGCCGACTTCGCCGCTCGCCTGCAGCCAGATTCGCGTGCGACCCGGCCGACCCTCATTGAAATCGCTGTGCTGCCAACGTCGGGCTGACTCGCCGGCGACCGCCGTGCCATCGGCGAGCGTTCGCACATGAGTACCGTGATCGGCGTGAACTCGACCGTGCGACACGTCTCGATCGTGGTGACGTTGCTGGTCCTGCTCGCCGCGTGCCAGCGCCCCGAACCGGACAGCGCGCCGCTCGCCACGCCCGCTCCCGTCAGCGACACGACGACGCTGCCGGTCAGCGAATCGACGACCACCACCAGCGACGCACCCGTGCCGTCCACCAGCGCTGCGCCCGAGTCGACGGTGCCGGCCACCACACCCGCGACCTCCGCTCCCCCGACCACCGAACCGGAACCCGCGACCACCGTCGAGCCGCAGAACCCGCAAGATCTGGTCCTCGATTTCGACGGCGTCCTGCCGTTCTCGTTCGGCGGACCCGACACCGAGATCGTCCCGGGTCTGGTCGCGGTCTTGGGTGAACCCGTGTCGGACGAGTCAGCCGAGTACCCGAACGACGACGAAGGCACGTTCCTCGACGTCACCGGCGAAGAGGCGTACGTCGCTCCGTTCGGTCGCACGGTGTGCTTCGCCAACGGGTTGTGCACGGAGTTCGGTGCCGGCTCCGACACTGCGCTCCAGTTCACGGGCTGGCGCTTCGAGGGTGACACCGCAGCCGGGCTCGCCAGTGCGGGCGGCATCACGGTCGGCTCGCTGTGGGTCGACCACATGGATGCCATCACCGTCGAGGAGGGTGGCTGCTTCACCGTCGGCAACGGGATGGCCGAGGGCATCGATCTCACCCTCGAGAGCAGCGGCGACCCGTTCATGACGGTCGCCGCGGACGGCTCGTTCGCCTTCGGTTCGCCCGATCCGGCCGCCGTGTCGGTGATCGGTATGCGCGCCGGCGACCTCCCCGTGCTGCTCTTCGCCGACTGCTGACCGCTTCCGGTTCAGGGAACGAGGATGACTTTGCCGGTGGTCGACCGGCTTTCGATCGCTCGATGGGCTTCGACGGCGTCACGCAACGCGAAGCGCTCGCCGATCCGGACGTCGAGCTGCCCGTCGGCGATCCACTCGGAGAGATCGGCGGCACGACGTTCGAGTTCGCTGCGACTCGCGATGTAGTCGAACAGCGTCGGGCGGGTGAGGAACAGCGATCCGTTTCTCGACAGGGCCAACGGCGACACCGGGTCGACCGCGCCGGAGGCGTTCCCGAACGTGACCATCATCCCCCGCCCTCGAAGCAGGGTCAGACTCTGGTCGAACACCGACTTGCCGACGCCGTCGTAGACCACATCGAGCGGACGCTCTCCCGCGATCGCCGTGATCGCCTCGGCGAAATCGACATCCCGATACAGGATCGTGTGATCCGCCCCTGCGGCAGACGCGAGTTCTGCCTTCTCCTCGGTACCGACGGTGGTGAACACCTCAGCGCCGAGCAGCTTGGCGATCTGGATCAGCAGCAGCCCGACGCCACCGGCGCCGGCGTGGATGAGGCAGCGGCTGTTCTGGCCGAGTTCGAACGTGTCGGTCGCGAGGTAGTGCGCCGTCATCCCCTGGAGTGGGATTGCTGCTGCGGTTTCGAGGTCGATCGAGTCCGGCACCGCCACGACACGCTCGGCCGGCAGCGCCACCATCGTCGCGTACGAGCCGGGGCTCCCCGGCCACGCCACCCGGTCCCCCACCGACCACCGTTGAACACCGTCACCCACCGCCGCCACCACGCCGGCGCCTTCGAGACCGGGCACGAACGGTTTGGGCATGTCGTAGAGCCCACTGCGCTGATACGTGTCGATGAAGTTCAAGCCTGCGGCGGCCACCTCGACGACGATCTGATCGCGACCGGGCTCCGGGTCGGGGAGTTCCCGCCACTGCATGACTTCCGGTCCGCCTGCCTCGTCGATCTGGATCGCCCACATCCGAACGACACTAGTGACCACGCCGGCTGCACCGTCACCCTGGCGCACCGACGGGCCGGTCAGAGGGCGTCGAGCACGACACGACCACGTGGTGAGAGCTCGTAGCCAGGGTTGTGGCTGATCGTCAAGCCGAGACCCTTCAGTTTGCGCACATTCTCCTTGAACGCCTTGGTCTCCCAGCCGATCGACGCAGCCAGGTCCGGCGCCCGGACGTGCGGCTGGGCTGCGATCATCGACAGGATGTCCTGCGTCCATGCGCCCCGAACACTGCGAGCGTCGAGCAGACCGAGTCGCTTGCGCACGGCGGCGATCTCCGCGGCTGACAGGTGCATCTGCTCACGCAGTGCCACCCACGGATCGATGCCGCCGACCCCGATCCGAACGCGGTAGAACTCGCCGTCCGGCTTCTGCGTCAGCTCGGCGACGACCTCGTCGACCGAACCGAACCCACCGCGTCGCGCATCTCGGGGCGTGATCTCGTCGAGGCCGATTCGGTCGACCCGCACGATGTCGAGCATCCCGATCCGTGTCCGCAATGTGCCGCCGGTCTTCACGGTCGGTCGCTTCTGGCGACGGAAGAGCGTGTCGACCTCGCCGGCCGCGATCCGTTCGAGCACGACGTTCTTGATCAGCACGACTCAGTCGCCGTAACTGACCCCGAGGCCCGCACGGGCGTCCGCGTTGATGCCGTACTGCGGGATCGGATACCGGAGCCCGTTACGCGACAGCGCCTCCAACCCGTCGATCACCGTCGGCAGGAACGACGGCGGAATCGCCATCAGCAGCTCGTCCTCCATCACGCCGCCGTATCGCCGCTCGGCGAAACACGGAATCGACAGGCTCGGCTCGCCGGTCGCCATCGCCCGACCCCACGAGTCGGCGCACGACGACTCGCCGACGCAGCCCCATTCGAGTTTGCGATAGCCGGTCCACTGGAGGCCGTTGATGAACAGGATCATCTGGGCGGGCGTCGCGTAGATCAGGCAGACGTCCGGCGGGTCGAGCCGACCGCTCGCGAGCGGTGAGACTGCGAGTGCCTCGTGCCGACCGAACTCGGGCAGGTCCATCGCCGCCTGATGGGCTGCTGCGTCATCGGGCGTCGAATACCAGACGCCGGCATACCGACGGCCCTCCAACCACTCGGCGTCGCGCGGGTGCAGGCCGACGACTGCGGCGCACTGGTCGCCGACGAGATCGGCGCGGGTGATCCCGACGGTCCACCCGTTCCGGGCCGCCTGCCCGACGATCTGATCGGTGGTGTGGATCGCATCGGGGCGCCGGATGCGCGGTACCGCCTCCATCTCGGCGACCGTCGTGAATCGCTTCATCCCGATCGGCGTCGTGCGGAGTCGCAGCAACCGGTTCAGGTCGTCGACCACCCGCCTCAGGTCGACGTGGCCCGCGACGTCGACGCTCGTGCCATCCGCACTCATCACCCCACCGTACGGCACCCCCCACCCCCCACCCCCACCCGGAACGCGTGAGAGTCGGCCCGCCCCAGCCGGGCCGACTCTCACG
>JBDSBE010000051.1:0-3244 GCA_039921745.1 Ilumatobacteraceae bacterium | reverse complement strand
CTCCCTGCGGAGCGAGATGACGAGAACTGCCACGAGCGTCACCAGGGTCGCGACGACCTGGCCGCGTTGGTCGAACAGGTCGACATTGCTCCAACGGCGGAGAACCCCGAAGTCGTTCACGGGACCGACCACGATCACCGCCGACGACCAGAGCGATGCGGCAGTCACGCCGGCCACCCGGATGGGGAGGTACGTCGTCAGGGCGAGCGTCGTCGTGGCAAGACCGAACGCCGGGAGCAACCACGTGACGCTGTCGGCGTCGAGGTCAGCGACGAACGCCGCGACGACGCCGAGCACGAGCAGCGCGGGCACGAGTGCTGCGACGAGACGGCGAAGGAGCAACCCGAGCCCGAACACGGGCGTCGCGTACGCCGCCTCACCACCGGGCTCACCCGCCGGCGTGAACGCGACGACGACGACTGCCACCGCAACGAGCGGTGCGACCGACAAGAACAGCCGATCCGCCTCGGCGACGCGGTTGAGGAACGCAGCCCCCGTAGCCAGCACGAGGGTCGATGCGAGCCACGCCCACTGCAGGCCCAGGGTCGCCGACACCGGTCGGACGTAACGATCCGGCAGCAAGTGACCGAAGGCAATCGCGAGCAGCCGACGTGGCGGGCGGTCGATGACGTCGGCCACGCGAGTCCACGACTCCGTGACCGACTCGATCGGTGCGGCACTCGCCACGACCATGCGGCATTCGCCGCACGCGAGCAGATGCTGCTCGATCGAAGCGGCCCGCACCGGTGGCATCGACTCGGGACAACGTGCGTACCCTGCGAGTTGTTCGCGGGATGGATGGGGGTTCACGTGAGAGCTCCTCTCAGTTCCTGGCGAGCGCGTCGCGCCCGCGATTTGACCGTTCCAGCCGGGATGCCGAGGAGGCGACCCGCCTCCCGGGTGGACAGACCGTCGAGCACCGTCGCCTCGATCACCGCTCGAATCTCCGGCGACAGACCGGCGAGCGCCGGGCCGAGTTCGCCGTGTTCGATGTGCTCGAGGATTGCCTCCTCGGCGGCGACGGCGACGGCGTCGTCGTCGCGCTGCATGATCCGCACTGCCGGCTCCCAGCGAGCGCGTTTGCGGAGCACCCCGATGAGACGGCGGATCGCGATGCCCCACACCCACGCGGCGACCTCGCCGGACCCGGTCCACGAGCCGGCCGACTTCCAGATCGCGACGAACGTGTCCTGCAAGGCGTCGGCGGCGACGTCGGGGTCGCTGCATCGCCGACGGAGGCGGGCACCGACCCACGGCGCATGCCGGTCGTGGAGCTCGCGCAACGCGTCACGGTCGTGATCGGCGATCGCTCGGAGCAACTCGGCGTCAGAGCGGTCGGACATCTCCGGCTCAGCATCCCGTGTCGTAGGGGTGAGGTTCGATCGGGCTGAACGCGATCGGGCCGTCGAGTTCGAGCGCGGCGACCAGTTCCACCGTGCTGGTGGTCGGGTCGATCCAGTGCTCCCATCGTTCCGTGAGAACTGCAGCGACGCGAGCATCGTCACCGATCGCGAGACGTCGGGCGAGGTCGAGCTCCTCGATCGAGGTCACCGCGGGTGGCACCCAACAGGCCGCTCCCGCCCAGACCGCTGACCGGGCCATCGGTTCGTTGCTGTGTTCACTGTCGGTCGACAGCAGGTCGTATGCATCATCGTCGGACAACCCAGCGGTCGCGAGCCACAGCGCAACCACACTGCGGGCCTGACCGACGACGATCAGCGGCACGCCGTCGGCGGGCTCCTCGGTCGGCAACCCAGCTGCGCTGAACGCCAACGCGAACCTGGCCGGTGAGGCGTCCGACGGAGGATCGAGGCCGACCACGATCTCGTTGGCGGGTCGGTTCCGGCTCGCGGGCAGCCGATCTCGAACCTCGGGCGGGACCTCGTCGACGTACGTTTCGAGTAGGCCCTGACGGATGACGAAGCGCCCGGCGCCCGGAACGACATCAGCGACCTGAGAACCCGACATCAACACCGGGACGATCTCGTCGAAACCGTCGTACACGCAGACATCCAGCATGCCGGAGGAGGACGTCTGGCATGTCTGATGAGTTTCCGGGGCGACGATCAGATCGACGATGTGATCGGCGTCGGTGGACGACATGCCGCGCGTCGCCCCGATCCCTCCCGCTCCGGTGACGACGAGTGCAATTACTGCCAACGCGCCGATCATTCGGTCGCGGCGGCTCCACGCGAATGCAACGATCATCGTGAGGCCGGTCAGCCCGAGCAACCACACGACGTGCCACCCGTTGGGACGGGGCGCGAGTAGCTCTCCGATTTCTTCCACGGGCGGAACTGTCGACAGCTCGGCCAACGGGTTCCACCCCGGGTCACCCAACGTCGAGAGGCGGAGCGTCACCGCGAGCACAGCGAGTACAGCGAGTACCGGTGCAACCTGGAACGGAACCCAGCGCCCGATCGCGACACCGAGCGCGACACCACCCACGATCAGCAGCATCGAACTCACGAGATCGAGCCATCCCGTCCCGATCGTCCCGATCGGTCCAACCCCCCGCAGTTCCTTGGTCCCCACGAACGCCACGACGAACACCGCGAACATCGCCAGCGGAACACCGACCGCCCCAAGATGACCGACGGTGCGCACACCCTCGGGCAGCGGACAGACACCGATCAGTTCGTTCACATCGTCGCGACGCGCCCGGGTCACGGCGCGATGCACGCCGACGATCGTCATGCCCACGAGCGGGTGGGCGAACCACGGTGCGATCTGGAGCGTTTCGTTCCAGGAGTCGGTCTCGCCGCCCCACAGCAACGCGAACAAGACATAGTTCATCATCAGGAACACGAAGCCGTAGGCAAACGCCGCGCTGCGCACAAGTTCGCGCGACCACACCCGCGCCAGCGACCGCGCACACTTGGGCGTGTCCCGATCAGCACCCACTGCGTGCACCGTCGGCGGGTGGCTCGAATCGGACCGTCGCCGAAGGTCCGTCCTCGTCGCACCCCATAACGGCCCCCAGCAGGAGGATCAGGCAAGCGCCCTTCGTGATCGAAGCGTGACCGTTCATGGGGATTCCTCCTTGCCGGTTGTCGGCGTTTGCCTCCGTCTGTTCTGTCGCGCCGTGACCGCGAATCGGATCACAGACCGTCGGGTGCATCTCGAAGAACCGGACACGGACGGCCCTCGGCGTCGATCGGTCGATCCACCCGCTGATCTCCGAGCCGAGCGACGACACGCTCGATCGCCGTGTCGCTGCGACCGTCGATCATCGGTATCCAAC
>JBDSBE010000050.1:0-10464 GCA_039921745.1 Ilumatobacteraceae bacterium | reverse complement strand
TAGAGTGAATCCACGTATTCGCCATCGCAGAAAGGCGACACATGTTCGAACGCTTTACCGACCGGGCTCGCCGGGTCGTGGTCCTCGCTCAAGAGGAAGCACGCCTGCTGAACCACAGCTACATCGGCACCGAGCACATCCTGCTCGGGCTGATCCACGAAGGTGAGGGCGTCGCCGCGAAAGCGCTCGAATCGCTCTCGATCTCGCTCGAGGCGGTGCGCAACCAGGTCGAGGAGATCATCGGCCAGGGTGGCTCGTCGCCATCTGGCCATATTCCGTTCACGCCGCGCGCCAAGAAGGTGCTCGAGCTGTCACTGCGCGAGGCACTCCAGCTCGGCCACAACTACATCGGCACCGAGCACATCCTGCTCGGGCTGATCCGGGAAGGTGAAGGCGTCGCAGCTCAGGTGCTCGTGAAGCTCGGCGCCGACCTCAGCCGGGTCCGCCAGCAGGTCATCCAGTTGCTGTCGGGCTATCAGGGTCCGTCGGGAACCGGCAGCGAGTCCGGCTCAGGAAGCCGCGGCAGCTCGGAATCCGGCTCGACCGGTGCGAGTGTCGGCGGCTCCAAAGGGACGAGCGACGACGAGAAGAACAGCCAGATTCTCGACCAGTTCGGACGCAACCTCACGCAGATGGCACGCGAGCACAAACTCGATCCCGTGATCGGGCGGACCAAGGAACTCGAGCGGGTCATGCAGATCCTGTCGAGGCGCACCAAGAACAACCCGGTGCTCGTCGGTGAGCCCGGCGTCGGGAAGACCGCGATCGTCGAGGGCCTCGCCCAGATGATCGTCAACAACGATGTCCCCGACACCTTGCACGACAAGCAGCTGTACACGCTCGACCTTGGTGCACTCGTTGCCGGGTCGCGCTACCGGGGTGACTTCGAAGAACGCCTCAAGAAGGTGCTCAAGGAGATCAAGACCCGCGGCGACATCATCTTGTTCATCGACGAGATCCACACCCTCGTCGGTGCCGGCGCAGCCGAAGGGGCCATCGACGCGGCTTCGATCCTGAAGCCGATGCTCGCCCGCGGCGAGCTGCAGACCGTCGGCGCCACCACGCTCGACGAGTACCGCAAGCACGTCGAGAAGGACGCCGCGCTCGAGCGTCGTTTCCAGCCGGTCAGGGTCGAAGAGCCGACGCTGGCGCACACGATCGAGATCCTCAAGGGGATCCGTGAACAGTACGAGTCTCATCATCGGGTCACGATCACCGACCAGGCGCTCGTCGCCGCCGCCAACCTCGCCGACCGTTACATCAGCGACCGGTTCCTGCCGGACAAGGCGATCGACCTGATCGACGAGGCGGGCTCGCGGCTGCGCATCAAACGCATGCAGACGCCGCCCGACCTGCGAGAACTCGAGCGCAAACTCGATGACGTGCAGGAAGCCAAGAAGCGCGCCGTCGAGGAGCAGCAGTTCGAGGAGGCCGGAAGCCTGCGCGACCAGGAGAAGGCGCTCCTCGAGGAGAAGGCGTCCAAAGAGGTCGAGGTCAAGGCGTCGGGCGTCGACCTGTTCGACGAGGTCGACGAAGAAGCCGTCGCCGAGGTGCTGTCGCTGTGGACCGGCATCCCCGTCTACAAGCTCACCGAAGAGGAAACGGCCCGCCTCCTCAACATGGAGGGCGAGCTCCACAAACGGATCATCGGCCAGGAGAACGCCGTCGCAGCGGTCTCGCAGTCGATCAGGCGTACTCGCGCCGGTCTGAAGGATCCCAAGCGCCCGAGCGGTTCGTTCATCTTCCTCGGCCCGACCGGCGTCGGCAAGACCGAACTCGCCAAGACGCTCGCCGAGTTCCTGTTCGGCGACGACAACTCGTTGATCACGCTCGACATGTCCGAGTACATGGAGAAGCACACCGTCAGTCGGCTCGTCGGCTCGCCTCCCGGCTACGTCGGGTACGAAGAGGGTGGGCAGCTCACCGAAGCCGTGCGGCGCAAGCCGTTCTCCGTGGTCCTCTTCGACGAGATCGAAAAGGCGCACGCCGACGTGTTCAACACGCTGTTGCAGATCCTCGAAGAGGGCCGCCTGACCGACTCGCAGGGTCGCTCGGTCGACTTCCGCAACACCGTGCTGATCATGACGTCCAACCTCGGCACCCAAGATCTCCGCAAAGCCAATGTCGGCTTCACCAGCGGCGACACGGCGATGAGCTACCAGCGGATGAAGGAGAAGGTCAACGACGCCCTGAAGGCGCACTTCCGACCTGAATTCCTCAACCGCATCGACGAGACGATCGTGTTCCACGAGCACCCGCTCGAGGCGGTCGTCCAGATGGTCGACCTCATGCTCAAGCGGCTGATCGGGCAGCTCGAAGGCCAGGGTCTCGGCATCGAGGTGACCCAGGCGGCGAAGGAGCACCTCGCGACGATCGGTTACGACCCGCAGCTCGGCGCCCGCCCGCTGCGTCGTGCGATCCAACGTCAGATCGAAGACGAGCTGTCCGAGCGGATCTTGTACAAAACCTTCTCTGCCGGCGAGATCATCGTCGTCGACGTCGAGCCGGACCCGGAAGATCCAGCCCGCAAGGTGTTCACGTTCAACGCCGTCCAGGGCTTCGTTCCCCCCGCCGCCGTCGAACTCGCCACCACGGCGACCAACGACGACGTCGACCCCGGCGACACCTGACCGACCGACACCGAACCGAACGAGCGTCCACCTCGGTGGGCGCTCGTTTCGCGCCATATCCCTCGCCGACGGTGTGAGCGGGCGAGTTCAGATCACGGTGCAGAGGGCGACCAGGCCGGCGATTCCGGCGAGCGCAGCGAGGATTCCCCGAGAGCGCGCGCCGATTCGTCTGCTGAGCGGACGGACGCTTCGATCGGTGGCCATTGCTTCGAGCACGACGTACACCGCGCTGAGCGCCAACAGCGCGACCGTGACGTGAAACAGCGCTCCCAGGAGCACGCCGGCGATCGCCCCGGCCCGCCTGAAACGACCCCAGAACAGGCTCAGCACGAGCGGCACCGCAATCGCGCCGATCGCCCCGGTCAGGAGCCGGATCCAAGCGTTCGGGCCGACGATCCAGAACAGTTCGTACGTGCACGGCCACCGACCCGACCGGTGAACAAGATCGGCCGTCGCCTGATACCCGAGCCAGCCGATGGTCGCCAGCGTGGCCACCATCACCCACCGGTAGTACGTGCGGACGCGGAGGTTCTCGGCCGTCCCCTGGCGGGCCCAGATCGTCGCGAGCGAGACCGCGGCCCAGACGATCCAGCGCCGCACCACACCGGTGCCCGCGTCGGCCATCGCATCGCGGAACACACGGTCGGCTTCGACCCGGTCGAGATCAGGGCCGATGTGGTCCGGCTCGGCGCTCTCGGACCGCACCAGACCGTCGTGGATGATCGCGGCCGGGAGGTGGTCGCCCGATTTCGGCACCAGCCAGGTGAACAGCGCCGGCACCGAGGTCAGGTCACTCAGAAAGGTGGTGCAGTCTCGCGGTACGAGCAACTCGCCGTGGTGGCGGTCGTCGTAGCCGATCCGGCGTCGGACGCGGAACAGCTCACGCGGCACGTCGCCGGTACGGGCGACGACGACCCGGGTCAGCTCGTACGCAGCGGCCGGCAGGGTACGCGTCGGCTCGGTATCGGTTCCTCCGTCGAAGAACCGGCTCGGTTGGACGTCGATCGCCTCCGGCCCCTGCATCCCGCCATCGTCCCACGATGCAACGGACGAACGCACCGATTTCCGAGATGAAAGCGTACGGATTGACGATGCGGGGACCCGATCGGATGCGATGATGGATCGCCGTGACCCGCCGATTGCTCTTCGTCGTCGTGAGCCTGCTCGCACTGAGCGCCTGCCGGCTCGACGTCACTGTCGACGTGCATATGGATCCCGACGGCACGGGCATTGTCACGGTCGCTGCCGTCGCGGACGCCGACCTCGTCGCCCAGGTTCCCGACCTCGTGGAGGATCTCCGCCTCGAAGATGCGGTCGCCAACGGATGGACCGTGGACGGCCCCACGGAGGCGCCTGACGGAGCGCTGTCGATCTCGCTGCAGCACCACTTCTCGTCCGCGGAGGAGCTGGCGAACGTGCTCAACAGCATCGGCCCGCCTCTGGTCGACATGCAGGCAGCTCGCACCGTCGGAGCCGACGGGCAGACCACGAATGCGGTCACGGGGCGGATGCAGTTGAACGGAGGTTTCGAGGCGTTCGCCGACGCTGCCCTCCTGGATGCCGTGGGCGGTTTGCCGTTCGCTGACGAGTTCGCTGCGACCGGCTCGACACCCGCCGAATCGATGTCGTTCACGTTCCGCGTGTCGTTGCCCGGCGAGCTCGTGTCGGCCGAGACGGGGACCGAGGTCGACGATGGGGTGATCGAGCGGGTCGCTCCGCTCGACGGCTCGTCGATCGACTTGTTGACCTCGACGGTCCAGCGGCCGGCGAACGAAGGCGGAGATTGGGCGCGCCCGGTCTCCACGGTCGCGTTCGGCGCACTCCTCGTCTGGCTCGTGACCGCGACGGTGTTCATCGGATTCGTCGCCGTGGCGCGACGAAACAAGCGTCACACACGTGAGCGCGCGCTCCGTCACCTGCGGTGAAACCCCGTCCCCTACCGGCCGACGCACGGAATCTGAGACACTTCTGACATCTGCGTTTGGGGCCTCCGGATCGCGGTTACTTTCGCAATGCACGTCGCCCCCCAGCACGTGCACCCTGCGGGGGTGAACTCCTGACGGTTCCGCCACCATCGGTAGAGTTCACCCCCGCTCGACATCCCCCGTGGCCATGATCGACCCGGTATCGTCGGGCCGGTGATGGATCTGTCCGAGTCCGGTCCGACGGGCCCCCAACGCGCTCCCTCGAATGACCTCGCCGCGATCGAGCGCGACCTCGCCGGTGTCGAGGCGGCACTCACACGGCTCGATGACGGGTCGTACTGGTTCGACGAGGTGACGGGCGAACCGATCCCCGAGGTCGATCTCGTGGCCGACCCCGTCGCCCGCCGCGTCCGTCCGTGAAGCGGACGTCGGCCGCTGCGGCGTGTGGCGCACTCACGTTCGTCTCCGCGACGGCCGTACTCACCATGCGGCGGCGGCGGCCGGCGTCGGTCGTGCGGCTCAGCCGTTCGATCAGGGTCTGGAAACTGTCGGCTCGCAACACGGCGCGATTCGGTCTGATGCGCATCAGACGGATCGGCTCACCCGCTGAACGGAGGGCCGAACTCGACGCCGAGTTCGCCGTCCGAACCGCCGAGGACGTCGCCAGGGAACTCGGGCAGATGAAGGGCGTCCTGATGAAGGCGGGGCAGATGATCAGCTTCATCTTCGAGACCCTTCCGCCCGAGGCTCAGGCCGCGCTCGCGACGCTCCAGGCCGATGCCGAACCGATGGCGCCATCGCTCGCCGCCGGGGTGGTCACCGCCGAACTCGGCGAGTCACCCGAGCGGGTGTTCCTCGACTGGACCGACATGCCGGCGGCGGCCGCGAGCATCGGGCAGGTCCACCGCGCCGTCACCCGTGACGGACGCGACGTCGCCGTCAAGGTGCAGTATCCCGGCGTGCACGAAGCGATCGAATCCGATCTCGATTCGGCCGAGCTGATGTACGGCATGTTCTCGGCGATCATGCTGAAGGGTCTCGACGCGCGAGGTCTCGTCGACGAACTCCGGTCGAGGATGCGCGAAGAACTCGACTATCGGCTCGAGGCAGACAATGCGCTCGAGTTCGCCCACGTGTTCGCCGGCCACCCGTGGGTCCGGATCCCGAACCTCGTTCCGGAATACTCGAGTGCGAAGGTCTTGACGACCGAATGGGTCGACGGTCTGTCGTTCGACGAATTCATGGCGACGGCCAGCCCCGCCACCAAACAGCGGGCCGGCGAGGTGGTCTGGCGATTCGCCCAGCACGCCGTCCATCGACACGGCGCATTCAACGGCGACCCGCATCCCGGCAACTACCGGTTCCATCACGACGGGAGTGTCACGTTCCTGGATTACGGCCTGGTCAAGCGTTGGTCACCCGGTGAGTGGGAAACGCTGAGCCCGACGCTCGATGCCGTGATCGTGCATCGCGACCCCGAGATGCTGGTTCATGCGATGGAGTCGAGCGAGTTCCTCCGACCAGACCACGGCCTCTCTGCCCAACTGGTCTACGACTATGTGAGCAGCCCGTACGTGCCCTATCTCACCGACGAGTTCACGTTCAGTCGCCAATGGATGGTCGAAACCATCGGTCGGATCTTCGACCTGCATGGCCCGCACGCGGCCGTGATCGAGCACCTGAACGTTCCGCCCAGTTTCGTGATTCTCGATCGGGTGGTCTGGGGTGTCAATGCAATCCTCGGCAAGCTCGAGATCAGCGGGCCGTTTCGAGGGATGCTCCTCGAATACGTCGCCAATGGCGAGCCGGCCACCGAACTCGGTCTCGCCGAAGCAGCGTGGTCGACCGGGGCGACCCGGTGAACGGCGACCCGGTGAACATCGTTGAACTGGTCGACATCTGCGGCGCGATGGAGCGCCGCAATCTCGCGCTGTTCGAAGGTCTCGGGGCGGTCGTCACCGGTGGGCGGGCAGGCTCGAGCGGGCGACTGCTCGCGGAAGCCTGTCACGTGCATGCCTGGCATGCCGACCTCTGGGCCGCTCGTCGACCAGCGATCCCGGTCGAGAGGTCACACGCCGAGCCGAACGCTGCGCCGGCCCGCGCGGGGCCGTCCGTCGACGGCGACCACGGCCCGGTCGGTGCCTACCGGGCAGAGATCGACGTCATTCGCGAGATGTTGCACGAACTCGCTGAACGACTGGACTGGGACCTCGATCCCAGTACGGCTCGGGTCATCGAACTGGTGGTCGGAGACCTGAGGTCGATATCGAATCGTCTCGACGGCCGAGCTCGATCGCTCAGCGGAAGCTCGCGAAACTCCTGACCATCGGCCGACGCGGGCCGATCGTCGCGACGAGACCCTGCGGCGGCCAGTGGTCGTCGCGACTGTAGGCCCAGTACTCGAACGGGTTCAGGTAGTACGCGTACGACTCGATCACTTTCGTCCATGGTTGGTCACGGTGCTTGATCGCCCACAGTGCGGTCCCAGCGACTCCGGCAGCGATCATCCACCCGAGGTACACCGTGGGGTACACGGGACCGAATGCACGCGCCTGCCACACATGGACGTCCTCGTGGTCGGTCACGAGTTTCGCCCGACGGGGCCGACCAAGGTCGCCCGCCCCGTTGACGACGTTGCCGAACGTGGTCGCGAACCCGCGTCGCGGCTGGAATCCCCTGGCGTAGACGTGTCGGTTGTGCCGACGGCTGAGCCGCTCGGAGTACCCGGCTTCGCCGCGGACCGCGCCCACAGCGTGTGATGCCACGGCAGTGGCGGTCGTGCCGAGCGCCCACGTCGAATCGAGGGCGAACGCCCCCACGCCCTTCGCCGATGTCCAGTCGTAGACACCGCGCCATCCGGAGATCCAACCGTTCAGGCCGCCGATCGCAGCCGCCGGCACGGTGAGCCCGACGAACGATCCGACGGTGCCGGCGAGGGCCGCACCGGCCGTCGCCGCTGCCGTTGCCTCTCCGACCCGGCGATCATTCACCGTTGGCGGAGTTTGGAGAGGAGCCGGAGCAGCTCCAGGTAGAGCCAGATGATGGTGACGAGCAGCCCAAACGCCGCATACCACTCGAATTTCTTGTCGAGCCCCTGTTTGGCACCCCGCTCGATGAAGTCGAAGTCGAGCGCCAGGTTGAATGCAGCGAGGCCGGCAACGAACACGCTGAACGCGATTCCCAAAAGGCTGGGGCTGGACAGGAAGCTGACCGATCCGCCGAACAGGCGGATCAGCATGCTCACGCCGTAGAACACCATCACGCCGATCGTGGCGGTGACCACGATCTTGCGGAACTTCTCGGTGACCCTGATCACGCCGGTGCGGTACAGGACGAGCATCACGGCGAACACGGCAAGGGTCATCCCGGCCGCCTGAACGACGAGACCGTCGTACATGTTCTCGTACGCACGTGAGATCGACCCGACGAAGAAGCCCTCGGCGATCGCGTAGATCGGTGCGATGAACTTGGCGAGGTGTGGCCTGAACATCAGGAGGAACGTGAGGCCGACACCGACGATGAGACCGCCCCAGGCCAGCATCGGGATCGAGTTCTGGAACCCGACGGAGCCGTCGGCGAAGACGACCTGTTCCGGTGCGCCCGTGCTGATCCATCCGAATGCGGCGCTGACGAGCAGCAAGACGAACAGTGTCGCAGTTGCCGAGATGACCCCGTTGACCGTCATCGTCTCGCGCACGAAGGGGCTCGACGGGCCGTCGTTGACGGGTGCGAGGTAGTCCGTGTTGGGCTCCGGTGGGGCCCAGGTGTTCGATGCCGCTTGCAGTCGCTGTTCGTTGAGGACGGGGTTCGCCATGGATTCCTCCTTGAAGCATCGGACGCTCGAGACGAGCGTCCGGGGGACAGTGTATCGGTGCCTCGATCAGGCGTTGGCGACACCGCCCCGTCCTTCGTACGAGCGATAGGTCCTCATCGTTTTTGCAGATACTCCGTGCGTATCCATGCAGAACACAGTTACCGACGGGGGAAACGCGTCCACCCGGTTGACCCGGCGAGTGGCATCGGTATCGTCTACCAGAACCCCTCGAACAACGGGTGGATCTGGCAAGTCGTCCGGCGGATGCGGAATCGGCCGTCGGTTCGGCTCGCTCGAGATGTTCGGAACACGATCGAGGGCCACAGACATCGCCAAGAGGCGGACTTCAGACCTCGGACCCAAAGGGAGCTAACGTGGCCAAAGATCGCGTCGACCGTGACGACGAAGACCTCGTCCGCCTGTATCTGACCGACATCGGTCAGTACACGCTCCTCACCAAAGACGACGAAGTCCGGCTCGCGAAGGCGATCGAGGCCGGCAAGGAGGCGATCGAGACCCTCGATGCCGGCGGCAAGGGCGTCACACCCGCCAAGAAGCGCGAGTTACGCCGCCTGGCCCGCAAGGGCGAAGAGGCCGAGCGTCAGTTCGTCCAGTCCAACCTTCGCCTCGTCGTCTCGATTGCGAAGAAGTATCAGGCGTCGGGCCTGCCGCTCCTCGATCTGATCCAGGAAGGCAACCTCGGGCTGATGCACGCGGTCGAGAAGTTCGACTGGCGCAAGGGCTTCAAGTTCTCGACGTACGCCACCTGGTGGATCCGCCAGGCGATCACGCGCGGCATCGCCAACACCGGCCGCACGATCAGGCTCCCGGTGCACGCAGGCGACACATTGGCGCGCCTGCAGAAGGCCCGCTCACGACTCGAGCTCAAGTACGGCCGACCCGCCACCCTGTCGGAACTCGCCAAAGAAGTCGAGATGCCCGAGGACAAGGTCACCGAAGCGCTCCGCTTCGCAGCCGAGCCGCTCTCGCTCTCCGAGCCACTCCGAGAGGACGGCGATGCCGAGCTCGGCGACGTCGTGGAAGACCGTTCCGCCGAGTCGCCCTTCGAGGTTGCTGCCACAGCGCTCCTCCCCGAAGAGATCGCCCGACTTCTTGCCCCGCTCGACGAGCGGGAACGCGAGATCTTGAAGCTGCGCTTCGGGCTCGATCGCGGCGAACCGCGAACCCTCGAAGAGGTCGGCGAGCACTTCAACCTGACGCGTGAGCGCATCCGCCAGATCGAAGCCCGCGCGATGAGCAAGCTGCGCCACCCGTCGAGCGACACCGGCGCCCGCGACCTGCTCGCCGTCTGAGCGCCCGGGCGACCGGGCCCATGGCCGTCGACATTCGCGCTGCCTCACTGGCTGATGCCGATGGCATCACGGATGTCCAGGTCGCCTCGTGGCGAGCCGGATACGCGCACGTGTTCCCGGATTCGGTGCTGTACGCCGCCGATTTCGAGTCGTCACGTCGCAGCTACTGGCGGCTCTGGCGTTTCGCTCCCGGCCACCGGATCGCCGTTGCGGTCGACACCGCGACGGAGGGCGGCACGGTCGTCGGGTTCGCGTCCTACGGACCGGAGCGAGAACGGGCGCGCGGCTTCACCGGCCGCGGCGAGGTGTGGGCGTTCTATCTCGACCCGGGTGTGTGGGGCACCGGAATTTCCGATGATCTCATGCGTCACACCGAAACCCGGCTCGAAGCGGAGGGATTCGAGACCGCTGTGCTGTGGGTGCTCGAGGACAATCCCCGGGCTCGACGGTTCTACGAGCGATTCGGCTGGGAGGCATCGGGAATCACCGCCGACTTCGACGACTACTGCGAGGTCAAGGTGCCCGAGATCGAGTATCGCAAGACGTTCGGCTGAATGTCCAGGCTGCGAGCCCCGGCGAGTCCAGTCGATCTTCGGACCTGATCGAACGCAGCCCGCACATCGCGTGAGCCCCGGACAACGCTGGCCGGGGCTCATGCAGTGGGGGTTCGTCGAGAGGCGTGCCTCCCTGTGGTCAGATCTTCGTGGTCAGATCGTGGTGGTCAGATCGTGGTGGTCAGATCGTGGTGGTCAGATCGTGGTGGTCAGATCGTGGTGGTCAGA
>JBDSBE010000049.1:0-10522 GCA_039921745.1 Ilumatobacteraceae bacterium | reverse complement strand
CCCGGTCCCGCACTCGGCTCGTGGCCGTCGGCGCCCGCTCCGTAACGTCCGATCCGTCCGGCCGAGAGGGAGACCATGACCGAAGCACCGCTCACCATGTCGCATGCCCACGGGCCGTCCGAGCCACCTGTGCGCGACATCACGCTGGGTGACCTGCTGCGCGAGGCCGCCGACGAGGTTCCCGATCGTGTGGCCCTGATCGCCGGTGTCCCCGACCCGGCCGGGCGGCGCAAGTGGACGTATCGCCAACTGTTCCACGAGTCGCAACGGCTGGCCCGAGCGCTCACGACCCGATTCCGGGCCGGCGAGCGGGTTGCGGTGTGGGCGCCGAACATCCCCGAATGGATGATGCTCGAGTTTGGTGCGGCGATGGCCGGTGTGGTGCTGGTCACGATCAACCCGGCGTTCACCGCCGACGAGGTGCGCTACGTCCTCACCCAGTCGCGTGCCGCCGGCCTGTTCGTCGTCCGCGAGTTCCGGGGCAATCCCATGGCGTCCACTGCCCGGGCGGTGCAGGCCGAGTGCCCGGAGCTGCGCACCATCATCGACTTCGCCGATTGGACCGAGTTCATCGCCGCCGGTGACGCCGACATCACGTTGCCGCAGGTCGACCCCGACGATCCGGTGATGATCCAATACACATCGGGCACGACCGGGTTCCCGAAGGGTGCGCTGCTGCACCATCGCGGATTGGCGAACAACGGGGTGCACACCAGCGAGTTGATGGGCGTGTCCGACGGTGCCGTGTTCATCACCACGATGCCGCTGTTCCACACCGGCGGATGTGTGTGCTGCGTCATCGGAGCGATCGGCAAGCGGTGCACCCAGGTGTTGGTCGAGGCCTTCGATCCCGGACTCGTCCTGGAACTGTTCGACACGTACCGTGCGACGGCGATGCTTGCGGTGCCGACGATGCTGATCGCCCTGCTGGAGCACCCGTCGTTCGCGACGACCGAGTTGTCGCAACTCGAGGCCATCTGCTCGGGCGGGTCGACGGTGCCGGCACCACTCGTGCGACGCCTCGAGAACGAACTCGGCGCACCGTTCACCATCGTCTTCGGCCAGACCGAGTCGTCGCCGGTGTCGTCGATGACCCGCCCGTACGACACCATCGACGACAAGGCCGGCACCATCGGCCCGCCGATGCCAGGAACCGAGGTGAAGGTCATCGATCCCGACACCGGTGACACGCTGCCCGTCGGTCGGGTCGGCGAGTACGTCACGCGCGGCTACCACGTGATGACCGGCTACTTCGAGATGCCCGAGGCCACTGCCGACACCATCGACGCCGACGGATGGCTGCACACCGGCGACCTGTGCGCGATGGACGAACGGGGCTTCTGCACGGTCGAGGGCAGGCTCAAGGACATGATCATCCGCGGCGGCGAGAACATCTATCCGCGCGAGTTGGAGGAGTTGCTCTTCGCGCACGAGGCGGTGGGCGAGATCGCGATCGTGGGCCTGCCCGACGAGAAGTGGGGCGAGACGGTGGCTGCGTTCGTGCGGCCCGCGCCCGGTCACGCCCTCGACACGGCCGAACTCACGTCGTACCTGCGCGAGCACCTGGCGCGCCACAAGACCCCGTCCCGCTGGTTCGAGGTGGTCGACTTCCCGCTCACGGGGTCGGGCAAGATCCAGAAGTTCAAGCTGCGCGAGCAGTGGGCGAGCGGCGAGCGTTCCGAACGCTGACCACAGGGGGCCAACGGGATCAGTGGCTGGGGTGGCGCAGCATCGCCTCGATGCGGGCCACGCGGGTGCGGGCGGGCGGGTGCGACGAGCCGAGTCTGGCCCGCCAGCCGATCGCCCGGGCACCGCCACCGAGACGGATCACCGCCCGCAACGCGTCGGCCAGCGGACGTCCGTACCCCATCCGCACCGCCCGGCGATCGGCCTCGAACTCCGATCCGTGGGCGACCATGTTCGACAATCCGTCCGATGCGTACAGCGCAGCGAGGAACACCCACGACACCGCCGTCAGCACGCCGGCCGCCAGGCGACCCAGCGCGGTCAGCGCAGCCGAGTGCGACACGAACGAGTCGGTCGCCGCCCGGGCCACGTTCTGGAGGAAGAACCCGATACGCGCCAGCAACAGCACGGGCAGCGACAGCCAGTGTCCGAGGGTGAGCGCCGCCGTGTGCAGGCCCAGGTGATGGCTGAGTTCGTGCGCCAGCACCCCGGAGAGCTCGCGCGGGCTGAGCTCGTCGATCGCGAACGTGGTGGCGATGAGCAGGTGGCCCCCACACGCGAATGCATTCAGTTCGTCGGAATCGATGACGCGGATCGAGTACCGGTACTGCGGCAGATTCGCCCGCTGTGCGAGGTCGCGCCAGATCGGAGCGATGACCGCCAACTCTTCGGACGACGGGCGCCTCGCACCGAACAGGCCACCGAGGACCGTCACCTGCACCTGTGGGACGAACAGTGCCGCACCCAGTCCCAGCCAAGCGACGGGAACGGTCCAGAACGGCAGATCGACCACCAGGCGCAGCGGGAGCCAGAGCACCAGCATCGCCAGTACCCAGAAGGGCACGAGGGCCAGCACGGGGACCAGCGCGGTCACGGCGGAACGCTCGACCTGTCGACTCCTCCCGACCGTCGCTGCACACATCGAACCGGAGGATAGGCGGCGGATCCGCCCACCATGTGCCCGATTCGGGCGATCCGACGGTGGTGCCCGGCATGAGGGCGGCGGGGTCGGAAGTCACTCAAGAACCCTTCAAGCTCGCGGAGCCGGTTGCCGAAGAGTTCGTCGTGGAGTCGAACGCCGTCGCGGCCACTGAGCCGACAGCCTCGCCCGCCGTGCAGGAGCTCCTGCAGCGCGCGGCCGATGCCCAGGAGCACCATCCCGACGCCGCGCGCCAGCACGCCCTCCAGGCCCGTGTGGTCGCACGCGCCGAACGCGACCGGGTGGGTGAGGCGGAATCGCTGTACCGCCTCGCCAGCCTCGCCCACTTCGGTGGCGATCCCGAGGACGCATTCGGACTGGCGATGGAGGCGAGTGAGGTGGCCGAGGCCTGCGGCGCGACGATGGTCGCCGCCTGGGCCGTGCACCTGTTGGGCATCATCCACTACCAGGCGTCGAACTTCTCCGAGGCACTGGAGCACAGCCTGCGGGCGCTCGACATGTACCAGGCGGGTGTCGACGACGCCGACGCCGGCAACATGCTGAACACGATCGCCGCCGTCTACCATTCGATGGGCGACAACGACCGCGCGATCGTCACCTACGAGCAGGCGCTCGCCGCTGCCGAGCCGTACGGCCGCCCGGAGATGGTGGCGCTGATCCTCGGCAACATCGCCCGGATCCGTTCGTCGCGCTCCGAATACCTGCCGGCCGTCTCGCTCGGTCGCCGAGCCGTCGAGATCGCCCGCGAGCACAGCCCGTCGATCGTGACCAATCTGCTCGCGGACCTTGCCGAGTCGTACATGGGACTGGCAGACCAGCAGCAGGCCGCCGAGTGCTTCGCCGAGGCGCGGCGGGTCTTGGCACAACTGTCCGAGGAGGGCGCAGAGCCGTCGTACTCGGCTCAGCTCGGGGTGATGGTCGCAGAGGGCCGGGTGGCACTGCGGCGCGGCGGGCTCGACGATGCGATCGGCGTGCTCCAGGCGGCGCTCGACATGGCGGAACGGACCGACTCGAAGGAGTACGAACTCGAGGTCAACGACCTGCTCGCGACGGCATTCAAGCGGAGCGGTCGGTTCGAAGAAGCGCTCGATCGCCGCGAGCGACACGACGCGCAGCACCGTCAGATGTTCACGCACGCAGCGGATCTCCGGCTCCGCACGCTCCAGGTCGCTCACGAAACGGCGACGGCCCGTCAGCAGGCCGAGATTTTCCGCCTCCGGGCGTACGACCTCGAGCACGCGAAGGGCGAGGGCGACGCCGCTCCGCTTGTCGAGTCCGGAACACCGTCGCATCACCTCGAAGCGTTCGAGCAGCTCGCGATCCTGACCGAGTTCCGCGACTCCGCCACAGGCGCCCACACCGACCGCGTCGGCGACCTCGCATCCGAGGTCGCCCATGCGCTGGGTAAGGCTCCGGAATGGTGTGAGCAGCTCCGTCTCGCCGCCCGCCTCCACGACATCGGCAAGGTCGCCGTCCCCGACTCCGTGCTCCGCAAGACCGGCCCGCTCACGGTCGAGGAGTACGAGATGATGAAGTCCCACACGAGCATGGGGCATCGCATCCTGGCCGGCAACTCGGCCCCGCTGTTCCAGATGGCGGCCGAGATCGCGCAGTCCCACCACGAGTGGTGGGACGGCAGTGGCTACCCGTTGGGCATCAGTCAGCACTCGATCGCGCTGACCGGCCGGATCGTGGGCATCGCCGATGTCTACGACGCGCTGTGCAGCAAGCGCCCGTACAAGCGGGCCTGGGTGGCGTGCGAAGCCGCCCGGTTCGTGGTGTCGGGTCGAGGCGGCCAGTTCGACCCCGACGTGGTCGACGCGTTCGTCGCGGTGCTGAGCGCGCGCGACCCGGAACTCGGCCAGCACCTGAACTGAGCGCGACGCGTCGGTGCGCGGCTCCTGCTGCGCAAGCCGATCGGACGCTCAGCTGAGGGCGCGTCGAACCCAGTCCGCGACGAAGATCGCGAGCTCGTCGGAGGACATCTCGATGCGACCGTTGCGCCAGGCGTTGCTGAACGACGACACCGCCCCGAGCACACCCAGCGCCAGCAGTTGGGCATCGGCATCGGGAATCGCACCGGCGGCCTGCGCTTCTCGCACGAGCGTCGTGACGTCGTCCAAGTAGACCTCGCTGCCGGAACGGACCGCGTCGCCGATCGTCGGATCGGCGCGTTCGACGTCGACCAGCGAGAAGTACGTCGCATGTTCGGCCATGAACCGCACGCTCGCCTCGGCCCCCTGATGGATCCGGGTGACGGCATCGGCGTCGGGCGACATGGCGTCGGCCTGGGTACGACGCAGGCGATGGCGCATCGAGCGGACGAGTTCGGTGAAGAGGTCGAGTTTGGTCGGGAAATACCAGTAGAACAGGCCTTTCGCGACGCCTGCCGACTCGCAGATGTCGAGGATTCGAGTCGACGAGTACCCGCGCTCGGCAAACAGCATCATCGCCGCATCCATGAGCTGCTGCTTGCGTTCGCGGCCCTGGTCGGTGAGTCGACGCCCGCTGGTGTCGGGTGCTGGCACTGACGTCATCGCCTGTAGTTGACCCGCTCCTTGACCGGTGGGTCAAGCCGATCGGCTGGTAGAACGTCGCGATGAGCGGAACCGTCGAGGTCATGGTCGGCTGCGAACCGGTGTCGCACCGAGCAGGCGCCGAGGTCGGTGTCGTCGTGCTGCACGGGTTCACGGGCAACCCATCGTCGATGCGCAGCGTCGCCGATTCGATGGTCGCAGCAGGCTTCGACGTGGAGCTCCCCCGACTCCCGGGTCACGGCACCACGATCGATGACATGCTCCGCACGGGTTGGGACGACTGGATGGCCGAGACGGAGCGGGTGGTGGGCCAGATCGCCCGACGTGTCGGGCAGGTCGTGCTGGTCGGCCAGAGCATGGGTGGCACACTCGCCCTGGCTGCCGCCCTCGCGCATCCTGAGGTGGCGGCGCTGGTCTGTATCAACCCGGCGACGCAGGCACGCGACGAAACGACCATGGCGATGATCGACGAGTTCATCGACGACGGACTGGAGGTCGTGCCGGGTGAAGGTTCGGACATTGCCGACCCGGAATCGTTCGACGTCGCGTACGACGGCACACCGCTGCGACCGATCCGTTCCCTCGTGATCGACGGGATCACCCCGATCGCCGGCCGGTACAGTGAGCTGACGATGCCGCTCCGACTCTTCACGTCGCGTCAGGATCACGTCGTGGAACCGGCCGACAGTGAGTACCTCGTCGCCACGTACGGCGGCCCCGTCGAACACTCCTGGCTCGAGCGGAGCTATCACGTCGCGACGCTCGATCATGATCGCGAGTTCGTCGTGGACGAGACGTTGGCCTTCATCCGCACGGTGGCGTCATGACCGGTGGCGTCATGACCGGTGGCGTCATGACCGGCTTGATTGACGGGGCGGTGATGTCGCTCGTCGCATCGATCCCGAGCCCGTCTGCGAACTCGTTCTCGATCGGCCCGCTGAACCTGAACGCCTACGGCCTCATGATCGCGCTCGGCGTGCTGGCAGGCGTGTGGCTGATGGGTCGGCGCTTCGAGTCGAAGGGGTGGGGAACGGCCGACGACGCGAGTTCGATCGGTATGTGGGGCGCCGCGTTCGGTGTGATCGGAGCCCGGCTCTACCACGTCGCCACCGACTTCGACCGGTTCCGGGGCAACCTCGGTGACATCCCGAAGATCTGGGAGGGTGGGCTCGGCATCCCCGGCGGTCTGCTGCTCGGTACGGCCGCCGGCTTGTGGGCGAGTCGCCGACGTGGCATCTCGGCGGGGCGGACGCTCACTGCTGCTGCCCCGGCGATTCCGTTGGCACAGGCGATCGGGCGCTTGGGGAACTGGTTCAACCAGGAGTTGTTCGGTCGACCGACGACGCTGCCGTGGGGGCTCGAGATCGACGACGCGCACACGCCGGCCCGATACGCGTCCGACACCACCTTCCACCCGACGTTCCTGTACGAATCGCTCTGGAACCTCGGTCTCGTCGCGATCCTGCTGTATGTCGACCGCCGGTTCCGACTCGCGCCCGGGCGGCTGTTCGCCGTGTACGTGGCCGGCTACGGGATCGGCCGGTATTGGATCGAAGGGCTGCGCATCGACTCGGTGCAACTCGACGACGTCGCCGGCCTGCGTTGGAACCAGTGGGTCGCTCTGGCATGCATCGTCGGCGGCGCCGGGTACCTGATCACCACCCGCAATCAACGTGACCCCGACCCGGTCGACCAGCAACACGTCGATGCCGGTCAGGTCGATGCCGGTCAGGTCGATGCCGGTCACGTCGACGGTCAGGGCAACCTGCACGACGGTGACATCGTCGACCATGACATCCATGACATCCACGACCGTGACTCCAGAAATGACAGCGACAGCGTCGACCTTGGTCATGACGGTGACATCGTCGACCGTGGTCATGACAGCGACAGCGTCGACCCTGACAACGACAGCGACATCGCCGACCGGGACGCTGACGACCCGCTCGACGACCCGCGGTAGGCCCTCAGCGGCTCCGGGCGAGCCCTCGGAACCTGAGCGGTCGCTCGGTCAGTTCCTCCTGGTAGTGGGCAACCCAACCAGGGATCCGCGCGATCGCGAACAGCGGCGCGTCCGCCGGCAGGCCGGCCACGAACGTCAGCGCACCGAGCGCGAGATCGACATTCGGGAGCACGCCCACCGTCCGCCCCGACTCGGCGAGCACGGCGTCGATCACGTCTGCGGGCAGGTCGGCATCCGGGATACCCCGAACCGCTCGCAGGAGCGGTTCGAACCGCGGGTCGCCGTTGCGGTACACGCTGTGACCGAAACCGGGCAGCCGATGACCGGCGTCCAGGCGATCTCGGATCGCGGCGCGTGCCCCCCGTTCGGCCGCGTCCCCGAACAGTTCGGCAGCGGCGCGGCTCGCCGCGCCGTGCAGCGAACCGCCGACGACGTTCAGCCCGGTCGCGAGTGCCGCTGCCGGCGAGGAGCGAACCGAGGCGGCGAGTCGGACCGCCAACGTGCTCGTGGCCAGTTCGTGGTCGGCCAGGAGGATCAGTGCCTGCGAGATCGCGTGGACCAACTCAGGCGACGGCGTACGTGTCCAGGCTCGGCTGAGCCGGGTGGCGAGATCTCCCGACGTCGGTCCGCCGAGCAGGCTCGGGGCGACGGCCAGCAGCTGTCGCCCGACGGTGGCTGCGGATTCGTGCCCCCGCGGCGCGTCGGATCCGAGGGCGACCATGCTGAGCCGCACGATCGGGTCGAGGCCGTTGTCGATCGATCTGGCGTGTTCGACCTGCGAGCGCGCCGGTCGCCAGATGACGGGGCCGTCAGGCAGCTCGCCGGTCATGAGGAGTTCGGCAACGTGCTCGTAGCTGTGGCGGTCGGCGAGTTCGAGCAGTGACCGCCCGCGAACGGTCGGTCCGTCGTCGTCCAACCGGGTCACAGCGGTCGAGATCTGGACGTCGATCGACGGCCGGTCGTGGGCTCGTCCGCGACCCGACCTGCCGGCGAGTTGCTCGATCTCGACCCGGTCGTAGAGGGAGGTGCGGCCGTCGACGGCGACCTGGCGCGAGACGAGCCGACGGCTCACGTAGGCGTACAGCGTCGGTCGGCTGACGCCGAGGAGGTGAGCGGCTTCGTGCGAACCGATGAGTGTCGTCACCGAACCATCGTCGCCCACGCGTGCAGCAGGGTCAACGTTGATTCCGTCAATGTTGATCGCAGACGCGGTTCCCGAGGGATGCGCGATGAATGCGCAGGGGATGGTCGTGGCTCACTCATCGAGGGCAACGGCGCCAACCGCCGGAGCGGAGGCCCGATGCCGGGCCGGGCGTCACGCGATCTCGACCGAGGTCCTTCGATCGTGCGTCCAGGTGTGGGCGTGGTCTGCGTGCGTCTCGAGGATGCTCAGCGCTGTGCCGTGCTTCACGAGGATCGAGACGGCTTGGGACGTCTCGGCATACACGTGCTCGGGATGATCTTGACTCGACCTCGGAGGGCTGGAAACCAGGAGTGGGAGGCCGAGACCTTTGACATTAGCCTCGCAAGTCGTGCCCGCCCGATTGACGTCCGACGAGGTGGCCAAGGTGGCCTACCTGGCACGCCTCCAACTCTCCGACGACGAGATCGGGCTCGCGACGGAGCAACTCGGCGCGATGCTCGAGCATTTTGCCGACATCGACGCGCTCGACCTCGACCGGATCGAGCCGATGACCCAGCCGTATCCGCTCGTGAATGTGATGCGCGACGACGTGGTGCAGCCGGGGCTCGACCGTGACGAAGTGCTTGCGGCCGCACCCCAGGTGGAGGACGGCCGCTTCCGTGTACCGCCGATCGGCGGTGACGCCTGATGGCAGCGTTCCGGTCGGCATCGGACATCGCCACGGCCGTGCGATCGGGTGCGACCAGAGCGGCAGACGTGCTCGACGAACACCTTGCCCGCATCGACGAACGCGAATCCGAGATCCACGCCTTCAACACCGTGATTGCCGACCGGGCACGCGCGCGAGCGGCGACGATCGACGACGAGGTCTCGGCCGGGCGCGACCCCGGTCCGCTCGCCGGTGTTCCGATCGCCCTGAAGGACAACATGTGCACCCGTGGCGTTGCGACCACGTGCTCGTCACGGATTCTGGAGGGCTGGATTCCCCCATACGACGGCACGGTGGTGACGATGCTGCACGACGCCGGCGCGATCGTCGTCGGCAAAACCAACCTTGACGAGTTCGCGATGGGCTCGTCGACCGAGAACTCGGCGTTCGGGCCGACGCGTAACCCGCACGATCCGACGAGGGTGCCGGGCGGCTCGTCCGGTGGCTCCGCAGCCGCGGTGGCAGCTGGATTCGCGGCGCTGTCGTTCGGTTCGGACACGGGCGGTTCGATCCGCCAGCCCGCTGCGCTCTGCGGTGTCGTCGGGGTCAAGCCGACCTACGGCCGCGTGAGCCGGTACGGCCTGGTGGCGTTCGCGAGCAGTCTCGATCAGATCGGCCCGTTCACGCGCACGGTCGCCGACGCAGCACTCGCGCTCCAGGTGGTCAGTGGCCACGATCCCCGTGACTCGACGTCGATCCCCGAGCCGCTCCCTGACTACTCGGCGCTGCTCGACGCCGGTGTCGACCGTCTCCGGATCGGGCGCATCAGCGATCTGCCGACGGGAGCCGACCCCGACGTCGTCGAGCGCATCGACCACGCGTTCGACACGCTCGCCGCCGCCGGCGCGACGATCGTCGATGTCGAGGTGCCGGCGTTCGGCTACGGCCTCACGGCGTACTACCTGATCGCTCCGGCCGAAGCCTCGTCCAACCTGGCCCGCTACGACGGTGTCCGGTACGGCATGCGCGTGGAAGCGCCCGACACGAACTCGATGTACTCGGCGACCCGAGCCGAGGGTTTCGGCGCCGAGGTCAAACGCCGGATCCTGCTCGGTACGTATGCGCTGTCCGCCGGCTACTACGACGCGTACTACGGCAAGGCGCTCAAGATCAGACGCCTGATGGCGCAGGACTTCGCCCGCGCGTACGAGCAGGTCGACGTGCTGATCACACCGTCGTCGCCGAGTGTTGCGTTCCCGATCGGGTCGAAGACCGCTGATCCACTCGCCATGTACCTGTGCGACACGTACACGATCCCGGCCAACCTCACCGGTGACCCCGGGATGAGTGTGCCGTTCGGCACCGGCGCCGACGGGCTCCCCGTCGGGGTCCAGGTGTTGGCGGCGGCGCTCGGCGAACCGGTGATGCTGCAGGTTGCAGCGACACTGGAACGAGCGGTTGCCGCGACGGCCGGGGTGACGGCCGGGGTGACGGCCGGGGTGACGACGTGAGCTGGTCGCACGGAGACTGGGAGATGGTGGTCGGCCTCGAGGTGCACGTCGAGCTGGCGACCGAGACGAAGTTGTTCTCCGCGTCGCCGAAC
>JBDSBE010000048.1:0-9988 GCA_039921745.1 Ilumatobacteraceae bacterium | reverse complement strand
CTACGGAGGCCTCACCGCCGGTTTCTCGGGCCGCGAGACATTGCTCCCGCTGCTCGTCCTCCCAGTGGTGGCGCCCGTCCTGATCGGGGCGACTCGAGCGGTGGAGTCCGCGCTCGGCACCGGCGGGGTGGCGCTCTCGGAGGGCTGGCCGTGGATCGGCCTGCTCGCCGTCTTCGCCGTCGCGTTCGGCGTCGGTGGTGCTCTGGCGTTCGGTCCGCTGATCGAAGAGTCTTCCTGAACGACCCACGAAACGGATCCGATGACGACCACCTCCACCTCCCCCTCCACCTCCCCGGTCGACGGCGCTCCGCACGGCGCAGCGACGCCACGCCGCCGTCGTGGCACGGGCACCAGGGTGACTCGGGCGCTCGGCATCGCGACCGTCGTCACGATGGGATGGTTGCTGGCGTTCGGTCTCGGCTTCTCGCCGGCCGACCGCGACCAGGAGGACGCGGTGCGGATCCTGTACGTCCACGTGCCAACCGTGTGGCTGGCCTATCTGGCGTTCGTCGTCACCGCGGTCTGCTCGGGGCTGTACCTGTTCACCAAGAGGCACTCGCTCGGCTTCGACCGGTTCGCCGGTGCGAGCGCCGAGATCGGGGTGGTGTTCATGGCGCTCACGCTCGTGACCGGCATGCTCTGGGGCCGGATCACCTGGGGTGTGTTCTGGCAGTGGGATGCACGACTGACGACGACGGCGCTGCTGTTCGTGTCGTACGTCGGGTACCTGGCCGTGCGAGGCCTCGGAGGCAGGCACGACCAGCGGGCCAAGCGGAGTGCCATCATCGGCCTACTGGCGGTGATCGAGATCCCGCTCGTGCACTTCAGTGTCGAGATGTGGCGCAGTCTCCACCAGGACGCCTCGATCGCCGACCCCACCGGCGATGTCAAGATGGACGGGTTGATGCTGTTCAGCCTGTTCGTCGGCGTCGTCGCATTCACCCTGCTCTACATCTGGCTGCTCCTGCACCGGAGTCGGGCGCTCGCGATGCAGGATCAACTCGACGATCGGGGTCTGGACTCGGCGTTGGCGGCCCGGCAGGCCGAAGGAGTGTCGTCGTGAGCGTCGGCGCCACCATTGCGGTGATCGCGATGGACAACGCGGGTTACATCTACGGCAGCTACGCGTTGACGCTCGGCGTCGTCGGCGGCTTCGCCTGGCGAGCGATCCGCCAGGGTCGACGGCTCGGTCACGAGATCGACGACGAGGACAAGTACTGGACGTGACATGACCGACCTCACCCCCCGAACCGGTCCCGACGATGCCGGTTCGACCACGGCCCGGACACGACGCAACCTCGTGCCGATGATCGTGCTCGGCGCCGTGCTGGTGGCCGGAGGCATCATCGTCACCCAGTTCCTCCGATCGGCGGTCGACTACTACTGCAACGTCGACGAGGTCGGTCAACGCTCCGGCTGCGACGCCGACCGACGACTCCGGCTGCAGGGCGTGGTCGAACGAGGCACCGTCGTCGCGTCCGGCGGCGACACCAGCTTCACCATCGAGTTCAACGGCGCCGAGATCCCCGTCGTCTACGACGGCGAACCCGGCGGGATCTTCAAAGAATGCCTGCCCGTCGTCGTGCACGGCAGCTTCGACACGGCGAGCGACACGTTCCTCGGTGATCGCGTCGAGGTCAAGCACTCCGACGAGTACGTCGCAGTGAACGACGACCGGCTGGCGGAAGCCGACGACCTCGCCGACGCCTGCGACGCCGGCTCGGCATGATGCTCGCAGTCAGCCTGAACGGCGCGCTCGGCCATGCCGGTCTGTTGCTGATCCTGGCCGCCTCGGTGATCGGCGCACTGTCGACCGGTCTGGCGATCACGACCGGTCATGCCCGAGGGGTTCGACAGTCCGTCAACTACGCCTGGCTGATCGCGGCCGGAGCGCTGATCGCCGTGTTCGCGATGCAGCGAGCACTCGAGACCCGTGACTACTCACTCGACTACATCCAGGACGTCGGCAACAACGCGACGCCGGGGATCTACAACGTCGCCGCGATGTGGAGTGCACTCGAGGGTTCGATCCTGCTGTGGGTGCTCGTCCTGGCCGGGTTCACCGCGGCGGTCGCCTGGCGGTTCAGGGCGCGGGCCGACGACGAGTTGGTCGCCTGGGCGCTCGTGGTCATGTACGTCGTGTGTGCGTTCTTCGCACTCGTGAGTTTCGGGCCGGCCAACCCGTTCGCAGCCGGGTCGACCGTGCCGATCGGTTTCGACGGAACCGGGCCGAACCCGCTCCTCCAGAACCATGTGCTGGTGCTGTTCCACCCGCCGATCCTCTACCTCGGTTACGTCGGCTTCACCGTTCCGTTCGCGTTCGCGATCGCGGCGCTGATCACCGGGCGCGTCGGCGAGGGCTGGTTGATGGAGACGCGGCGATGGGCGCTGTTCTCGTGGGGGTTCCTCACGATCGGCATCCTGCTCGGGGGATGGTGGAGCTACGAGGTGCTCGGCTGGTCGGGCGTGTGGGCCTGGGACCCGGTCGAGAACGCATCGCTGCTCCCATGGCTCACGGGCACCGCGTACATCCATTCGGTCCTGGTCCAACAGCGGCGCGGCATGCTGCGCGTCTGGAATCTCAGCTTGCTCGTCGCTACCTTCGCGCTCACGATCCTGGGGACGTTCCTGACCCGCTCGGGGATCATCAACAGCGTGCATGCGTTCTCGGCAGGTCAGATCGACGGGTACCTGCTCGGCTTCTTCGGACTGGTCTGCGTTGTGTCGCTCGGGCTGATCGCGTGGCGCGGTGATCGTCTGCGCTCACCGGGCGTGATGGACTCGCCGATCTCGCGCGAGGGTGCATTCCTGGCCAACAACGTGATCTTCACGGTGTTCGCGTTCGTCGTGCTCCTCGGCACGGTCTTCCCGCTGATCGTCGAGGCACTCCAGGGCCGCCGGACCGTCGTCGGCGCTCCGTACTTCAACAGCCTGTCGATGCCGATCGGAATCGCGCTCCTCTTCATGATGGCCGTCGCTCCGGTGCTGCCCTGGCGCAAGGCATCCCAGGAGCTGCTGCGAGATCGCCTGTTCTGGCCAGGCTGGTGTGGCGTCGCAGCCCTCGGCGCCGCGATCGCCTTCGGCGCCGACGGTGTCGCACCGTTGATCGCGATCGCACTCGCCGGGTTCGCGGCGGGCGCCGCACTGCGACAGATCGTGTTGGCGACCCGTCGCCAGGGGCTGAGCGGGTTCCTGGGTCGCGCCAACGGTGGCATGGTCGTGCACCTCGGTGTGATTTTGGTCGCCGTCGCGCTGGTGACCTCCAACGCCTACACGTCATCGACGGAACTGCCGTTGCAGGTCGGTGAGCCCGTGGACTGGAACGGTCACACGTTCGAGCTCGTCGACATCGTCTCCGAACGGGACGCCCGCACCGACGTGGCCCGCGCCAACATCCGACTCGACGACGGCCGGATCTTCGGTCCGGCGGTCACGACGTTCCTGCAGATGGGTCGACCGATCGGCACCCCGAGCGTCAGCACGACGTTGACCCATGACGTCTACCTGACGATCGCCGGCACCAACCCTCCGGTCGCCGGGGCCGGTGAGGTGACGATCGAGGTGTTCCGCAAACCGCTGGTGCTGTGGATGTGGGTCGGTGGGTTGATGATGGCCCTCGGTACGGTGCTCGCCGCCTTTCCCGGCACCCGTCGCCGCAACCCGCTCGACCCGGTCTCGGCCCGGTTCCGGCCCGACGCCGACCCCCCGCACGAGACCGTCGGCCGCGAGCCGGAGCAGGTCGCACACCCGGAGCCGGTCGCCGGTGCCTGATCGTCTCGAGCCCGTCAGCACGGACGACCGGACGGACGACCGGACGGTCGACCCCCTGGACGGGGTACAGGCCGACGGGGTACAGGCCGACGGGTCTCGGCGCCGCCGTCGGCTCGCACCGTTCGTGGTGGCCGGGGTGGCGCTCGTGGTGGGCGCTCTGTTCTACGTCCTCGTGTCAGCCGGCGTCGGCACCGCGGATCTGAGCCGATCACCGCTGCTCGGCAAGCCGGCACCCGCAGCGCACGGTGAGTACGCCGACGGTTCGACGTTCGAACTGTCGCGCCGCAAGGGCAGCTGGGTGGTGCTCAACTTCTTCACACATACCTGCGTGCCCTGCATCCGCGAGCATCCGGCGCTGATCGAGTTCGTCGATCAGCAGCGCGCGCTCGGCGTCGACGGAGCCGAGTTCTACTCCATCGTGCGTGACAGCACCCGCGAAGAGGTCGAGCAGTTCTTCGCGCAGCGCGGCGGCGATTGGCCGATCGTGTTCGACACCGACTTCGAGTTCTCCAACGACTTCGGGGTGGCCCTGGTGCCGGAGACGTGGATCATCGACCCGGCCGGCATCGTCAGGCAGCGCATCCCGAGTGAGGTCGACGGCGAACAGCTGAGCCGCCTCCTGCAGGCGTACCGGGAAGCTGCCTCATGAACCGTTCGCACATGAACGCACGCGTGAAGCGCTGGCCCGGTTGGATCCTCCTGGTGTTCGTCGCCGTCGGTCTGTTCACGTTCGGCGCAACACGCGACACCGGCCCGCGAACGGTCGACGACCGCATCGAGAGCATCTCGAAGCGACTGGCCTGCCCGGTGTGCCAGGGCGAGAGCGTGTACGAGTCGCGGAATCCGGCATCGAACCAGATCCGCGTGGCGGTCCGCCAAGCCGTCGACGATGGCGCACTGACCGACGACCAGATCGTCGACCAGATCCAGGTCGCCTACGAGGGCGAGGAGCTGCTGATCCCGAGAGCGACCGGGATCGAAGCGCTCGCGTGGGCGCTGCCGTCCACGGCATTCGTGGTCGGCCTCGCCGGGCTGACGATTGCGTTTCGGCGATGGCAGGCCGAGTCACGACGGCTCGGCAGCGCGACGCAAGACGACTACGCACTGGTCGCGTCGGCACTCGACGATCAGTCATCGGGCCCGCCCGGCGAGCACCGATGACCGAGACGCGGGGCAGGTCGACGATCGGTCGTGCGGATCCCGACCGGTTGGCGGCGATGGAGGAGGAGCGACGTTTCCTCCTCAGATCGCTCTCCGATCTCGAACGAGAGCACGACGCAGGTGACGTCGACGATGTCGACTATGCGGAACTGAGGGACGGATACACGGTGCGGGCTGCCGCCACGCTCCGCGCGATCGACGAGGGGCGGGCGGCGCTGCCACCTCGGCCGCCGGTGAACTGGCGACGACGGGTCGCGACCGGTGTGACGATCGTGGGATTGATCGGCATGGTGTGGTGGGCCCTCAGTGCCTCGTCGGCTCAACGCCTCCCCGGCCAGGAGATCTCGGGGCTGGACCCACGCGACCGGGAACAGACGCTGCTCGTCGAGGCCCGCAGCATCCTCGGCGTTCGGCCTCAGGAGGCGTCTGATCTGTACGCACAGGTGCTGGAGGACGACCCGAGCAACGTGGAGGCATTGACCTACCGGGGCTGGACCTTGGCGCTGTCGATGATCGGCGAGACGGACACCGATCTGATCACCAGCACGCTGCGCGACTCGGTGGATCTCCTCTCATCTGCGATCGATGTCGACCCGACCTACCCCGAGCCGTACTGCTTCCTCGGCATCGTCCAGGGACGGTTCCTCGGAGCCAGCGAGGCGGCGCTGCCGTTCATCGACCGCTGTCTCGAGGAGAACCCGCCGGCCGACATCCGTGGACTCGTCGAAGGGTTCCGCGATTCGCTGGTCGCGGCCGGCGCCGGCAGCGACCAATAGTCTGCACCGATGTCCGGCGTCCCTCCGCCGCCACCGCCACCGCCGCCGCCAACGCCGCCGCCAACGCCGCCGCCACCGCGATCGGTCGGCGGCCCGACACCACTGCCTCCTCCGCCGCCGTTCTCGTCAGGCGCGATGCCCCCGATGCGCTCGGTCTCGGAACTGGCCGGCGATCGACACTCCGGCACGAACCGCATGTCGATCGCCGCGCTGGTCCTCGGCATCCTGAGCATCCCGATGTGCTTCGTGTTCCTGCCGGCGATCCTCGCACTCGGGTTCGGCATCGCTGCGCTCGTCCAGGTCTCGAACCGCCCCGGCCAGTCCGGCCGCAGACTCGCGGTCACCGGGATCGTCCTGGGCGCGATCGGGCTGGTCCTCCCGATCGTCGTCTTCTTCGCGCTGCGCGACGCCGACGCAGCGATCGACATGCGGGCCGCGTGACTTCGTCGTCGGTCATTCGACCGGAGGTGGCCACACCGTTGCGTGCACGATGTCACCCTTTTTGTTGCGCTTGAGCACCCAGACCGCCGATTTCCGCCAGTCCGGTGGCGTGTTCATCTTCATGCCGCGTTTGATCAGTGCCTGCACCGTGGTCGGGATGATGTCGCCGTGGGTGCACAGCACGGCACCGCCGGGCAGCTCACGGAGCAGATCGAGCACCGGCTCGAACGGCTCGTCCTCGCACAGTCGTTGCTCGACGTTCACGACCTGGCCGATGACCGACCCCAATGGTTCGAGCGTCTGGATGCACCGGACGTAGGGGCTGGAGAGGAGCGCCGACGGTTTCGTCTTGGCGAGGCGCGTGCCGATCAACTCCGACTGTTTCCAGCCTTTCTTGCTGAGCGGTCGGTCGATGTCGTCTCCCTGCCAGAGTCGTCGCTCGCCGGCCTTGGCGTGCCGGACGAGGTAGAGGTGTGCCACGTCAGGACCTGACGACCGCCGGTGCCGACTCTCCCGTGAGGCGACGATGTCGCCGGTCGATGCCGAGCGCCAGAGCCACGAACGCGATCGCGCCGGCCACCGACACCACTGCGGCGGTCACCGTCGAGGTCTGCCCGTCGACGATCTGCTGGGCGAGGTCGCGCTCGGAAGCCCCGAAACTGGCGAACCCTCCCGAGCTCTGAGCGAAGAGGAGACCGAGCGGCACCAGGCTGTAGAGCACGAACCAGACGGGCACCAGCGCCGACGTGCGGTTCGACTTCCAGTCGCCGCCGATCGGGACGTCGGGGTCGGATGCCTTCCACAGTTCGCGCAACATCAGCGACGGGATGACGTAGAGCAGTGGAGGGAGGAACCACCCGCCGATCGCCCACCCGGGGCCCCACGTGCCGCCGCGGTGCAACGTGCGGTGGTTCTTCGCGATCCGGAACATCCAGATCATCGTGACGATCGCCGCGGCCAGCGTGGCAACGGCCTGCAACACGGTCATCAGCAGATACGGCAGCGCGCGACGAACGAACGTTTCGACGTCGATCGAGTCGTCGAGCAGCAGCTGTGCGTCGTCCTGCGCGGCCTGCAGTGCCACGATCGAGATCAGCGTCACGGCTGCGCTCGCAGCAGTGAGCGCGACGGCAGCCTTGGTCAGCTTGCCGATCCGGTAGAGGCCGGCGGAGCCGATCGGAGTGGGCGTCACGCCGACGTATCCGGGCGGAGCGGTGAGGTTCGGGGGCGGGGGCGGGGGCACGGGGGTGGTCGCGGGCGGTGGCGGTGGCGGCGGGCCCGCTCCAGCGGCGGGCGGAGGTAGGGGGACGTCGGGCACGTCCGGCACGGTAATCGGCGATGCGCCGTGATCGCCACCCTCCACGAGGTGGATCAGAGCGTCAGGCCCAGCCCATGTGGTGCAGCTGCTCGTCGTCGATCCCGGCCGCATGGGCGATTTCGTGGATCACGGTGACGTAGACCTCTTCGGTCAGATCGTCGAGGTCGTCGCACATGTCGCACAGCGCGGCCCGGTAGATCGAGATCACGTCGGGGCTCTCATCACCCCACCGTTCGGTGTGCGGCGTTCCCTCGTACAACCCGAGCAGATCGGGTTCGTCCGGGTTCTGGTCGAGCACCCGGATGACGACATTGTCGAGCACGGGCAGCAACTCGTCGGGCAGATCGTCGATCGCGTCCGCCACGATTCGCTCGAACCGGTAGCGCGCCAGGAGTTCCATCCGACCCAAGTGTGTCAGCGATTGGGACGCGCGGTACGCCCGATCAGATGATGGTGAGCTGAGGGGAGAAGATCTTCTTGGGTTTGAGCTCGACGGCGATCCGGTCGGCGATCGAACGGAACGCTTCGGCCGATTCGCTGTCGGGGTCGACGGCGGTGATCGGACGACCGGTGTCGCCGCCTTCACGAAGTGCCGGCACGAGCGGCAGCCGCCCCAGCAGCGGGATGTCGAGTTCGTCGGCGAGTTCCTGCCCGCCGCCCGACCCGAAGATCTCGTACTTCGTGCCGTCGTCGCCGGTGAACCACGACATGTTCTCGATGATGCCCTTGACCGGGAGGTTGACCTTCTCGGCCATCGCAGCCGAGAGACGCGCCACCTTCTGCGCTGCAGGCTGCGGTGTGGTGATGACGTACACCTCGCCGCGCGGCAGGTACTGGCTGAGGCTGATCGCGATGTCGCCGGTGCCCGGCGGCATGTCGATCAGCAGGAAGTCGGGCTCATCCCAGAACACGTCGGTCAAGAACTGCTCGAGCGCTTTGTGCAGCATCGGCCCGCGCCAGATGACCGCTTCGTTCTCCGGGGCGAAGTAGCCCATCGAAATACACCGCACGCCCCATTTTTCGGGCGGGATCAGCATCTCGTCGATCACCGTCGGTGGGCGGTCGGTACCGAGCATGCGCGGGATCGAATAGCCGTAGATGTCGGCGTCGACGACGCCCACGCTGTGGCCCATCTGGGCGAGGGCGACCGCGAGGTTGGTCGTCACGCTCGATTTGCCGACGCCGCCCTTGCCCGAGGCGATCAGCAGCGGCCGGGTCCGTGAGCCGGGTTGTGCGAACGGGATCGAGCGGCCCTCGGCGTGGCCGTGCGCCTGGTTGGACCCGGCGGACCCGGCTGCATCGCCGTGCAGCGTGCGGCGCAGAGCCTCGCGCTCGTCGTCGGTCATCACGGTGAATTCGAGGTTGACGGAGGACACGCCGGGCAGGGTCTCGACGGCCGAGGTGACCCGGTTGGTGATCTCGGTGCGGAGCGGACACCCGGCGATCGTGAGTGCCACGAGGATCTGGGCGGTGCCGTGCTGGTCGAGTTCCGCCTGGCGCAGCATGCCGAGATCGACGATCGACCGGTGCAGCTCAGGGTCCTGGACGGGCCGCAGGGCATCGACGAGTTGATCGTTCATACCGGCCAGTGTGTCGACGACGGCCGGGCTTCACACGGAGACGGGAGTAGAATCTCTCGGATGGGGACGAACGTCGGGTTCACCGCAACCGTATCGGCGATCACCGACGCGTTCGGTGATCCGACACGGCGCAGCATCTATCTGCTCGTGCGTGACCGTGGCGCGGAGCAGGGGCTGACGACCACGGTCGTCGCCGACGAGGTCGGCGTGCACCCGAACGTCGCCCGCCACCATCTCGACAAGCTCGCTGCAGGCGGGTATCTCGAGGTGCAGACCGCCAAGATCGCCGGGGGCCGCGCCGGGCGACCGTCGAAGCGCTACTCGGCGGTCTCCGGCGTCGCCACCGAGTTCCCGGTCCGCAGCGACGATCTGGTGCTGTCCCTCCTCGGTCGGGCGCTCGCCAAGCTGTCTCCGGGCGATGCCGAGGCGATGGCCGAGGAGATCGGTGCAGAGTACGGCCGAGCGATGGCGGTTGGTTTGAACGGTGACGCGATCGAGCACGGCAGTCGGTCGATGCGGTCGGCGATCCAGGCCGTCGCCGATGCTCTGACGGCCCACGGTTTCGCAGCGCACGCCGACAGTCGCAACGATCAACTGCGGATCATCAACGACCACTGCCCGTTCGGAGACGTCGCGATGGACCATCCGGTGATCTGCGCGGTCGACCGGGGGATGGTGCGGGGCATGCTCAGCGAGCTGACCGACACCGAGTTCGGCGAGATCACCACCGAGTCGAGTCTGCCTGCCGGCGACACGTTCTGCAGCACGGCGGTCTGACTCGCTCAGCCGAGCGACAGCAGGATCTCGACGAGTTCGCCCGGCTTGTTCTGCGGGATCATGTGGTTGCTGTCGATCTCCTCGTACCTCCACGCGTCGGAGTCACGCGCGTGGTCGGCTGCATCCCAGAACGCGTCCGGACCAGACGGGCCCCGAGGGTCGCC
>JBDSBE010000047.1:0-7665 GCA_039921745.1 Ilumatobacteraceae bacterium | reverse complement strand
TGAACGACCGGACGGCGACCTCCGCGAGATCGCCACGCAGCGAGGTCAAATCGGTCTGTTTGGCAGCGACGCTCTCTTCGGCAGCAGCGACCTCGATGTCGAGCTGGCGGAGGTTGTCTTCGGCTTCGGCCCAATCTTCGGCAAGGATGTCAGCCTGCTCATGCAGTCGATCGAGCTCGTCGACGACCCGTTCGACCTCTCGCTGGGTGTCGGCCACCGACGCCCGGGCGATGTCGGGGAACACACCCGAAACGACGAACGTCATCGCGGTCGCGACGACGAGGAGGTGGGTCAAGCGGCGCTTCATAGAACGACCCGGAAGTGTACCGAATATGACGAACACGTTGCGACGCCGGCCGGATTGTTTCGATTCGACTTCGCCGACAGTCGGTGGATCGATCGCCGGCTCACTCCCACTCGATGGTGCCGGGTGGCTTCGAGGTGATGTCGTACGCGACCCTGTTGATACCGGGAACTTCGTTGATGATGCGCTGCGACATCCGTTCGAGCAGCTCGTATGGCAATCGGGCCCAGTCCGCCGTCATTGCATCGTCGCTCGTCACGGCTCGAATGATGATCGGATGCCCGTACGTGCGCTCGTCGCCCATCACGCCGACCGAACGGATGTCGGGCAGCACCGCGAACGCCTGCCAGATCTCGCGCTCCAGGCCGGCGAGGCGGATCTCCTCACGAACGATCGCATCTGCCTCCTGCAACGTCGCCACCTTCTCGGGTGTGACCTCGCCGATGATCCGCACGCCGAGGCCGGGGCCGGGAAACGGCTGCCGCCAGACCATCTCGTCGGGCAAGCCGAGTTCGGACCCGAGCGTTCGCACCTCGTCTTTGAAGAGGTCGCGGAGCGGTTCGATCAGCTCGAGCGTCATGTCGTCCGGGAGGCCGCCGACGTTGTGATGGCTCTTGATGACGTCGGCGGTGCCTTCGGCACCCCCGCTCTCGATCAGGTCGGGATACAGCGTGCCCTGCACGAGGTACTTCGCGTCTGTGAGCCCACCCGTGTGTTCTTCGAAGATCCGGATGAACTGCTCGCCGATGATCTTGCGTTTCGTCTCCGGGTCGGTCTGCCCGACGAGCGCAGTGAAGTAGCGGTCGCCCGCGTCGACGTGAATCAGCTCGAGATTCATGTTGCGGCCGTAGGTCTCGACGATCTGATCGCTCTCGTTCTTGCGCATCAGCCCGGTGTCCACGTAGATGCAGGTGAGCTGGTGACCGATCGCACGGTGGACGAGTGCAGCCGCGACCGACGAGTCGACCCCACCCGACAGCGCACAGATCGCCCGCTCGCCGCCGACGATCTCTCGAATCTTCGCCACCTGCTCGTCGATGACGTTCGCCATCTTCCAGTCAGGTCGACACCCGGCGAGGTCGTGCAGGAACCGCTTCAAGACCGACATACCGTACGGCGAGTGGACGACTTCGGGATGGAACTGGACGCCCCAGATCCGCCGGTCGTCCGATTCGAGTGCGGCGACGGGCGCATCCTTCGTCGAAGCAGTCGCCCGAAAGCCGTCCGGAGCGACCGTGATCGCATCGAAGTGGCTCATCCAGACGTCGTGCTCGACCGGCACGTCGCCACTGAACAGTGACGACTCGTCCGCTCGCGTCAGCACGGCCCGGCCGTACTCCCCGGCCAAACCCCTCCCGACCGTGCCACCGAGCTGCGTTGCGATCAGCTGCGCCCCGTAGCAGATCCCCAAGATCGGGATCCCGAGGTCGTAGATCGCATCGTCGAGACGCGGCGTGCCGTCGAGGTTGACGCTCGCCGGCCCGCCGCTCAGGACGATCGCGGCCGGCGCCCGTTCGGTGATCTCCGCTGCGGTGATGCGATGGGGGACGATCTCGGAGAACACGTCCAGCTCGCGGACTCGCCGTGCGATCAGCTGGGCGTACTGTGCACCGAAGTCGACGACCAGCACGGTGTCGTGATCATTCGATGGATCGAGCTCGGGCGCGGCGTCGGTGTCCACGTTCCCGATGGTAGACAGACCGCGTGCGTGTCCGCCTTTTCCTGGTCACTGCGATCACCGTGCTGTTCGTGACCTCGGCACCGGCGCACGCCGACGTCTGGGCTGGGGATTCCTATTCGACTGTGGCGCTCCCGGTTTCCGCGCCGCCAACGACGATCGACGAGCCATCGCGACCTCCCGTGACGTTCAACGAGTTCTTGCCCGAGGAGCGCGGCCTGGGCGAATGCATCAGCTCCGCACCCCGTCCCGGGTGCGGCAGCGAAGCGCGCGGTGGTTGGCATCAGACGCTCGTCTTCATCGCGATCATGCTCGGACTCTGCGTGATCGTGTGGCGGATCGTCGCCGGCGCACGCGCCGCCCGGAAGGGGTCGGACCCCCTGCGAACTCCGTCGCCAACGACGATCGGACCGCCGAACCGACCGGAGGGGACCTGACCCCGTCCCGTTCGAACGGGACGCAATAGCCTGCCTCCGTGACACCTGAGGACTTCCGGACAAACGGGTACGAGTTGATCGACATGATCGCCGAGTACCTCGAGCACGTGGGCGAGCGACGGATCGTGCCCGACATCGAACCTGGCGATGTCCGATCGATGCTGCCCGAACACCCGCCGACCGAGCCCGAGACGTGGGCCGAGGTGATGGCCGATGTCGAGCGTGTCGTCCTGCCGACGATCACGCACTGGCAGCATCCGAACTGGTTCGCGTACTTTCCTGCCAACACCACGTACCCGTCGATCCTCGGTGAGCTCCTGACCGCCGGACTCGGGGTGCAGGGAATGAGCTGGGTCACCTCGCCCGCGTGCACGGAGATCGAGACGTTGATGCTCGACTGGATGCAGGAGTTGCTCGGCCTGCCGGACGCGTTCCGTTCGACCAGCGAGGCCGGCGGCGGCGTGATCCAAGGTTCGGCGAGCGAAGCGGTGCTGGTGGCCATCCTGGCCGCCCGATGGAAAGCGACCGCCGGCACGGTCAACACGAGTGGCGACACCAGCCGACTGACGGCCTACATCACCGCGCACGCCCACTCGTCCACCGAGAAGGGTCTGCGGATTGCGGGGATCGGCACCGAGCGCATCCGCATCGTCGAGCACGACGACCAGTTCAGGATGGATCCGGGTTCGTTCGCGGCCGCGGTCGAAGCCGACGTCCAGGGCGGTTTCGTGCCGTTCTTCGTGAGCACCACGCACGGCACGACGTCGTCGATGGCGTTCGACCCCACGGCGGCGATCGCCGGCGTGTGCGACCGGTACGGGGTGTGGCACCACGTCGATGCCGCGATGAGCGGGATCGCGGCGTTGGTGCCCGAGCATCGCTGGGTCAACGACGGTCTCGACCGGGCGTCCAGCTATGCGACGAACCCACACAAGTGGATGGGCGTCAACTTCGATTGCACGCTGTTCTGGGTGGTTGATCGCTCGGCTCTGCTGGGTGCGTTGAGCATCCTGCCGGAGTACCTGCGGTCCGAGGCGGCCGAGGGCGGCCGAGCGATCGACTACCGCGACTGGCAGATACCGCTCGGCCGCCGGTTCCGGGCGCTCAAGCTCTGGTTCACGCTGCGCCTCGATGGAGTGGAGTCGATTCGCGAACGGATTCGTCGAGATGTGGCACTGACCCAGGAGCTGGCGTCATGGGTTTTGGCCGACCCCCGGTTCGAGATCGTCGCACCGCACCCACTGAACCTGGTCTGCGTGCGCGTTGTCGGCGACGGTGATGCCGAGACCGATGCGTTGATCGAGCGGATCAACGCGGCGGGTGCGTCGCACGTCACGCGCACCGTGCTGGAGGGTCGCAGCGTGATGCGCGTCAGCGTCGGTGCCCGGACCACGGAACGCCGACACGTGGAGGCGCTGTGGCACGACGTCCAGGCTGCGGTCGAGCGCGCCTCAGCTCCGTAACTACACTGGTGGAGTTCTCCACAGATCTGTCCACATCCTGTGGGCAAATGCATACCCCCGACCGCGCCGGTTCACGCATCATCGACGAGACGACCCGACGGTGCGGGTCAGCAGGTCGACGAGCATGTGGGCGGTTGCGCCCCACACGGTCTCGTCGTCGAGTTCGAAGAAGTGCAGGGTTCGATCGGTCGGACCGACGCCCCAGACCTCGGATCGATAGGTGTCGGGGCGGGTCAGCTCGGCGAGCGGGACCCACAGGACCCGGTCGACCTCCATCGTTTGCGCCCGGAGATCGAGTGCGGTCGCCACCGTCGCGACCTTGGGCACGATGTAGCTTCGGCTGACGACGGTGTTGAGATGTTCGAGTTCGCCGACGACGTCGACGAGGGATGGGTCGAGGCCGACTTCCTCGTGCGCCTCTCGGAGCGCAGCCTCCACGGGAGTCTCACCGGGGTCGGTCCGACCGCCGGGGAAGCTCATCTCGCCGCGGTGGTGGCGCAGCGCCCAGGACCGCCTCGTCAGCAGCACCTCGGGGCCACGCTCGGTGTCGGTGAGAACGACCAGCACTGCGGAATGGCGCGCGTTGGGAAACGACGGCAGCACGGGGCGATCGTGGCTGTGGACTGCGGCGAGTACATCGTCGAGCGTCGGTACGGCACCGACGTCCCATGGCGCTGCGGGACCCGGTTGCCAGCGGTCCGGACGCGGCACGACCTGCGCGCCGCCGGGTCGGCGCCCGGGCGCCGGTGTCACGTCAGGCAGTGGCGGAACTCGCCGGCGAGGCGGAAGGTGCCCAACCGCTGTCGATCAGTTCGTTGAGGATCTCGGGAAAGCCTGCCGTTTTCATGTTCGCGAGCACCTTGCCGGGTTGTTGCTCCCCACGTTCGAATTCCTCCCACGCTGACAGGAGCTTCGAGAGATCAGGGGCAGGACGCTCGAACGGCATGCGGACAGCCTACGGCCGTGTCCTCGACGACCGGGTTGCCGAACGACTTGACGAACGTCCCACCTTTTCTTATTGTTCGATATATGTCGGACATTCATCCCCGCGACTACGACCTGGACGACACCGTCAGTGCCACCGAGCCGGAGCGGATGAAGGCGCTCGCCGACCCGCTCCGGATGCGGCTGTGCGACCTCGTGCTCGAACGTGCGATGACCGTCAGCGAACTCGCCGACCACGTCGGGCGCCCACGCGGAACGGTCGCCTATCACATCGACCTGCTGGTGAACGCCGGCCTCCTCAAGGTGGTTCGCACCCGGAAAGTGCGTGCGATCGAGGAGCGGTACTACGGACGGGTGGCTCGCACGTTCGTCTTCGACCACGACGGCGACGACGGGCCGCCGTTCCTCGCGGAGGTGCTTGCGGAGTTCGACCGAAACCGTCACCACGACGACGCGGTCCCGGGCATCACGACGCTCCGACACGCCCGGATCCCACTCCACCGCGCCGCAGCATTCACCGAGCGGTTGCTCGATCTGGCGCACGAGTTCATCGACGAGCCGCGGGGCGGGGACGTCGAGTTCGGCATGTACCTCGCGCTGTACGCCACCAACCGGACAACCGAACCATCGGCGTCGAACACCGTGAACGAGCCTGCGACCGACACCGCGACCGACACCGCGGAGGCTGTGCGATGAGCGGTACGGACATCGACGACGCTGCGGAACAGTCGGCGGACCGGACCGGCGACTCGCAGGACACGAAGCAACCGCTCGGTGCCAGCTACTACAAACTCTTCGCAGGCACCGTCGTGTCGAATCTCGGCGACGGGATGGCCACGGTTGCCTACCCCTGGCTTGCGTCCGCCGTCACCCGCAACCCGATCCTGATCGCCGGCGTCGCAGTCGCGCAGCGGCTGCCGTGGCTCGTCTTCACCCTGCCAGCAGGCGTGATCACCGATCGGGTGGATCGCCGTATCGCCATGGTGTCGATGGACGTGGTGCGCGGCGCGCTCACGCTCCTCGTGGCCTTCGGCGTGCTCGGTGCCCAAGGATCACTGCCAGGGCCCGACGACGTCGAGAACGTCGCCGGGACCCGAACCGGCCTGTATCTGCTGATCGTCGCGGCCACCCTCCTGCTCGGGATGGCCGAGGTGCTGCGCGACAACGCCAACCAGACGATCATGCCGAACATCGTCCCGCCGAACCAGCTCGAGCGCGCCAACGGCCGGATCTGGAGCGTCGAGGGAGCGATGAACATGTTTGCCGGCCCGCCGCTCGGGTCGATCCTCCTGCTCCTCGCTTTCTCGGTGCCGTTCTTCGTCGACGCCGGCACGTTCTTCATCGCCGCTGCGCTGGTGTTCCTGATCCCCGGTTCGTTTCGTGCCACACGAGACTCGAGCAAGCCGCGCCAGACGTTCCGACAGGATCTGTCGGAGGGTGTGCGCTGGTTGATGGGTCACACCCTGCTCAGAACGATGGCGATCATCCTCGGCACGATCAATGCCGCAGCCATGATCAACGGTGCCACGTTCGTCCTGTTCGCCCAAGATGTCATGGGGGTCGGACCGTTCGTGTTCGGCGTGATCGGCTTCGGCGGGGCAATCGGAGGGCTGGTCGGCGGCAACCTCGCGCCGGCGATCACGAAGCGGCTCGGCAGCGGCACAGCGCTCGCACTGTCCGTCGGGGTCATGACGATCACCCCGCTGTTGATCGGGTTGATCGCATGGTGGCCCATCGTGCTGGTGCTGTTCGGCATCGAGTCGCTGTTCATCATCCTCTGGAACGTGATCACCGTCAGCCTCCGTCAGACGATCATCCCGCCCGACCTGCTCGGACGGGTCAACAGCGTCTACCGATTCTTCGCGTGGGGGATGCTCCCGATCGGAGCTGCGGCCGGCGGCGTGCTGGTCTGGGTCGTCGAGCGGCTCGCCGATCGTGACCTTGCGCTGCGCACGACGTGGTTCGCCTCGGCCGCGATCTACGCCGTCGTGTTCGTCTTCGTCAGAACAACGCTCACCACCGAACGGATCGAAGCCGCCCGCGACGCTGCTACGACGACCGTTTCTTGATCGCCTTGAACGCGTTGCCGGCCATGCGACCGGCCGATCGGCCGACGGCATCACTCTGGACGCGTGCCCGTTCGGCGCGCCGGTCCCGCCGCGACGCCCGTTCCGCCCAGTCGGTGTAGAACCACAGGAACCCGAGCGGTACCAGGATCACCAGCATGATCGCACGGCCCCCGCTCGGAACGGTGAACCACGGCTGCAGTGCGGCGACCAGGATCCCGATCATCACGAGCACATCGAGCCAACGGTGCACCGAGCGGCCCACCCACTTGAACGCACCCAGCGGACCACGCACGATCGCCGCGTTGCAGATGATCGCCATGCCCGCCACCGCCGGAACGAGCGGGTCACGCTCTTGGAGGCCCTGTGCAACCAGCGCAATGCCGATCAGATACTCGGCGAACTGGTGGATCCAGAACGGACGCATCGCTCGCTCGGACATGGCAGCGACGCTACCGGCCCCGCACGCAGCCCTGACGCGCAACAGCCCGGGGCCGGGACCCCGGGCTGTTGTACATCATGACGAATTGTGCCAGGCACAATTCGTCAGGTCACATCATGCCGCCCATGCAACCCATCGGATCCATGCCGCCACCCATGCCGGCGCCAGCGGGCTCCGGCTTGTCGGTGACGAGCGCCTCGGTGGTGATGACGAGGGCCGCGATCGATGCTGCATTCTGCAGCGCCGCACGGGTCACCTTGGCCGGGTCGATGATGCCGGCCTTGACCATGTCGACGATCTCGCCGGTCGCGGCGTTCATGCCCATCGAGC
>JBDSBE010000046.1:0-5366 GCA_039921745.1 Ilumatobacteraceae bacterium | reverse complement strand
ATGGCCGCGACGGGCGACACCCAGACGTTCGCCGAGTTGGACGCGGGTGCGAACCAGCTGAGCCACCTGTTCCGATCGGCGGGTCTCGAGCCGGGGGACCACGTCGCGGTGTGTATGGAGAACCATCCCCGCTATCTCGAGATCCTCTGGGGATGCGAATACGCGGGTCTCGTGTACACCGCGGCCTCGTCGCGTCTGACCACAGAGGAGCTGTCCTACATCGTCAATGACTGCGGCGCCCGGGCTTACATCACCTCCAAGTACCTGGCGGAGCAGGCGGCCGAACTCGTCGACGCGACCCCCGGCGTCGAACTCCGGTTGATGCTCGACGGCGTGATCGATGGCTACGAACCGTTCGAGTCATCGGTCGCCGCCCAGGCGGTGGAACCGCTCGAGCACCGGGTTGCCGGTACCGACATGCTGTACTCGTCGGGCACGACCGGTCGTCCGAAAGGGGTGCTCCCGGCGTACGAGCCGGTCCCGCTGGAGGAGAAGATCACGGGTGTGGGCGGCATGTTGAGCGTGCTGTTCGGCATGGACGACACGAAGGTGTACCTCTCCCCTGCGCCGCTCTACCACGCGGCGCCGCTGCGGTTCTGCATGTCGGCGATCGCGATCGGAGCAACGGTCGTCGTGATGGATCGCTTCGACGCTGCGGCGTACCTGCAGGCACTCGAGCAGTACGGGGCAACGCACAGTCAAGTCGTCCCGACGATGTTCGTCCGGATGCTCAAGCTGCCCGAGGAGACGCGCGCCGAGTACGACGTGTCGTCGATCGAGTGTGTGATCCACGCGGCCGCACCGTGCCCCGTGCCGGTGAAGCAGCAGATGATCGACTGGTGGGGCCCGGTGCTGCACGAGTACTACGCAGGCACCGAGGGCAACGGGTTCGTCTACTGCAACAGCGACATGTGGCTCGCCCACGAAGGCACCGTCGGGACACCGATCAACTGCGTCGTCCGGATCGTCGGCGACGACGACGGCGAGGTCGCCGCCGGTGAGTCGGGCACCATCTATTTCGAGGGCGGCTCGACATTCGAGTACCACAACGACCCCGAGAAGACGGCCGGGTCGCGTCACCCGAGGGGATGGTCGACGCTCGGTGACGTCGGGTACCTCGACGCGGACAACTTCCTGTACCTGACCGACCGCAAGGCCTACATGATCATCTCTGGCGGCGTGAACATCTACCCGCAGGAGGCCGAGAACGTCCTCACGATGCACGACGAGGTGATCGACGTCGCGGTGTTCGGGGTGCCCAACGACGACTTCGGCGAGGAGGTCAAAGCGGTCGTGCAACCCCGCGAGATGCCAGCGGACGAGGAAACGGCAGCCACGCTCGCCCGAGAGTTGATCCAGTACTGCAGGAGCCATCTCGCCGACGTCAAATGCCCCCGCTCCATCGACTTCCGCGACGAACTCACCCGCCACCCCACCGGCAAGCTCTACAAGCGCCTCCTGAAAGACGAATACTGGCAAGCCGCCGGACGTAACATCTGACCGACCCCCGTGACCGTTGCATTCGGTGCCGGGCACCGGATGCAACACTGGCTCGATGCACCCGTTCCTGGAATGGCCCGGCACGTTGGCCATCGCTCACCGGGGCGGGGCGTCGGTCAACCCGGAGAACACGATGTCGGCATTCCAGCACGCAGTCGACCTCGGCTACACCTACCTCGAGACCGACGTCCACGCGACCAGCGACGGGGTGCTGCTCGCGTTCCACGATTCCGAACTGGATCGCACCACCGATCGCACCGGCGTGATCAACGACCTGCCGTGGAGCGAGGTGCGGGCCGCTCGCGTCGACGGCCACGAGACGATCCCGCTGTTCGACGACCTGCTCGAGCAATTCCCGAACTGTCGGATCAACATCGACTGCAAGGCTGACTCGGCCGTCGACGCCCTGGTCGCGTCGCTCCGCCGGCACGACTGCCTCGACCGGGTGCTGGTGGGTGGCTTCAGCGACGCCCGGCTCAGGCGACTGCGCAGCGCGTTCGGAGACGCGCTCTGTACCAGCTTCGGCCCACGCCAGATCGCGGCGCTGCGCGCAACCGGCCGCGTGCCGGGTGGGGGCCACGCTGCGCAGGTGCCGGTCAGGTCGGGGCCCGTGACGATCGTCACCGAGGCGTTCATCGACCGGGCGCACCGCCTCGGGCTGCACGTCCACGTGTGGACGATCGACGAGCCGGTCGACATGAATCGGCTGCTCGACCTCGGCGTCGACGGGATCATCACCGACGAACCACAGCTCCTCAAAGAGGTTCTCGTCGCCAGGAACGACTGGCACTTCCCCGGCAGCTGAGTTCCGCTTGTGCCGAACGGGTTCAGTCGCCGACTTCGGCGATGTGCACGATCGCGTCACCACGGTTGACCAGTGGCGCCTCGAGGCGGCCGATCACAATCCCGTCGCGAGCGGCCTTGATGACCGACAGCTGACGCCCGAACGAGTTCGAGATCACCCCCACCCGGTCGTTGGTCACGACCCGATCGCCCAGCTCGCACTCGATCCTGACGATGCCGGATCGGCCGGCTCGAACCCAGCCGGTCTTGCGCGATTCGACCGAGGTCGGTGCGGGCGTGGTCGGTTCGTTGATCATCCCGAGCGAGGCCAAGACGCGAAGGACACCCGAGACGCCGGCTTCGATCGCCCAGTGGTCGAAACGGAGCGCTTCGCCGCCTTCGAACAGCAGGACCGCGGCGCCGTGCTCGCGAGCCGCGTGACGGAGCGAGCCGTCACGGGTACGGGCGTGGATCATCACTGGTGCGCCGAACGTCTCGGCGAGTGCTCTCGTACGCTCGTCGTCGAGGTCGGCGCGGATCTGGGGCAGGTTGCTGCGGTGGTCAGAGCCGGTGTGCAGGTCGATCCCGACGTCACAGGGTGCCACGACCTCGGTCATGAGGAGGTGGGCGATCCGCCCGGCGAGCGAACCGCGGGGGGACCCCGGAAACGAACGGTTCAGATCGCGCCGATCAGGTAGATACCGGTCACCGTTCATGAAGCCGAGCACGTTCACGACGGGAACCGCGATCAGGGTGCCGCGTACCGTTTTGGCATCGATGCGCTGCAGGACGCGGTGGATGATGTCGACACCACCGACCTCGTCGCCATGGATCGCCGCATCGATCCACACCGCCGGGCCGGTGCCACGGCCGTGTATCACGAGCACCGGGAGGTCGACCTCCGCGCCCGTGACGAGGCGGGCGATCGGCAGCCCGACCTCCTTACGGGTGCCGGGTTTCACCGAGTGGCCGCCGATGAGGAACGAGGAACGGGCCATCAGGCCGCCCCTCGGTTCTTGCGACGCGTCGATCGTTGGGGTCGACCACCGAGGTAGGAGCGGCCTGGATCGACGAGCAACGAGCCGCGCAATGCCTCGCGGCCCACCAGCATGCGGAACCCCATCTCGTCACGTTTGGCGAGCATGAGTTCGGCGACGAGATCGAGCCCGACGACCGTGATCGGCGTGCTCACGACGAGTCGCTCCTCCTCGTGGCCGGTCGAACTCCGGACGGTCCGACGATCGATCACCCGGAGTTTCGAGCGGACGTGGTCGGTGTCTGAGCGCTGCCACGGTTGGACGGTGAACGACACCCAGTCGACACCGTCGCGACTCGTTTCATCGATGTCGAACGCATGGATCGAAGACGACCGTGCGCCAGTGTCGAGCTTGGCTTTCACCCATGGAACGCCGAGCTCCGGGAGCGCGATCCATTCCCGCCATCCGGCCACGGTTGCCAGAAGGCGGTCGTCATGCACCCTGCTAGCTTCGCTGATCTTGAGCATGAAACTCGCAATCCTCTCCCGAGCCCCCCGCTCGTACAGCACGCAACGGCTTCGTTCGGCGGCGGTCGATCGCGGTCACGACGTCAAGGTGCTCAACACGCTGCGGTTCTCGATCGACCTGTCGGGCAAGAAGCCCGGGCTTCAGTTCCGAGGCAAGCAACTGTCGTCGTACGACGCGATCCTGCCGCGAATCGGCAACTCGATCACGTATTTCGGCACCGCGGTGGTTCGCCAATTCGAACAGATGGACGTCTACACGCCAAATACCGCCAACGGCATCTCGAACTCACGCGACAAGCTGCGCGCGATCCAGATCCTGTCGCGCCACAACATCGGCATGCCGGCGACGACGTTCGCCCGGGCCCGAGCCGACGTGCTCCCTGCGATCGAGCGAGTCGGCGGTGCCCCGGTCGTGATCAAATTGCTCGAGGGCACCCAGGGCATCGGCGTGATCCTCGCGCCCGACACGAAAGTCGCCGAGGCGATCATCGAGACGCTGCAGAGCACGAAGCAGAACGTCCTGATCCAACGATTCGTCGCCGAGAGCAAAGGCCGCGATATCCGGGCCCTGGTCGTCGGAGACCGGGTCGTGGCGGCGATGCGGCGGGTCGCCCAAGGTGAGGAGTTCCGCTCGAACGTGCATCGTGGCGGCCGGGTCGAACGGGTCGAACTCGACCCCGGATACGAGGCGACCGCCGTCCGTTCCGCCCAGATCATGGGTCTGCGCGTCGCTGGCGTCGACATGCTGGAGAGCGATGACGGCCCGTCGGTGATGGAGGTCAACTCCTCGCCCGGTCTCGAGGGAATCGAGACCGCCACCAAGCTCGACGTCGCCGGGGCCATCATCGACTTCATCGACAACCAGGTCGCATTCCCCGACATCGACGTGCGACAGCGACTTACGGTCAGCACGGGCTACGGCGTCGCCGAACTCCTCGTGCACGACGGCGCCGAACTCGTCGGGCAGACGATCGATCAATCCGGGTTGCGCGAGCGGGACATCGCTGTGCTCACCCTGCATCGGGGCACGTCCGTGATCCCGAACCCGAAGCCGGCGCGTGAACTCGAATCCGGTGACCGCCTGCTGTGCTTCGGCCGGCTGGAGGAGATGCGTTCGATGATCCCCGAGCGACGCCGCCGCGGCGCCCGCATCAAGAAGCTGCCGAAGCAGCCGATTCCCGAAGCCTGACTGCGGCTCCGGCGGCGAGCACGACCGCTCCGACGATCGTCACGATCGGTCCGGGCCCGATCCGGAGCAGACCGTCCGCGGGCGCGAGCAGTACGGCGACCCCCGTGCCGCCGACCCAGAGGACGGCCACGGCGACCGTGCCCACGCCGACCCACCGGGTGAGCCCGCTCGTCGGCGGAACCCAGAAGCCAACGACGGCGACGACGAGCAGCAGCGGTACCACCGGCCAAACGCGCAACGATGCCGACACGACCCCGTCGGGGGCGAACCCGAGCCGATCGACGAGTTCGAAAATCGTGTAGCTCGACCGGCCGCGTGCACCCGATCGCAGCCACGGCAGGAACGTGCCGACGAGGGTCACGACCGCGCCGACGGTGCCGATGGCCGCAG
>JBDSBE010000045.1:0-9371 GCA_039921745.1 Ilumatobacteraceae bacterium | reverse complement strand
CGCGACTTCGGCTGCGGCTCGATCACGACCCACCGGCACTCGAACCGTCCGCCGACGTTGTGGCCGAGGGCGCCGGGCAGCAGTTTCGAGCGGGTGAGCACCTGGAAGCCGTTGCAGATGCCGATGACCGGTCGACCACTGGCGACGAATGCCCGCAGTTCGTCGCCGACGCCGGTCATCAGATCGAGTGCCATCATCCGGCCCGCGCCGAGCGAGTCGCCGTACGAGAACCCACCGGCGATCGCGATCAGTTGGGCGTTGCGCAGTCGTTCGGGCTGCTCGGCGAGTTCGTGGACGAGCACGACATCGGGAATGGCACCGGCGAGTTCGAGCGCGAGCACCAGATCCTGGTCGCGGTTGGTGCCGGGGCCGGCGACGACGAGTGCGGTGGGGGCGCTCATTGCTGATCGGCCGATGCAGGCAGCGGGGGCGGAACGACCGTCCGGTTGAACGCGTCGACGAGCGCTTCGACCGAGATCGGGTCGAGCTCGGGAAATCGGAGTTCCTGCTCGTCGATGACGGTGCCGAGGATGTGCAGCTTCTCGTGCATCATCTCACCGAACTCGTCGACGTCGTCGGGCTCGATCTCGACGACGAGTCGGCTCTGGGATTCACCGAACAGTGAGCAGACGCGGTTGTCATGGGGGAGCTGGGTGATCTCGGCGCCGAGTCGCCCGGCGATGCACATCTCCGCGAGCGCGACCGCCAGGCCGCCCTCACTGACGTCGTGGCACGACTGCACGAGGCCGCCCATGATCGCTCGGTGCAGGTTCCGGTAGCGGGTCGGTGCGTCCGGGTCGGGGGCCGGTGCGCTGCCGGCGATGTCGGGCACGCCGTAGACGAGGTCGAGGTGGCTGCCGGCGAACTCTCGGCTCGTGGATCCGAGCAGGATCAGCACGTTGCCGGGCTGGACGAGCACGGGCGTGACGCACTTGTCGGCATCCGGGACGTGCGCGACCGCGGTGATGACGAGCGTCGGCGGCACGGAGTGACGCTTCCCGTCGGCTCCCGTGTACTCGTTGTTGAGCGAATCCTTGCCCGACACGAACGGTGCCCGATGGGCCATCGCCGCCGCACTGCAGCCGTCGACGGCGGCGACGAGATCGCCGAGCGTCGTCTCGCGCAGCGGGTCCCCCCAGGAGAAGTTGTCGAGCAGGGCGACGCGGTCGGGGTCGGCGCCGACCGCGACGACGTTGCGGATCGCCTCGTCGACGGCGCCGTACGCCATTGCCTCTGGGTCGTACAACCCGTGCCACGGGTTCATCCCGATCCCGATCGCGAAGCCGACCGGCTCCGTCGGGTCGGCGATCACCACACCGTCGGCGGGGGCGTCGGACATGCGTCCGATCAGCGGCCGCACCGCGGTGGCGCCGCGGATCTCGTGGTCGTATCGATGGATCGTCGCCGCCTTGGAGGCGATGTTGCGATGCGACAGCAGACGCAGCAGCGCATCCCGCAGGTCGTTCACGATCCGACTGACCCACTCACCGCGGGCCGGCGTCGGCATGACGGCGCGCATCTCGCGCTGGGGGCGGCCGTCATGGAGGAACTGAGTGGTCAGCTCGAGCACCGTCGCGCCGTTGCGGTGCACGGTGAGGACCCCGTCGCCCGTGAACCCGCCGATGTCGGCCATCTCGACGCCGTACAGACGGCACCGCGTGGCGAGTTCGGTGAGGCTCGACGGGTTGACCGCGACGACCATCCGCTCCTGCGCTTCGGAGAGCCAGATCTCCCACGCTTCGAGCCCCGGATACTTGAGGGGTACCCGATCGAGGTCGATGTCGGCGCCGACCCCTTCCGCCATCTCGCCGACGGCCGACGACAGCCCGCCCGCTCCGCAGTCGGTGATCGCGGTGTACAGGTGTTCGCCGCCGACGAGCACGTCGATCAGCAGCTTCTCGACGATCGGGTCACCGATCTGCACGCTGGCCCCGGCGACCTCGCCGGTCGTCGCATCCATCGTCAGCGAGCTGAACGTGGCGCCCCGGATCCCGTCGCGGCCGGTTCGACCGCCGAGCAGGATCACCCGGTCGCCGGCGAACGGGCCCTGATCGGGTTCCCAGCCGGTCGCCTCGCCGATGCAGCCAGCGAACACGAGTGGGTTCGTGGTGTATCCCGGGTCGTAGATGATGCTGCCGGCCACGGTGGGCAGACCGATCTTGTTGCCGTAATCGGCGACCCCGGCAATCACGCCCTCACGGATTCGGAGCGGATGGAGTGCGCCGTCGGGCACATCTTCGAGGCGTGTCTCGGGTGGGCCGAAGCAGAGCACGTCGGTGATCGCGATCGGTCGGTGGCCGATGCCCAGGACATCGCGAATGACACCGCCGACGCCGGTGTTGGCGCCACCGAACGGTTCGATTGCGGAGGGATGGTTGTGCGTCTCGGCCTTCAGCGCCAGCGTCGCATCGTAGCGGAACCCGACGATGCCGGCGTTGCCGACGAACGCCGACTTGACGAACGGGGCATCGATCGCCTCGGTGATCCGTCGGAGCGTGTCGATCAGGGGGATGCGATCCTCGCCGTCGTCGGTGGTGATCGCAGCCCGGAACGTCTTGTGGGCGCAATGCTCGCTCCACGTCTGGGCGAGCGTCTCGAGTTCGACATCGGTGGGATCGCGACCGATGTCGACGAAATAGGCGCGGATCACCTCGAGTTCGACCGGGTCGAGAGCGAGCGCGCGACGGGCTCCGAGCTCGACGAGCTGGTCGAGTGTGAGCTCGTCGAGCGGCACCGTGGTCGCACCCGTTCCCGCCTCGGCCTGCGTCTGGAACGTCGGTTCGATCGAGCCGTGCTCCCAGCGCTCGATCACCGGGTTGGCGACGATCCGCTTGATCAACCCTTCGCGTCGATTCGAGTCGACCCCATCGCCGAACTCGACCCGGCGGCCGGTCGCGGTGCCCGACACCTGGAAGCCGAGCCGGTCGCATGCCTGCATCAGCGTCGCCGCAGCGTTGTCGGTCACGCCGGGCAGGAACGTGATCTCCGTGCCGTCGGTGGTCGGGTCGCTCCACGACCCGCGCTGGAGCAGGGGATCGACGAGGAAACCATGCAGCGTGCTGCGCTGGTCTTGATCGAGATCACCCTCCAGGAAGTACAGGTCCGCGACCTGCACCGCCTCGGGCCGCTGGAGGTCGGTGCCGAGTTGCTCGGCTGCCGCTGCGATGGCTGCCGCTCGAGGATCAGGTTCGATCGAGCGGATCGTCAGACGGTGCCGAGAACCCACTGGCGCGAACCTAGGACGTCTGACGTCGGTCCCCTGGTGTTTGAACGAAATATCTTCAGAAATTGCTGTGACATGCGGCCGGATGACCGCGGCGGGTACCGTCGTCGCCGTGGCGAAGTGGCTGTTGAAATCCGAACCCGACGCGTTCGGCTACGACGACCTGGTCGCCAGTCGCCGCGAAGGGTGGGACGGCATCCGGAACTACCAGGCCCGGAACTTCCTCCGCGAGATGAAGCGTGGCGACCGGGCGATCTTCTACCACTCGAACGCCCGGCCGCCGGGCGTCGCCGGCCTGTGCAAGATCGTGAAGCAGGCCGAGCCCGATCCCACCCAGTTCGATCCGGCGTCCGCCTACTACGACGCGAAGTCCGATCGCGACGATCCGACCTGGGACTGGGTCACCGTCGCCCCCGATCGTCGACTCGAGTTCGTGTCGCTCGACGAACTCCGCACGATCAAGGCGCTGGGCGACTGCCGGCTGCTCGCCACCGGCAACCGACTCTCCGTCATGCCGCTCACCGATGCCGAATACGACGCAATCGTGGCCTTCGCCGACGACAAGCGCACGCGCGGGTCGCGCTCGTGAGCGAGACGGAGTTCACGCGGACCCGACTGGTGCTGATCAGGCATGGCGAATCGATCGTGACCGTACGCCGAATCATCGGCGGCCCGCTGAGTTGCGTCGGCCTCTCGGATCTGGGTCGTCAGCAGGCCGAACGCCTCGGCGAACGGCTCCGCGACACCGGTGAGCTGGGCGCAGCAACGCTGTACTCCAGCGCCTACCCGAGGGCGATCGAGACGGCCGAGCTGATTGCGCCGTCCTTGGCTGTCGAACTCTGCGTCGACGAGCGGTTCGGCGAGCACGACCCGGGACCCGACTGTGACGGGATGTCGTTCGCGGCATTCCTCGAGCGGTACGGCAGGCCGGACTGGCACGGCGACCCGTACGCCGAGACGTTTCCGGGTGGCGAGACGCTTGCGAGTTTCCATCATCGAATTGGGTCGGCACTCGCCGATGTGATCGGGTCGGGTGTGACCGGGTCGGGCGGCACGATCGTGATCGTGTGCCACGGTGGCGTGGTGGACGCCGTGTTCCGCCAGCTGCTCCGGCTGCCGTCCACCGGCGGTTTCGAGTTACAGGCCTCCAACACGTCACTCACGGAGTTCGTCATGGTCAAGCCGGGCATGTGGCGCCTGGCGCGGTTCAACGACGCGGCTCACCTCGCCGGGCTCCCGCTCGAAACACCTCGATGACTCGCTGGCTGGTGGTCGGTGGCGGCTCGGCCGGCTCCGTCGTCGCCGCCCGCCTGAGCGAGGTCACCACGAACGACGTCCTGCTCGTCGAGGCGGGCCCGGATCACGGTGCCGAACGCGGCCCGGTCGGACCGAATGTCGACGACCCCCGCCTCCTGCGCCCCGGGGTTCAGGTCGTGCGACGAGGCGGTGCCGACCCGGTCGCCTACGCGCAGGGGTTCGGGCTCGGAGGATCGTCGCTGATCAACGGCTCCGTCGTCGTCGGCGACGTCATGGCCGAGCGAGACGGTCATGCACTCCCGATCGAGCCGGCGGACCCGATCGGATCCGTCGGCCGAGCGGTGCTCACCGCCACGACCGACGCTCGCAGTGTGAGAGTCGTCGGTCGCGGCGGTCGGCGCGTCAGCGCAGCCGACGCGTACCTGCGACCGGCGCTGACTCGCTCGAACCTGCGGGTGCAGACGCTGACGACCGTGGAGCGCCTGCTGCTCGACGGTCGTCGGGTCGTGGGGGCGGTTGCAGGCGGGGTCGAGTTGGAGGCCGATCAGGTCGTGCTGTGCGCCGGCGCGATCGAGTCGCCGGCGCTGCTGCTGCGATCGGGCATCGACACGCCGGGCGTCGGCAGCGGCCTCCAAGACCACGTCGGCGTTGCGTTCACCTTCGACCTCGCGGTCTCTGACAGCGCATCTGTGCCGATCTCGGTGACCGTCGAGCGGCCGGGCCGTCAGATCGTCGTCATCGACCGGCTCCCCGGTCAGGAGGCGATGGGTGCGGTCCTGGCCGGATGGTTGAACGTGAGCAGCATCGGGCGGGTCCACGTCGACGGCGGGCGGACCCACGTCGAGCTGGGGCAGCTGTCGTCGAGGTCCGATCTCGACGGCATGGTCGGCATCGTCAGGGAGACACTCGACGTGCTGTCGCACCGGTCGGTGCGTGACGCGATCGGCGACGTCTCCGTCGACGACGTGGGGACCGGCGTGGCGGCACTCGCCACCGATCGTGCTCTGCGCGACTGGCTGCCCGACCACCTCGGCGGGTACCACCACCTCGCCGGCTCGTGCCGGGTCGGCACGGTGCTCGATCGGACGGGACACGCAATCGGGTACGAGGGTCTGTCGGTCTGTGATGCGTCGGCGCTGCCGGGTGTGCCGGTGCGTAACCCCTATCTCGCAGTGATTCGCCTCGCCGAGACCATGAGTCGCGCCTGGTGCGCCCCGCAACGCGCCGACTGACGGGTTCCGGGCTCGCAGCGAGCGCCGCACCCATGGGACACTGCAGGGGACGCGAGGAGGTCACGATGTCGACGAACGGCACCGAGCTGAGCAATGTCCGAGTCAACGGAGTCCATCACCTGGCCGTGAGCACGGCCGACATCAAGGCGCAGGTCGAGTTCTTCAGCGACGTGCTCGGCGCCGAACTGGTCGCGCTGTTCTGGATGCACGGCGTTCCGGGCGGATGGCACGGTTTCTGCCGGCTCAACGACCACTGTTCCGTGGCGTTCGTGCAGCTCGCCGGGAACGCCTCGATCGAACCCGAGCTCGGCGTCACCCACGCCGGCTCGGGTGCCGGCACATCGGCGCCCGGCACGATGCAGCACGTGGCGTTCAACGTCGACACCCACGACGAACTGCTCGCGATCCGAGACCGGATCCGTTCGAAGGGCGTCAACGTGATCGGTCACATCGACCACGGGATGTGTGAGTCGATCTACTTCGCCGGCCCGGAGCAGCTGGTGTTGGAGGTCGCGACATCGGTCGGGGCACTCGATCCGGAGGCCTGGATCGACCCGGAGGTCGTCGCGCTCGCCGGGATCACGCCCGCGGAACTCGAACGGTTCACGCGTCCGGCCGAGTTCGCCGGGCTCGGAGGCAGCGTGCCGCAACCCCCACGCGATCCGGACAAACCGCACCTCCACTACCCGCCGGGGCGCTACGAACAGGTGCTGGCGCTGAGTGACTCCGAGCTGACCGCACTCAGCAGCTACGCCGAACCGCCGGTCCGCCGCAGCAAACCGATCGTGAGTACCGTTCGACCATGACACCAGACGTCCAGGTCACACGCGCCATCGCCGCCCCTCCGAATTCCGTGTTCGCGGCCCTGACCGACATCACCCGGATGGGCGAGTGGTCGCCCGAGACGGTGCGCGCCGAATGGAACGACGGCGTGACGGAGGCCGCCGTCGGCGCAGCGTTCACCGGGTTCAACCGCCACGGCGACAAGGAATGGACAACCGAGGCGACGATCACCGAATACGTCCCAGACGAGCGGTTCTTCTTCGACTGCAGCGTGCGCGACTTCGTGTTCGCGAAGTGGGGATACTCGATCGAGGCCGCCGACGGCGGCTCGATCGTGACCGAGCACGCACAGGATCTTCGCCCGGAGAGCGCACTCGAACGGAGCGCCCAGATCTCGGGTGTCACCGACCGTCTGACGCACAATCGCCTCGGGATGGAGGCCACGCTCGAACGCCTGGCCGCCGCGCTCGAAGGGACGTCTCCGACATGACCCACGACGAGTTCACGGCGTGGGTCGAAGGCGACGGGTTCTCGCCCACGCGCTCGATGTCGTACGAACCCGACCAGCGGCCTCCGATGCACGCCCACGAGTTCGATGCGCGCCTGCTCGTCACCGGCGGCGAACTCACGATGGCGCTGGCTGACGGGTCGATCGTGCTGCGGGCGGGCGACGAGTGCGACGTCCCGACCGGCACCGTCCATTCGGAGCAGGGTGGACCGGACGGGGCGACCGCCATCCTGGCCACCCGCGACGCAACGGCGTAGGCCGGCTCGGCGTCACACCGGTTGACCGTTCGCCGACGCGGGTACGCACGCCGCATGGAGCTGCAAACCGACATGAGCCCGTTCGAAGGGGTCAACTACTTCTTCGACCGGGCGGCGGAGATGAACGGCCTGTCGGATTCGACCCGTCGTGTGCTTGCAACGCCGAAGCGGGAGATGCGCGTCGAAGTGCCGCTTCGGCGAGACGACGGCGAACTCGACGTCTTCGTCGGCTACCGCGTGCAGCACGACAACTCCCGGGGGCCGTACAAGGGTGGCATCCGCTACCACCCGACCGCCGACCTCGACGAGATCCGTGCGCTCGCATCGTTGATGACCTGGAAGACGGCGGTGGTCGACGTGCCGTTCGGAGGCGCGAAAGGTGGGATCGAGGTCGACGTGACCGATTTCAGCCAGCGCGAACTCCAACAGCTCACCCGCCGTTACACGAGGGCGATCGTCGACATCATCGGTCCGACCACGGACATCCCGGCCCCCGACATGTCGACCGACGCCCAGGTGATGGCGTGGCTGCTCGACGAGTACGAAGAGTTGAAGAGCCACAACCCGGCGGTCGTGACCGGCAAACCGGTGGTCCTCGGAGGGTCCCCTGGCCGTGAGGCCGCCACCGGAACGGGCTGCCTGATGGTGCTGGACGAGCTGATGCGTGATCGCGCACTCACGCCGAGTGACACCACGGTCGCGATCCAGGGCTCCGGCAACGTCGGTCGCTGGGCGGCGGTCGAAGCGCACGAACGTGGGTATCGGGTCGTCGCGATCTCCGACATCGACGGCGCGATCCATCGCACCGACGGACTCGACGTGTCGGCGGTGCTCGCCCACGTCGACGAGACGGGTTCGGTGAACGGGTTCTCGGAAGCCGACGCGATCGACGGCGGCGCGCTACTCGAACTCGACGTCGACGTGCTGATCCCCGCAGCGGTCGGCGGCGTCATCGACCACGAGAACGCCGACCGGATCAAGGCCTCGATCATCGTCGAGGGAGCCAACAACCCGACCACACCGTTCGCGGATGCGTCGCTGGCCGATCGCGGCGTCACCGTCATCCCCGACATCCTGGCGAACGCCGGCGGTGTCACGGTGAGCTACTTCGAATGGGTCCAGAACATCCAGCGCTTTCGATGGACCGAAGCGCGCGTGCTCGAAGAACTCGGCACCGTGATGGCGACTGCGTATCGAGAGGTGGTCGCGATCTCCCAAGAGCACGAGTGCAGCCTGCGCCTGGCGGCGTTCTCACTGGGCATGAGCCGGGTCACCGAGGCATCGCGGCTACGCGGCGCCCTGTGAGCGACCGACGCCGCTAGGCCGCGAGTCGGACGGTGCGGCAGCGGTCGAACTCGCTGCTCTCGACGAGCGCGACCGATTCGAGGTTCGGCACCTTGTCGACGAGGACCGTCCACAACCGTCGGGCGATCTCCTCGACCGTCGGCTCCTGATCCCACAGCAGCGGTTCGAAACCCTTCCAGACCCCGACGTCCTCGTGGGTCAGATAGTGGCGCTCCCATGGCTTGACCGACTCGAGCAGCAACGCTTCGAGGTCATCGGCCGGATACACCATCGGGGCGTCGACCGGGCCACTGACCGTGGCCTCCACCGTCCACGCATGGGTGTGGATCAGTTCGTCGACCCGATGCCCCCATCGAGCCGTGATGGCGGCCGTGATCGTCAACTTCATCATGATCTCCGTTCTGCGGTCTTCGGCAGTACCCACGGGGTCAGTCCGATCGAGTAGCACCATGCTAGATCGCCTCGGCGTGCAAGGCTCGCACCGGAACGGACGCTGCGAGCTACCGTGCGGGATCGTGTTCCAGCCCTCCAGATGCACGCCATGAGTCGCGCCTTCGAGGAACTCGATCGTCGGGCCACTCGGATGGGGGAGATCAGCTTGCGACGGCGGCTCGAGCCGACGCTCCGGATCGATGTCTGGGAGGTGAAGCTCGACGACGACTTCCTGATGTCCAGCCTCTTCACGGCCGGTGAGGAGGCCGTTGCCGACCTCGGGCTCGCAGCAACCGACGGTGACGACCTTCGCATCGTCGTGGGTGGCCTCGGCCTCGGCCACACGACGAACGCTGCGCTGGCCGATCCGCGCG
>JBDSBE010000044.1:0-22992 GCA_039921745.1 Ilumatobacteraceae bacterium | reverse complement strand
CGAGGTGGCACAGCACCTCGGGCAGCACGTCAAGCGGTTCGTCCTCGCCGGCGATGATCTCGTGATGCGAGGTGCCAGGTCCGTGACCAGCCGCGCCGCAGCGAGGTCGGCACTGCCATCGAAAACGAGCGCGAACGTCTGCAGACCGAGTCGGTGGCGCGCCGCGGCCGCCGTCACGATGCTCGAGTCGAGACCGCCGGAGAGGAACGTCCCCAACGGCACATCGCTCATCAGCCGCTTGACGACTGCACGTTCGAGTGCCTCACGGAGTTCGAAGCACCAGTGGCTGATCGCGGCGTCGTCGATCCGCCCCGACAGCACGGGTTTCGGCGTCTCGTAGAAGCGTTCGACCGTGCCGTCGACCCACACGTGCCGGGGCGGTGCCATCTCGATCCGGTCCCACGTTCCGTCGTTGAGGGTTTGAACTCCGACGAGAACGCAATGGTGTCGTTCTGCGTGGCCCAGCACAACCGCATCGGCGAACGAATCGTTACCCGCGAACAGAATTGACCCGCCACGAAGGGTCAGACTCTCTGTGGCAAACGGATTGTTGCGCCACGGGTTCCAGGGTGGCCATGAAGAGTCTGACCCTTCGTGGTCAGGTCGGACGGTTCTGCGCGTGCTGGAACCCGAACCGGCCCTTGACGCACAGATTGCCGTGGGTGATCGGGCTGTCGATCGGTGACGACACCTTCACGATCGTGTTGTCCTGGACGTGGAGCGTCAGGTTGCAGCCAACTCCGCAGAACGCGCAGATCGTGTCGGTCGTGGTCTGCTCCGACTCGTTCCAGGTGCCGGCTTCGCGCATGTCGTGCTCGGACTTGAACATCAACGCACCGGTCGGGCAGACCTGAATGCAGTTGCCGCAGTACACGCATGCCGAGTCGGGGAGCGGCACGTCGTTCTCGGTCGAGACCCGGGCGTCGAAGCCACGGCCGGCGATGTCGATCACGAAACTGTTCTGCCACTGCTCACCGCACGCGTCGACGCACTGATAGCACAGGATGCACTTCGCGTAGTCGCGCACGTACAGGTCGTTGTCGACCTTTACCGGCTGCTCGACCGTTGCGGCTTCGGGCCCGTAGCGAGTCGGGTCGGCGCCGTACTCGGTGTTCCACTCCTCGATGTGGTCGGTAAGCGAGAGGTCGACGGACGACCCGAGGAACTCGAGCACCATCTTGCGAGCGTGATCGACCCGATCTGATCGCGTGCGAATCACCATGTCGGCTTCGACCGTTCGTGAACAGGACGGGACGAGCACCCGAGAGCCCTCGACCTCGACCATGCACACCCGACACGCGTTCTTGGGTGTGATCGTCTCGCCGTAGCACAGCGTCGGGATCTCGCCGCCCTTGCCGCCGCACGCCTCGAGGATGGTCGTGCCTTCGGCAACGTCGACAGCATTCCCGTCGATCGTGACCGAGACGGTCGGGCCGTCAGGATCGCGTTCGACCGGTTGCGTCTGCAGCGTGCCACCCTGGGCCGACTGCTGCGTTCCGTACGCCATCGTGCCGATGGGGGTCGCGCCGGTGGGCTCCTGGCCCGTTCCGGGTCGGTCGCTGGTCATGGTGTCGATCCTCCGCCGGAGTCGAAGACGTGCAATCGGCCGATCGCGGTTTCGATCGCGTTGAATGCGGTCTGGCCGAGACCGCAGATGCTTGCGTCCTGCATCGCCCGGCCGATGTCGCGGAGTAGATCCAGTTCGCCGTCGCGCACCCCGGCCGCAAGCCGGCGAAGTGCCTCGTCCTGGCGGACCGTGCCGACCCGGCACGGCACGCACTGGCCGCACGACTCGTCGCGGAAGAACGTCGCGATCCGGATCAGCTGATCGAGGAGATCGACCGTCTGGTCGTGAACCATGACCACGCCGGAGCCGAGCGTGAGCCCGGCGGCGCGCGTCGAGTCCTGGTCGAGCACCAGGTCGAGGTCGCCAGGCCCGGCGAATCCGCCGGCGGCGCCGCCGAGCAACACCGCTTGCAGTTCCGATCCGGCGCGCAGGCCGCCCGCCATCGCGATCAGTTCGCCGAGCGTCAGGCCGAGCTCGACCTCGTACACGCCGGGGGAGACGACGGCACCGGACAGGCAGAACAGACGGCGGTTGGCGCGGGCGCCGTCGAGCAGGATCGAGGGCACGTTCATCAGTGTCTCGACGTTGTTCACGACCGTCGGCATGCCGAACAGGCCCGCCTGGAACGGGAACGGGGGCTTGTTTCGCGGCTCGCCGCGATACCCCTCGATCGAGTTGAAGATCGCGGTCTCCTCCCCGCAGATGTAGGCACCGGCGCCTTTCACGACCGTCATGTCGAACCCGGCATCGGGCCCGATCAGGCCGCGGCTGCGACAGGCCGTGATCGCCGAGTCGAGGGTGCGGTACGCGCGCGGGTACTCGCCACGGAGATAGACGTAGCCCTGCTCGCAGCCGGTGGCGAACGCGGCGATGGCCATGGCCTCGATCAGCGCGAACGGGTCGTTCTCGATCAACGTCCGGTCCTTGAACGTGCCGGGTTCCGACTCGTCGGCGTTGCAGATCAGGTAGTGCGGGCTCGCCTCCTGCGTCCGCACCGCATCCCACTTCCGACCGGTGGGAAACGCCGCCCCGCCCCGCCCGGTGAGACCGGATTCGTTCACGGCTGCGATGACCGCCTCGGCGCCGATCTGCTTCGCCTTCGCCAGCGCCTCGAAACCCCGATCGGCCAGGAACGCGTCGAGGTCGAGCGGGTCGTGGCGGCCTGCGCGTCGCAGCAGGACCAGCGACTCGTCGCCGGCCTGCGGGACCGCCGCAGCGGGGAGTGCTTCGACATCGGGTCGTTCGCCGCCGACCCACGACGCGACCTGGACCGGTGTGACGTGGCCGGCGACCACCTGGCGAACGGGATCGCCGGCGTCGATGACGAATGCCGCCGGCGCGCGTTCGCACAGCCCGAGGCACGGTGACGGGTGCGCCCCGGCGGGGAGGTTGCCTTCGGTGAACCCGCCGTCGACGCGACAGGCAAGGTCGATGCACACGTGGACCTGATCGGGGCGCTGTTCGCTCAGCGCGAACAGCGCATAGAAGCTGGCGACTGCGTACACCTCGGCCGGCCCGAGGTCGAGTCGTTCGGCGATGTGGTCGATTGTCGGCTGGCTGATCCATCCGACCCGGTCGTTCACGGCATGGAGCGTCGGGAGCAGGAGGTGACGCTTTGCACGCAGGGAGTGGCCGCCGACGACGTCGTGCACGTCGCGCGCCGGCGCCGGCCCGAGGATCGTCTCGATCGCGCCGCGTTCGGCGTCGGAGGGCGCAACCCCCCGCGTCTTCACGTCCATCCGGATCTCCTTGCGTCCATGGGGAGCGTCATCACCCGAACAGCTCGCCGATCGTGGCGGGCGGTACTCCGGAGCGTGTTCTCGCGGTCGTGTTCGCGGCGCCGGCGAAGCGGTCGATGCCTAGGCGGGCTCGATCGTCGTGCGAGAACTCGTCGAGGCCCACATCGAGCTGGATGCCCGTGCCGTCGGCCACTCTGACCAGCCCGTTGAACACGGCGATCGTCGCGGCGGCCTCGAGCAGGCCGACCTCGCCGACCGCGGCGGTCAGGTCGTGGCGAACATCGGACAGTGTCGGCTCGCCCAGGTGGACGGCGTTCACGAATGCCAACAGCACATCGCCGTGGGGTAAGCCGATCTCGCCGACATACTCCCGGTCGACGACGCGGTCCAGGTCGATCGTGGCCCCCAGCGCGTCGCTGCTCACACGGAGCAGCGCAGTGTGGGCCGACGTTCAATAGAAGCACTCGTTCAAGACGGTGGTCCGCGCCGCTAACAGTTCGATCTGCGGTCGCGAGAGTGTGCGATCCCACACGGCACTCATGAACTCGGCGCCACGGGAGTAGTGCGAGTCGACGAGGTCGCGCCAGGTGTCGTTCGTGACGGGGACCAGGCTGAGGGTTCGGCTGACGTTGGCACGCGCCGGGCCGGTCGTCTGTGATACCCAGGCCCCGATGTCGCCGACGTCGGCGGGGCGGACGCGCGACGGTTGGCCGGGCTCAGGGTCGGGCAGGTCGGGACGCGTGGCGCCGGTCGCGTCGTGGAAGCGGTCAATCACCGATGCGATTGCGACGACGCCGACGAGTTCGGTGTAGACCTCCTCACCGAGCTCGCCGATCTGTTCATCGGCCCAGGCACGGGTCAGTCGACCGGGATCGGTGGCAACCCGGTGCACCACCTCCATCGCAGCGGCCGTGAGTTCGTCGGTGGCCGAATGCTGTGCGCTGGACGCGTTGGGCGAAACGGCGGCTCGCCGATCGAGGTCGAGCCGGTCGGTGGCTGCGGCGCGCACCTCGCGCCAGGCGGCGATGCGTTGGGTCGCATCGAGCCAGTCGCCGGCGCGACCGAGAGCCGCGATGGCAGCCTGCTGGGCGTCGACGATTCGCATCATCGGTGACCGGCGCGGTTCATTTGGTGGCCCCGACACGGGTGTCGAGTTTGTCGATCCGGACCGCTGCCGCCTTGAACTCGGCGGTTCCCGATTTCGGATCGGTCGCATCGATCGTCAGCTGATTGACGTCGACCTCGTCGGGGAAGTGGGGTGTCATGAACACCAGTCCGGCGCGTAGGGCTGCGTCGATCCTGACCGGGGCGTTGACGGTGCCGCGCGGCGACGAGATCCGGACGAGTTCTCCGTCGGCCAGACCGAATCGTTCGGCGTCCTCAGGCGAGACGTCGACCGTCTCCTCCATCCGATTCGGGCTCCGGTAACCACCGGACTGGACGCCGGTGTTGTACGAGTCGAGCCGCCGCCCGGTGGTGAGCCGGAGCGGGAACTCGTCGCTCAGACCTTCGACGGGCGGGTCGTCGATGACGACACTGAACGGCGCCAGCCGACCACGATCATCGAGGTCGTCGGCCCAGAGGCGCCCGTGCAGGTACGGCGGCTCGAGCGTGTCCTCCGAGAAGCATGGCCACTGGATTCCGCCCAGCGACTCGAGTCGGGCCCAGGCCATTCCGGCGTGCATGGGGGACAGGCGGCGCAGCTCGTCCCAGATCTGCTCGTGGTCGTCGTAGTGCCAGTCGTGGCCGAGGCGGGCGGCGAGTGCGAGCAGGATGTCGATGTCGTCACGAGCCTCGCCCGGCGGGTCGATTGCTTTCCTCACCCGTTGGACGCGACGCTCGGAGTTCGTGACCGTGCCGTCGGATTCACACCACGATGCGCTCCCCGGCAGCACGACGTCCGCGAGTTCGGCCGTTTTGGTTAGATAGATGTCGAGCACCACGAGGTGATCGCGACTGGAGAGCAGGTCGACCGCACGGCTGACGTCGGCCTCCGATTGGGCTGGATTCTCGCCGATCACGAACACGGAGCGGAGTTCGCCGCGGTCCATCGCGTCGAACATCTCGGTCAGGTGCCAGCCGTTCTGGGAGGGCACCGTGACCCCCCACTCGGCTTCGAACTTCGCCCGGGCGACGTTGTCGACGACGTCCTGGAACCCGGGGAGCTTGTTCGGCAGGGCGCCCATGTCGCCTCCGCCCTGCACGTTGTTCTGGCCACGCAGTGGCGTGAGCCCGGCGCCGAATCGGCCGACCTGCCCGGTGAGGATCGCCAGATTGCACAGGGCGAGCACGTTGTCGACACCGTTGTGGTGCTCGGTGATGCCGAGCGTCCAGCACAGCTGCGCCGCCTTCGCCGTCGCGTACGCGTGGGCGAGCTCTCGGATCGCGGCAGCGGGCACGCCGGTGACCGCTTCGCCTCGTTCGAGCGTCCAGTCCTCGACCGATGCTGCGTATGCGTCGTAGCCGGTCGTGGCGCGCTCCACGAACGAGAGGTCGGCGAGGCCGGCGTGGATGATCTCACGTGCGATCGTGTTCGACAGCGCGATGTCGGTACCGACGTGGAGGCCCAGCCACCGGTCCGCGAATTGCGCGGTCTCGCTGCGGCGAGGGTCGACCGTGTACAGCTTCGCTCCGTTGTGGATCGCCGTCAGCACGTGGTGGAAGAAGATCGGATGCGCGTTGCGGGCGTTCGAGCCCCACATCACGATCACGTCGGCCGCTTCGGCCTCCTGGTACGACGAGGTGCCCCCGCCGGCTCCGAACACAGTGGCCAGACCGACCACGGAGGGAGCGTGTCAAGTTCGGTTGCAGGAATCGATGTTGTTGGTGTCGAATGCGGTCCGCGCCAACTTCTGGGCGATGAAGTTCATCTCGTTCGTCGACTTCGAACAGGAGAACACCCCGATCGAGCGGCCGCCGTGGTCGTCGCGGCTGCGCCGGAACCCTTCGGCCGCACGATCGAGCGCTTCGTCCCACGTGGCCGGCCGCAGCGCGCCGCCGTCTCGCACGAGGGGTTGGGTCAGACGCTCCATCGGTCGGTGTTGATGACGTGCCATGGTGAGACTGTAGTGCGCGCCGTGCCGAGGGTTCCATCAGGCGGAACGATTCCGTATTGTGGAACAGCTGGTCGTGTGCGACACTGGCCCCGCGCGGCGGCCGTCGCCGCGCCACCGTGTCCTTGGGGGTTCGTCATCCATGTCATTTCCGACCGATCTCGAGATCGCCCGCCGGGCCACGCCGAAGCCGATGGCGGAGATCGCGGCGATGATGGGCATTCCCAGCGACCTGCTCCAGCCGTACGGGTCCGACCTGGCGAAGATCAAGCTCGATGCGATCGAGGCACTGGCTGACCGACCGAAGGCGAAGTACGTCGTCGTCACCGCGATCACCCCGACGCCGCTCGGAGAGGGCAAGACCACGACGACGGTCGGGCTCGGTCAGGCCATGAAGCACGTCGGCAAGAACGCGGTGATCGCGCTCCGGCAGCCGTCGATGGGCCCGACGTTCGGGATCAAGGGTGGGGCGGCCGGCGGCGGGTACAGCCAGGTCATCCCGATGGAGTTGCTCAACCTGCACCTGACCGGTGACTTCCACGCAGTCACCGCCGCCCACAACCTGCTGTCGGCGATGATCGACAACCACCTCTTCCACGGCAACGAACTCGGCCTGGACATCGACAACATCACGTGGCGACGGGTGATGGACGTCAACGATCGGGCGTTGCGCAACATCATCGTCGGACTCGGCGGCAAGATGGACGGCGTCGTCCGTCAGACGGGTTTCGACATCACCGCGGCGTCCGAGGTGATGGCGATCTTGGCGCTCGCGACGTCGCCGGACGACATGCGGGCCCGGCTCGGCCGGATCGTGGTCGGCTACACCCCCGACGGCACCCCGGTCACCTCGGAGCAACTTCAGGGCGCCGGCTCGATGGCGGTGATGATGCGCGATGCCCTCGCGCCGAACCTCCTGCAGACGATCGAGAACACGCCGGTGATCGTGCACGCCGGCCCGTTCGGCAACATCGCCCACGGCAACTCGTACGTCGTCGGCGACCTGATCGGCATCCGCGGCGGCGACTATCTGATTACCGAGGCCGGGTTCGGCGCGGACATGGGCGCCGAACGGTTCTTCAACATCAAGTGCCGGGCGTCCGGCCTGACGCCGGACGCGGCCGTGCTCGTCGCCACGGTGCGGGCGCTCAAGGCCCACTCCGGCAAGTACCAGATCGTCGCCGGCAAGGATCTGCCCGAGGATCTGCTGGCCGAGAACCCGGACGACGTCGCGGCCGGCGCCGCCAACCTGCGCAAGCAGATCGAGAACGTCAAGGCCCACGGTGTCACGCCGGTCGTGGCGATCAACGGCTTCCCGACCGACCACGACAGCGAGCACGACGCGATCCGTCGCATCGCCGAGGAGATGGGGGCTCGCGTCGCGGTGTGTACGCACTTCAGCGACGGTGGCGCCGGTGCGACCGATCTCGCCCAAGCCGTGATCGAGGCGTGCGAGGAAGACAGCAACTTCCACTACCTGTACGACGACGCCGCCAGTCTGAAGTCGAAGATCGAATCGGTCGCGACCTCGATCTACGGCGCCGAACGGGTCGAGTACACGCCGGCCGCCAGCAAGCAGCTCGCCAACTACGAGGCGAACGGCTTCGGCAACCTGCCGGTGTGCATCGCCAAGACGCACCTGTCGATCTCGGGCGATGCGTCCCTGAAGGGTGCGCCGACCGGGCACACCCTGATCGTGCGCGAGGCCAGGGCGTCGGTCGGTGCCGGCTTCATCTACCCGATCTGCGGTGAGATGCGCACGATGCCCGGGCTGGGCAAGGCACCGGCGGCGTCGCGGATCGACTTCGACGACGACGGCCAGATCGTGAACCTGTCATGATGGTCGGGATCGATCGCCGTTCGCTGGCGCTCTCTCGCTGATGGTCGGGACTGGTCTCCGCTTCGACTGCTCCCTCCGTCCGCCTCGTCGCTGGCGCTTCCCTCGGCGGTTCAGCCCGGGATGGTTGGACATGTTGACGGTCGACCAGGCCCGCAATCTGGTGACTCGACGACCGACAAGGATAGAGAATCATGAGTGACGACTTCGAGCGCACCCCCGGTGGCGCGATCCTGATGGACGGTGCGCGGCTGCGCGACGAGACCGTCGCCCGGCTCCGTGCCGAGATCGAGGCGATGGGTTCACCGGTGGTGTGCCTGGCGACGGTTCTGGTCGGCGTCGACCGGCCGAGCCAGATCTACGTCCGGATGAAGCACAAGAAGGCCCAGGAAGCCGGCATGGTCTCCAAGCAGGTCGAGTTGTCCGAGAATGCGACGCAGACCGATGTCGAAGTCGCCGTCCAGGCGCTCGTCGACGATCCCGATGTGCACGGCATCCTGGTTCAGCTCCCGCTGCCCGACGGTCTCGACCCGGAGCCGGTCCTTGCGCTGCTTCCCCCCGAGAAGGACGTCGACGGTCTGACCGAACGGTCGATGGGGCGCCTCGTGCGCGGGCTGCCGGGCCACGTGGGCTGCACCCCGCTCGGCGTGATGCGGCTGCTCGGCCGTTACGGCGTCGAGACGGCGGGAAAGCGGGCCGTCGTGATCGGTCGCTCGACCCTGACCGGCCTGCCGCAAGTGCTGCTGCTCGGTCGGAAGGGATGCGACGCAACCGTCACGCTCGCTCACTCACGCACGGCGAACATGCAGGAGGTGTGTCGGGATGCCGACATCATCGTCGCGTGTGCGGGGCAGGCAGGCATGATCACCGCCGACCACGTCAAGCCGGGCGCCGCAGTGATCGATGTCGGCGTCTCTCGATCGGAGGCGGGAATCGTCGGCGACGTGGACTTCGACGCGGTCCAGTCCGTCGCCGGCGCGATCACGCCGATGCCCGGCGGGACCGGGCCGATGACGATTGCATGCCTGCTCGAGAACACGCTGGAGGCCGCCCGGATGCAGGGCGCGATCTGATCGAACCGGTCAGCCGGTGGCCAGCAGCCGTTCGTCGTGGGCGCGGGTGCTGGTGATCTGTGTGTTCTCGTGCGTGAGCGCACTGATCATCGTGGGCGTGATGCACACGGCGATCACTGGCGTCCACTCGCCGCGATGGAGGAACCTGACATCGATCGTCGAGTCGGTCTGACAGAACCGGCCGAGACCGACGTCGATGTACCACCAGGTGTGTTCGGTGGCGATCCGGATGATCCCGGTCGCCACCACCTCCAACGCAATTGGTCGGCACGATCGATGCCTCGTACACGGCGCTCTCGTCGCCCCGGGGTTCCGATGCGCGAACGAGTCGTCGCACCGAATCGGGTCGGGGTCGATCACGACGACCGTGTCGGTGTCCGACGCGGCGTCGACCGCGTGCGCGAGCGCGTTGGTGTACGCCTGGTCGATCGCGGGGGTCGATCGGATGACGATGTTGTCGCCTCCCATCTCGATCGTGACACGAGGCTCGTCCGACAGGGGGTGTTGATGGGGGTCGTGGGCGGTGCGATCCATGGGTCCTCCTCCGTTTCCGCGAGTCTGACGGCCGTTCGTGACGAACTCGCGTCATCCAGGCATCGACCGTGTGACATCGCTGCCGCGACCGGTTCTCAGCTGCGAGGACGGACTGTCGTGGTCATCGTCCGGCCACGGCCGATTGCCGAAGGCTCATCGAGCGTGCGTGCGCTGACGCCACGCCAGGTTCTGCGTGGCGCGTCACGGTCAGTTCGCCACCACGTCGTCGGCGCTCAACGTGACGATGTCGCCGCCCGGCGGTCGGGGTCGGCGGAGGCTCAAGACGATTGCTGCGGTGAGGATCACCACGATGACGCCGAGCGAGAGATACGTGTTGAGGTGGAACCAGTGGGCGACGACCATCTTGAGGCCGACGAAGATCAGGATCGCACCGAGCGCGTGGGAGAGCAGATGGAATCGTTCCTTCGCGCCGGCGAGCAGGAAGTACATGGCCCGCAGACCGAGGATCGCGAACGCGTTCGATGCAAAGACGAGGAACGGTTCGTTCGACACGGCAAGGATCGCCGGCACCGAATCGACGGCGAAGATCACGTCGGTGATCTCGACCACGACGAGGGCCGCCAGCAGCGGCGTCGCAGCACGCTTGCCGTTGATCCGAGTGAAGAACTTCTGACCGTCCAACTGGTCGCTGACCGGCATCACCCGACGGAGCAGGCCGAGACCGCGTGTGGTGCCCTCGCCACCCTCGTCATCGCGATGACGGATGATCTTGACGCCGGTGTAGACCAGGAACACGCCGAAGATCAACAGGAACCACCAGAACCGGCTGATCAGTGCGGTGCCCAAACCGATGAAGATGGCTCGCATCACGAGTGCACCGAAGATGCCCCAGAACAGCACTCGATGCTGGTACTTGACCGGGATCGACATGGTGGCGAAGAGCATCGACCAGACGAACACGTTGTCGACGCTGAGCGACTTCTCGATCAGATAGCCGCTGATGTACTCGCCGAACGCCTGTCCGCCGAACGCGGCGGCGATCACGCCGGAGAACGCGACCCCGCACGCGACCCAGATCGACGACTCGATCAGTGCTTCACGGGCGGTCGGGGCGTGCGCCTCGCGATGGCGGTACAGATCGATCGCGAGCATCAGCGCGATCAGGGCCAGGAGCGCGATCCAAGCCCAGAACGGTACGTCCAGGTCGACGAAGTTGCGGTCCTCGGATTGAGCGGCGAGTAGCACGGGCATGTCCTTTCGACTGTCGGTTCTGACAGTCGAAGGTCTCGCTCCCGCTGGTTGCGGGCGGGGGGCCGGGCAGCGTCTCCGCTGCCGTCTTGACGACCGATCCCGTAGGGCTACTCCCCTTCGACCCGGACAGTATGGACGACGAACGGTCAGGACGCAACGTCGGACGTCGGGGTGAAGTCGTCGATCGCGCGAGACTGACGCGCATGCGAACGTGGTTCGACCGGCCGGCGGGATGACCGATGAACCTGCGTGACATCGAGATCTTCGAAGCGTCCGACGTGGCAGCGGCGGCGCCGTACCTCGACCTGGTCGACACGTTTCGGCGCGCCCACCGACTGCCGGCAGCCGTCTGCGAGCGGATCGTGTACGGCCCTGACGCCCGCGCCGAGAAGTTCATGGCGTTGCCGGCCTGGCAGGTCGACGAGTCGATCGGCATCAAGCTGGTCACGATCTTCCCCGACAATCCAGCTCGGGGGCTGCCGTCGGTGCAGGCCGTGGTGCTGCTCTTCGATGGTGAGACCGGTGCGGCGCTGGCCATGATCGACGGGACCGAACTGACGTACCGGAAGACGGCTGCGGATTCGGCGCTCGGATCGCAACTGCTCTCGCGCACTGATGTGAGGACACTGCTGATGGTCGGCGCCGGCGGGCTGTCGCCGCACATGATCGCCGCGCATCGTGCGGTCCGTCCGTCGATCGAGCGTGTGCTGATCTGGAATCGCCGTCGTGCGAAGTCCGAAGCGCTGGTCGCCAGCGGTGTCGCCGATGAGGTGGTCACCGACCTCGAGGCGGCCACTGCCGAGGCCGATGTCATCTCGACGGCGACGATGTCGAAGGAGCCGTTGATTCACGGCGACTGGCTCCGGCCCGGCACCCACCTGGACTGCGTCGGCGCCTATCTCCCCGACCACCGCGAGATCGACACGACGGCTGTGCAGCGCGCCGAGCTGTTCGTCGACTCCCGACTCGCGGCCGTCGAGGAAGGCGGCGATCTCGTGGTCCCGATTGCGTCCGGCGACATCGACCTGGCCCACATCCGCGCCGACCTGTTCGAGCTGTGCCGAGGCGAGCACGCGGGTCGATCGGACCCTGGCGCGATCACGCTGTTCGAAAACGGAGGTGGCGGCCACCTCGACTTGATGGCGGCCCAGCACATCTGGCGATCCGCCCGCCCCAGGCCGATCTCGTGAGGATCTTGCGCACCTGGTCCGCAAGATCCTCACGAGATCGGCTTGGCGTGTGTGTCGGGTGGGGGCGGTTTGTCGGGTGGGCTGGTCGGGTACCAGGATGCGTGACCATGCCGAACCGACTCGTGAACAGGTGGACGGCGGCATTGGTCGCTCCGTTGGTCCTGGTCGCGGGCGCCTGCGGTGGAAGCGACGGCGCCGCTGACGAGTCGGCAGTTCCTGTCGACGGCTCCAGCGACTGGGCCGCGTATCCGTCCGGGCCGCTCTGCGCCGCCGTGCCGGCTGCCGGTGACGGTTCGTTCGAGGGGATGTCGGACGATCCGGCGGCGATCGCGACAGCCAACAACCCGGAACTGGCGTCGCTCGCAGCAGCCGTCGATGTGGCCGGCCTGGTCGACACCCTCAACGGGACCGGGCCATTCACGATCTTCGCCCCCGTCAACGAGGCATTTGCAGCGGTCCCGGACCTCGACGCGTTGCTAGCCGACCAGGACGGCCTGCGCGACGTGCTCACGTTCCACGTCGTCGCGGGGGAGCGGCTCTCCAGCGCCGACTTGAGCGAGCGTGACTCGGTCGACACGGTGCAGGGCACGACGCTGTCGCTCGCCACCGAGAACGGCGTGCTGCGTGTCAACGGTCACGCCGACGTCGGTTGCGCCGACGTCCACACCGCGAACGCGACCGTGCACTTCATCGATGCGGTCCTGCTCCCCGCCGGCGGCTGAACCCGATCCGCCGACGCTCAGCCGCTCGAATCGCGATGGCCGGGGCGCGGCACACGACGGTTGCGTGACTCACGAATCCGGCGGCCCATCCCGATCGCGGTCGCTGGGACGACGAATACCCGCCCGGCGAGTGCCACCTCGTTCCACGGCTTGGCCCTGATCGGCGAACGGACCTGGATGATGCGCACGGTCAGGTACACGCCGATCAACGTGTGCACGGCCACGATCGTCCAGGCGAACCCGACGTTGCCGACCAGACCCATCACGATCGAGGCGAGGAACGGTCCGACGAACGCTCCGGCGCCGAACAGCACGACCAGTTGCGAGGCGGCCGCCGTCAACTTCTCGGTCGGCACCCAGTCGTTCGTGTAGGCACCGGCAATCGCGTACAGCGGATACGTCGTTCCACCGATCATCACCATCGCCGCCATGCTCGGCAGCGAACCGACGTCAGCCACGACGAGGAGGATCGCTGCGGCGGCCGCCGTGAAGGCGGCCAGCGCACCGACAGCGCGCCGGTCGATGTCGTCCGACGCGGCCGAGATCGGGATCTGGAACAGCAGGCTGCCGACCGTCGGGAGCGCGACGAACAACCCGATCCGGCCGTCCGACAGACCGCCGCGCGTGGCGTAGAGCGCAGCCAGGCCCAGGAACGAACCGTGGGCGACACCGACGAGCACCGAGGTGATCACCCCGGTCGGAACGATCGTGAAGAGTTCGCGGAGGCTCATGCGGGTGGGTTCGGTCACGAACGGCGGCGCGGCCTCGGCCGACAGCGCGACCGGTGCGACCGCCAGCGAGGTCACGATCGCGGCGATCCCGAACACGGTGAGCAGGTTGGGATCGAACAGACCGACGCTGATCTGGCCGACGCCGTAGGCGACGATCGTGACCATCGAGTACATGCTCAGGATGCGGCCCCGGTTGGCGTTCGTCACGAGCTGGTTGAGCCAGGACTCGGCAACGACGTACTGGCCGGCGAGGCAGGCGCCGGACACGAGCCTGAGCGCGATCCAGGCGATCGGCGACACGAGCATGCCGGTGACGAGCAGCGACGCGGACAGGAGCGAGGCGAGCGCGGCGTACACGCGGATGTGCCCGACGGATCCGAGCAGGTGGAGTGTGACCCGGGAACCGACCAGAAATCCGAGGTAGTACGCAGCGGTGACGAGGCCGATGAGGACCGTCGGAAATCCCTCCGTCTGGCTGCGAATGCCGACGATCGTGGCGAACAACCCGGCGCCGGACAGCATCAAGCCGAGGCCGACGAAGAGCGCCCATGTCGCCCATGCGAGCGACGAAATCATCGGTCCGCCACTGTTGGGCAGCTCGCCGGTTGCGTCGGCGGGCGTCGGCGGCACGCCGTTCGGATCGTCGCCGACGTGGTGCTGACCGGCGTCGACCGGGTCGGGGATCACGCGCCGAGACGATACTCCTCGGGTCTGCGTTGCGCTGGGATGGATTGTCGAATCGTTCCGCATTGTGGAATGCTGTCGACGAGGAGTTGGTGGTGGTATGTCGAGGGTGCAATCGGTCGAGCGGGCATTCGCAGTCCTCCAGTGTCTGGCCGGGGGCCCGGCCGGAGTGTCCGAGGTCGCCGATCACACCGACCTGCCCAAGAGCACCGTGTCGCGCCTGCTCGGCACACTCGTGGGGCTGGGCGCCGTCGACCAGAGCGAGGCGCTCGGCGTCTATTCGCTCGGCGAACTGCTGATCGACCTGTCCGCGGCCGCCAGCCCAGGCCGCAGCCTGGCCGGCATCGCCAGACCGCTGCTGATCGACCTCGTCGTCGACATCGAGGAAGCTGCGGGGGTCGGTGTGCTCGACGGTCGCACCGTGTACTACCTGGACCAGGTCGACGGTGACCATCAGGTGCAGGTCCGCGATTGGACCGGCGAGTCGGTCGCCGCTCACGTCGTGTCGGCCGGCCTCGTGCTGCTGGCATATGCATCCAAAGAGGTGCAGGAGGCTTATCTCTCCGAACCCCTCGAGGCCTGGACGGACAATTCGGTGACCGATCCGGTCCTGTTGCGCCAGCGGTTCGACGACGTTCGCCGGGCTGGGTTCGCATGGGTCTTCGAAGAGATGTCCGAAGGGTTGAACTCGGTTGCCGCACCCGTGTTCAACCCGGCCGGCAGAGTGATCGCGGCGGTGTCGGCGCACGGCCCGTCGTACCGGTTTCCCGTGGCTGGTTCGTCGGCATCGATCGCGGCGTACGTCGTCGCCGCGGCCGGCCGGATCTCGGACCGACTGGCCGGTCGGCACCGCTCGGCGGCCGTCTGAACCGGTACGTCGCCGGCGGGAGTGACGTTCGGCAACCGGTCTGCTACTGTTCCACCATGCGGAAGCGTTCCGTATCGTGGATTCGACGGCCATCGGGAGTCGGGTATGAGTGACGACGAGTACGACGAGATCGATCTGGCGACCCTGCCCGACGACGAGTTGGTAAAGCAGATGCACGACGATCTCTACGACGGCCTCGCCGACGAGATCGTCGAGGGCACGACGATCCTGCTCGACCGCAACTGGGGCCCCGATCGAGTCCTGAACGAAGCGCTCGTCGAGGGGATGCGGATCGTCGGGATCGACTTCAGGGACGGCATTCTCTTCGTGCCGGAGGTGTTGCTCGCGGCGAACGCGATGAAGGCCGGGATGGAACTACTGCGTCCGCTCCTCGCCGAGACTGGCGCCGAACCGATCGGCAAGATCGTGATCGGCACCGTCAAGGGCGACATCCACGACATCGGCAAGAACCTCACGGCGATGATGATGGAGGGTGCCGGGTTCGAGGTCGTCGACCTCGGGATCAACTGCGACGTCGACAAGTACCTGGACGCACTCGCCAAGCACCAGCCGGACATCCTCGGGATGTCGGCGCTGCTCACCACCACGATGCCGTACATGAAGGTCGTCATCGACACCCTCGACGAGAAGCAGCTTCGCGACAAGTACATCGTCCTCGTCGGCGGCGCGCCGCTGAACGAAGAGTTCGGCGACGCGGTCGGGGCCGACGGCTACTGCCGCGATGCCGCGGTTGCCGCCGAGATGGCGAAGGAACTCGTGTCGGCCCGTCGTCTGCGGACGTCGGAGCCTGCCGGGCCGTCGGTGCAGTGAACCGGTCGCCGCGACCGTTCGTGCTGGCGTGCGGTGCGCTCGTGCGCGAGCTGCGCGCAGTGCTCGAACAGGATGGTTTGACCGACGCGGTCGAGCTCGCGTTCCTGCCTGCTCCGCTGCACAACCGGCCCGAACGGATCGTGCCGGCGATCGAGGCGCGGCTCGCCGACGTCGACCCGTCGCGGCCGATCTTCCTGGGCTATGCCGACTGCGGCACCGGTGGGCTCCTGGATGCCTGGATCGAGCGCACCGACCGGGACGTCACGCGCCTGCCGGGGTCGCACTGCTATGAGTTCTTCGCCGGCGCCGAACGCTTCGCCGAGTTGCACGAGGAGGAGTTCGGCACGTTCTACCTCACCGATTTTCTCGCCCGTCACTTCGACTCGCTCGTCTGGGAGGGCTTCGGCATCGAGCAGCACCCCGAGCTTCGCGACATGTACTTCGGGAACTACCGCCGGGTCGTGCTGCTGTCGCAGTCCGACGACCCGGTGATCGTCGAGTTCGCGAAAGCGGCCGCCGCCAAGCTGCAGCTCGAGTTCGTCCACGAGCACACCGGCTTGGCGCCGTTCGCCCACCCGGTCCGTCTCGGATTGACCGGGGCGGTGGCCTGATGGCCCGCCGTGCGGCCGAGCAGACCGTCGTGACGATCCTCTGGCGCGACATCCCCGCACAGGTCAACGGCCAAGCGGGACGCGAGCGGCATCAGGTCGTGCTGTCCGGGAAGTTCCAGCGTGCGATCGACCGCGCCAAACGCAAGGCGAACATCTACACGGCCGACGAAGACATCGCCCAGTGGTGTCGCGTCACCGTGCGCTGCGAAGGTGACGTCGTTGCGGCGGCAGAGGCGGAGGCAGCCCGGATGGAAACGACGATCAGTCGTGAGTATCTGGGCAAGCTCGCCTACGCAGGTGGCTTCGCCGTCGACATCGACGACACCGTCGTGCCTCGCGCCGAGTTGCTCGCGCTGGAAGAACTCGACGAGCCGTTCGACGAACTGCTCGACGAGCCGCTCGAACCCGACGAGGGCGGACCCTCGCCACGATCCGACAGGCTGACGGAGGCCGACGATGACTGACACCATCCTGAGTTCCGCATCGCGAGAGGTCGTGATCGGCTTCGATCGACCGTTCGTGATGATCGGAGAGCGCATCAACCCGACTGGGCGCAAACTGCTCGCCGAGGAGATGAAGCAGGGCGACTTCAGTCGCGTCGAGGCCGATGCGATCGCTCAGGTCGAGGGCGGTGCGCACATGCTCGACGTGAATGCCGGCATCCCGCTCGCCGACGAACCGGCGCTGCTCGCCCGCGCGATCCAACTCGTCCAGTCGATCACCGATGTGCCGCTGTCGATCGACTCGTCGATCGTCGAGGCCCTCGAAGCCGGGTTGGCCGTGTATCAGGGCAAACCGCTCGTGAACTCCGTGACCGGGGAGGACGAGCAGATGGAGCGCGTGCTGCCGCTGGTCGCGAAGTACGGCGCCGCGGTCGTCGCGATCTCGAACGACGAGACCGGGATCTCGATGGACCCGAACGTCCGGTACGAGGTCGCCAAGAAGATCGTCGAGCGTGCCGCCGACCACGGCATCCCGGCGAGCGACATCGTGGTCGACCCGCTCGTCATGCCGATCGGCGCGCTCGGGCAGGCCGGTCAGCATGCGTTCCAGCTGCTGCGGCGGCTCCGCGAGGAACTCAAGGTGAACACGACGTGCGGTGCCTCGAACGTCGGCTTCGGGCTGCCGAACCGCCAGAACGTGACCGGCACCTTCCTGTCGATGGCGATCGCGTCCGGCATGACGTCGGCGATCATGAACCCGCTGCACGCCGAGGTCAAAGCGGCGGTGATGGCCGCCGACGTGCTGATGGGGACCGATCGGGACTGTGCTGCCTGGATCCGAGCGAACCGTGACCCGGATGCGCCGACGGGCGAGGGTGGTCGTGGCGGTCGCGAAGGTCGCCGTCGCCGCCGACCGGCGGAATGACCAGGGCGACGTGGGCACGCACCGCATCGTCTTCACGCCGTCAGGGCTGAACGGCACCGTCGAACAGGGCACGACCGTGCTCGAAGCGGCGCGCCGGCTCGGCGCGGATCTCGACACGGTGTGCGGCGGGCGTGGGATCTGCGGTCGCTGCCAGGTGTCGCCCGGCGTCGGGTCGTTCGCCAAGTGGGGGATCACGGTCGCCCCCGATGCACTCGGCCCGCAGACGTCGATCGAGACCGACTACCACGGGGCGCGACCGTTCGTGAGCGGCAACCGACTCGGTTGTGCGGCGACGATCTGCGGCGACGTCGTCGTCGACATCCCGGCTGCGAGCCAGGTCCACAAGCAGGTGGTCCGCAAAGACCTCGATCTGCCGCCGATCGTTGTCGATCCCTCGTTTACGCTCTGGTACATCGAGGTGCCGCGAGCGGAACTGGGTGACGAGGCGAGCGCGGCGCGCACGATCTGTCGTGCGGTCGCGGTGCAGCACGGTCGATCGGAACCGGAGGTCCCGTTCGCCGCGCTCGCGATGCTGCAACCGGCGCTCGACCGGGGCAACGGCGCAGTCACCGTCGCGATCGACGACACCGACGAGGTGGTCGCCGTGTGGCCGGGCTTCGTCGACCGCGTGATGGGGGTGGCCGTCGACATCGGATCGACGACGATCGCCGGCCATCTGTGCGACCTCACGACGGGCGAGGTGCTGGCGTCGGCAGGGCGGATGAACCCGCAGATCCGGTACGGCGAAGATCTCATGAGCCGGGTCTCGTACGTGATGATGAACCCGGGCGGCGACCGCGAGCTCACGTCGGCCGTCCGCACCGCCCTCGACGGGCTGATCGGCGACCTCGTCGACCAGATCGGGGCGTTGCGTGAGTACGTGCTCGAGGTCGTGCTGGTGGGCAACCCGATCATGCACCACGTCCTGCTCGGCATCGATCCGACGCCGCTCGGGCAGGCGCCGTTTACGCTCGCGACCAACCGCGCGGTGACGACGCGGGCGACCGACCTCGAGCTGACCCTGGCGAACGCCCGCTGCTACGTGGGCCCCTGCATCGCCGGTCACGTCGGTGCCGACACGGCCGCGGCGATTCTCGCCGAAGGTCCGCACCGGTCGGCCGAGATGCAGCTCCTGGTCGACATCGGCACGAACGCCGAGATCGTGCTCGGCGACGCGCAGCGTCAGTACGCGGCCTCCAGCCCGACCGGGCCCGCGTTCGAGGGCGCGCAGATCAGCGGTGGGCAACGGGCGACCGCCGGGGCGATCGAGAGCGTCCGGATCGACCCCGAAACGCTCGAGCCCCGCTATCGCGTGATCGGGGTCGATGCCTGGAGCGACGATCCTGCGTTCGACTCGGCCGCTGCTGCGACCGGTGTGACCGGCATCTGCGGGTCGGGGATCATCGATGTCGTCGCCGAGATGTATCTGGCCGGCATCATCGATCGGGAGGGTGTGATCCGCGGCGAGGTGGCCGAACGGAGCGGTCGGGTCGTCGCCGACGGGCGCACCTTCTCCTACGTGCTGCACGATCCGACGCCCGGCGGCCGATCGGACGGCTCCGACGCCTCCGAATCCGATCGCGAGGCCCGTGAGCGGATCACCGTCACGCAGAACGACATCCGGGCGATCCAGCTCGCGAAAGCGGCGCTGCGAGCCGGCATCGATCTGCTCATCGAACACGCCGGTCATCCCCCGATCGGGAGCATTCGGCTGGCGGGCGCGTTCGGCGCCCACATCGACCCGCTGCACGCGATGATCCTCGGCCTCGTGCCCGACTGCCCGCTCGACGACATCCGAGCGGTCGGCAACGCAGCCGGCACCGGTGCGGTCCAGGCGCTGCTGTCACGCGCGCTGCGCGCCGAGATGGAACAGGCGGTCCGCGACGTCGTCAAGATCGAGACCGCCACCGAGCCGCGCTTCCAGGAGTTGTTCGTCGCCGCGATGGCGCTCCCGCACGCGAATGCGCCGATGCCCAATGTCTCGGCGCTCGTCACCCTGCCGACGCCGACCGAATCGACCGACACGAGCAGCCGCGGCCGACGCCGCCGGCGAGGAGCAACCGTATGACCGACGAACCAGCCGACGCGCCAGCAGACGCACCGGCACGGACGGGCCGCCGCGGTGGCGGGCGCGATGCGCGCCGCACCTTGCGCGCGGCCGGCGTGACGGACGCAACGGCGTTCCTGACGCGCACGATGAAGCCGTTCGAACTCGTGAGCGATGAAGGCCTCGAGTTGCTCGAACACAATGCCGACACGATCCTCGAACAGGTTGGTGTCGAGATCCGCGACTATCCGTCGGCGCTCGATCGGTTCAACGACGCCGGTGCCGACGTGTCCGGCACACGGGTCCGGTTCCCACGCGGGCTGTGTCGCCAGATCGTCCAGGCGACGACACCGGCGACGTACACGCAGCATGCTCGCAACGCCGATCGCAATGTCCAGATCGGCGGCGACGCGACCGTGTTCGCGCCCAACTACGGGTCGCCGTTCGTCTACGACATCGACGGCGGCCGCCGCTATGCGACGATCGAGGACTTCGAGAACTTCGTCAAACTCTCGTATCTGTCGCCGTACCTGCACCACAGCGGCGGCACGGTGTGCGAGCCCGTTGACGTGCCGGTCAGCAAGCGCCATCTCGACATGGTGTACGCACACCTTCGTTACAGCGACAAGCCCTTCATGGGTTCGGTCACGGCCGGATCGCGGGCCGCCGACTCGGTCGAGATGGCCCGGATCGCGTTCGGCGGTGATCTCGCCGATCGGACGGTGATGACGAGTTTGATCAACGCCTCGTCGCCCCTGATCTGGGACGGTTCGATGCTCGAGGCCGCTGAGGTCTACGCGACCGCCAACCAGGCGTGCATCATCACACCGTTCATCCTCGCTGGAGCGATGGCGCCGGCGACGTCGGCAGGCGTCGCCGCCCAGACCCTCGCCGAAGCCCTCGCTGGAATCGCGTTCACCCAGCTCGTGCGACCGGGCGCACCGGCGATTCTGGGTTCGTTCGCGAGTTCGATGTCGATGCAGAGCGGAGCGCCCACGTTCGGCACGCCCGAGCCGGCGATGGTGCTGTACACCGTCGCGCAGCTCGCGCGCCGCGTCGGCGTCCCGTTCCGGTCGGGTGGCTCGCTCTGCGCCTCGAAGCTCCCTGACGCGCAGGCCGCCTACGAGTCGGCGGCGACGTTGCTCCCGACCGTGATGGGCGGGGTCAACTTCGTGCTGCACGCGGCCGGGTGGCTCGAGGGCGGCCTGGCGATCGGGTACGAGAAGTTCGTGCTCGACTGTGACCAGCTCGGCGGGATGGCCACGTTCGTGAAGGGGCTCGACCTCAGCCCGAACGGCCAGGCACTCGACGCGATCCTCGAACACGAGCCCGGGATGCACTTTCTCGGCACCGCCCACACGCTCGCCAACTTCGAGAGCGCGTTCTATCGCTCGACGACCGCCGACAACAACAGCTTCGAGCAGTGGTCGGAAGAGGGCGGGCTCGACAGCGCCCAGCGCGCGAGCGCGATCTGGAAAGAACAGCTCGCCTCGTACACCCCACCCGAGATCGACGACGCGATCGACGCGGAGCTCACCGAGTTCGTCGCCCGTCGCAAAGCCGAACTGCCCGACACCTTCGAATGAATCGAGATCGATGATGCTGACCCTCCTCAAGAAGCTGTTGCCGTTCGACCTCGGCGGCACGAGCGATCCGCTGGACGCGACCGGCGTGGACGACGCGGTCGAGGCGGCCGACACCGCAAGCCGCTCGGCGATGCGGGCACTGGTGGAGAATCTCCACTACGAGATCGTGCCGATGAAATCGATCGACGACGCGATCGAGGCGCTGCCAGCCGACTGCCACGTGTCGGTCACCTGCTCGCCCGCGAAGGGCATCGGCCCGACGCTCGACTACGCCGAGCAGCTGATCGCGGCGGGTCATCGGCCGGTCCCGCACCTTGCTGCTCGGCTGGTCTCCGACGCCGGTGAGGCGGCGGAGATCGCCGCGCGGGTTCGGGCCTCCGGGATCCAGGAGGTGTTCGTGATCGCCGGCGACGCGCCGGAGCCGGTCGGCGCCTACGAGGGCTCAGCGGCGTTCCTCCGCGATTTTCTCGCTGCGGATCCCGGTGTCACGCAGGTCGGGATCGCCGGGTATCCCGACGGACACGCGCTGATCGACGATGACGTACTCACCCGGCAGCTGCATGCCAAGCAGGCGCTGCTCGCGGAGTTCGGTGTCGGCGGCTGGATCTCGACGCAGATGTGCTTCGACCCCAACACGATCCGGGCGTGGATCGGGCGTGAGCGGACGGCCGGCATCACCCTGCCGATCCGACTCGGCGTTCCGGGCGTCGTGGATCGTGCCCGGCTGATGACGATGGGCACGCGACTCGGGATCGGGGCGTCGATGCGTTTCCTCGCCAAGAACCGGTCGACCGTCATGCACCTGATGGCCCCCGGTGGTTTCGACCCGACCGACCTCGTCGTCGCGTTCGCCGACGACGCCGAACGGCTCGGCATCGACGCGCTCCACTCGTTCACGTTCAACGCAGTCGCCGACACCCGGGTGTGGCAGGAGGCGATCGTCGCCGGAGCCGAGACGTGAACGGTCACGGGATGCGGACCGCACGGGTGGTGCCGGGTGGTTGACACTGCTCGCACTGATGCCGTGGTCATCGGTGGCGGTGTGATCGGGTGCGCGGTGGCGCTCGAGTTGGCGCGCGGGGGCCGGTCGGTCATCGTGGTCGACAAGGGCCCGGGGCCGGGGGCGGGTTCGACGAGCGCGTCTGCTGCGATCATCAGGTTCAGCTACTCGACTCGCGACGCGATTCTCACGGCGTACGAGTCGGCTGCGATGTGGACCGACTGGGAAGCGCATCTCGGTGGGGTCGACCCCGATGGCATGTGCCGGTTCATCCAGACCGGCAACCTGATCCTGCGCACCACGGGGTACGACGGCGTTCGCATGCTCGAGCTGTGGGAC
>JBDSBE010000043.1:0-50738 GCA_039921745.1 Ilumatobacteraceae bacterium | reverse complement strand
CACCTTGTTGCCCTTGCTCTCGACGACCACGTTGTGGACCGAGTATGTCCCGTTCGCAGCACACTGGGCGGACGGCGCCGTGGACGCGCTGCAGACAGTGTTGAATGTCGAGGCCAGCACCGGGTTGGTCGGGTCGCTGTAGTCCCAGATCCGCAGACCCGACCACGGCGTGGACACCGGGTTGTTGTTGGTGACGACGATCGCACCGGCGCCGGCGTTGTACGCGTTGACGCTCTTCTCAGCGAACGTGCAGGCTCCGCGTCGGACGACGGCGATGTCACCGGCTTCGACTGCGTTCAGGATCGGATCGCCGTTGCAGGCCCGTCCGATCCAGACGAATTTGCCGCTGTACGAGCCGGTCCCGAGGGGGAAGTTGTTACCGGAAAACTCGTTGGCCGGGAACACCGAACCGGCGAGCGATCCACTCGTCACGGTCACGCTGCTGGCCGTGATCGACCCGGCGTTGCCCGTTTGGCTTGCTTCGAACGCGTCTCCCGTGCTTGTTGCCGCAATCACGCCCGGGATCGGGTTGCCGTCGCCGAACGTCACGTTCCCCGGCGGAACCGTGGCTTCCCACGCACTGAAGTCCTCTTCGCCCTCGACGACGATCTTGCCATCCTTGCTCGGCCAGACCGAGTGGCTGTTGACCTCACCGTCGAGCGATCCCTTCGCCGGGTCGAGCGCGACCGACACCGGCGTGGGGTTGGTCACGTCGGAGATGTCGAGCAGGATCAGCCCGGCGTCCCAATGGGCCAAGTAGGCCTTGGTTCCATCGGCGCTGATCGTGAAGTCGTGCAGGAACCGGTTCCGCGATGCACCGAAGCCGTCCAGCAGCCAGTTTGCGGCGTCGGCAACTCGATCCACCTCGGCAGGATTTCCGAGGTCGGTCAGGTCGCCGACACCCGGATCGTAGATCTCCTCGGCGCCCCAGCCCGACACCAGCGTCGGATTGCTGGGGTCGTTGAGGTCGAAGATCTGGAACCCGTCGAAGGCGCCTTCGGACTGTACGGCGACGTAATCGTTCCCGCCCTGCGTGAACAGGAACAGGTTGTGCACGCCGTTGTCGGACAGCCCGCCGAACAGGGCGTCGGTGATCGGGTTGATCTCGTCCACCTGGACGTGGGCGAGGAACACCGGGTTGGCCGGGTCGTCGACGTTGTAGACCTCGAAGCCGCCCACGCCGCCCGCGCCGCACGGCTCGTTCGAGTGGACGAGGATGTTGCCCGAGTTCATCGACGCGACCTTGACGTCGTTGGTCCGGCTGCCGACCGGGGACTCGATGACGGTCACGAATGACGGTTTGTTGGCGTTGTGGACGTCCCACACCCAGATCCCGGCTTCGGGATCGCCGCCACACGGCTCGTTGAACGTACCGGTGTAGGCGTACCCGTCGTGGGCCCAGACGTCGGTCGTGGCGTCACCGACGTTGCGCACGCCGCGGCCGACGACATCGAGGTTCTTGGTCACTTTGGCCGACGGGCTACCCGAGATGACATTCGACTCGAGATCGGAGACCTCGAGGCCGCCCGACCAGTCGGTCGGCAGGCTCAGCGTGCCGTCGTCTTCGGATCCGTCGTCGGGACCCTCGTGGGCTGAAGTCGAACCTGCCGAAAACGTGCTGACAGCCAGACCGACTGCGGCCAGCAGTCCGAGCGCTCGGCGCGACGGCGGGCGGAGCCGCGTCGCGGATGGAGTGGTGTGCATGATGTTCCCCTCGATTGATGGATGGTGATCGTCACGGCCGCCCCCGGTCGTGACAACACAAGTCCTACTACAATTCGTCAGAGTCACGCGACGGTGTCCGGCCCATGACGCGCGTCTGACTGCCAAGTCGATGCCCTGTAGCAGCGGAAGCAGCGACGGGAAGATTCGCAAGGGCCTTCCGATCCGCTCACGCCCTGAGCCAGTATTCGAAGGTTCGACGATCGGTCCGGCTCTGCGGCGCACCTCGCCCGAGTGAAACATCGCCGAATGGCGGCCACGAGCGTCTCTGAATGCGCGCCGTTCAGGGCGCTGGCCGAGACGACGTCTCGGGATATTCGGCGGCGCACGATCTCGTCTGGAAGAACGGCACCGGCGTGAGCGTCCTGCACCTGGTTACGCCCCCGGATTCCGGTCGAGCCAACCCTGCCTGCCGAAGGGCTACCCTCTCGATGGCGGGTGGGGCGCCGCGAACGACTTCAGGATCGGTGGTCGAGCAGGAAATCGACGATCCAGTGACCGACTGTCGAGTTGTCGGTGTCGATCGACCCGACTCGCACCAGTGCATCCTCGGTGAGCTCGTCGCCGAGTCGGCCGCGTCGCGCTTCGATGAGCGCCGAGATGTAGGCCGGTTCATACTCGGGATGATCCTGCACGCAGAGGATCGATTCTCCGACGAGATAGATCGGGTGTGCTGCGGTCGATCCGATACCGATGGTCGTCGCGTCGGGTGGCAACTCGGCGGCGACGTCCTGGTGCATGGCGTGCAGCCACACGTTCCCCCCGGCGAACCACTGCGTCGACTCGACGTTCAGTTCCTGGGGGCCTGCTCGCCACTCCCCCGCGTTCGCAGCCGAACCACCGAGCGCGTGGGCGACGACCTGGTGCCCGAAGCACACGCCGACGGTTCGGGATCTCGCCTCGTAGAGCCGGGCGATGAACGCACGCAGCTCGACGATCCAGGGCTCATCCCGGTACGCGTCGTGACGGGCCCCGGTGATGATCCAGCCGTCACACTCGTCGGGATCGGCGGGCAACTCGCCGCCGACTACGTCGTAGGCCCGGGTCCGCAGCGACGGATCGGCACGATGGAGGAAGTCGGCGTACATCTCGTCGTAGTCCCGGCCGCCCGACGCCGTTCGCAACCCGGGGTCGTCGATGTGATCGCACACCAAAATGCCGATGATCGGGGGCTGGGTCGTTGACGATGACGACATCGCTCAGGCCCGGGCCGTCGTCGAGGGCAACCGCGCCGGTTCGATCATGTCGCGACCGCTCACTCGGGCGTGACGTACGCCGCAGTGATCCCACCGTCGATGAGCAGGTTGCCGCCGGTCATGAACGACGACTCGTCGGAGGCCAGGAACAGCGCCCCGTTCGCCATCTCGGCCGCCTCGCCGAAACGCCCCATCGGAACGTGCACCAACCGCCGTTGCTTTTTCGCATCGGTGTCGAGAAAGCTCATCAACAGTTCCGTCCGCAGCGGCCCGGGCGACAACGCATTGACCCTGATGCCCTCCTGGGCGTGCACGACGGCCAGCTCCCTGGTGAGGGCCAAGACCGCCCCCTTGGAGGCGGTGTACGCGACCTGCGGCGTAGCTGCACCCATGGTGGCGACGAACGAGGCCGTGTTGATGATCGAACCGCCCCCGGCTCGCCGCATCGCAGGGACGCCGAACTTGCACCCGAGGAGCACGCCCTTGATGTTCACGGCGAACGTCTTGTCCATCGTCGCTTCATCGGTGTCGACCGCATCGCCGTCGCTCGACATCATGATGCCGGCGTTGTTGAACAGCACGTCGAGTCGACCGAACTGTTCCTCTGCGTGCGTGACCATCGCCGACACCTCGTCGGCGTCGGTGACGTCGACCCGGATCGCGACGGCGCGACCCCCCGCAGCGACGATCAGGGCGGCCGTCTCGGCGTTCTCCGCTTCCGACGCGTCGGCCGTAACGATGGCCGCACCCTCTTCGGCGAATCGCAGAGCGGTCGCCCGACCGATTCCCCCCGCGGCGCCCGTGACGACGGCCACCTTGTTCTCGAGTCGGAGCCGGCTCATATGCGCTCGAAGTAGCGGGCCCGCTCCCAGTCGGTGACGGCCCGGTTGAAGGTTGCGATCTCGACCTCGTAGAAGTGCGCGTAGTGCTCGACGACGTCAGCGCCGAGCGCCGACTTCGCGACATCGCTGGCGACGAAGTTGGCGAGCGCGTGTTCGAGTGTGTACGGCACGCGGGGAAGTTCGGTTGCCGCGTACACGTCGCCGGTGAACACCGGCGGCGGCTCGATCTGGTTCTCGATGCCGGCGAGCCCGCTCGCGAGCGCAGCGGCATACACGAGGTACGGATTGCAGTCGGCGCCAGGGATGCGACACTCGATTCGCAGGCTGGGCCCACTGCCGACGACCCGGAAGCCCGCCGTTCGATTGTCCTGCGACCATGCGATCCTGGTCGGCGCCCACGAACCGTCCTCATACCGCTTGTAGGAGTTGATCGTGGGCGCGTAGAACACCATGAAGTCCTGCACATGGGCCATCCATCCGCCGAGGAACCAGCGGAACAGATCGGTGTGTTCCGAACCGGACGCGAAGACGTTGGTTCCGCCTTCCTCGTCCCACAGGCTCAGGTGGACGTGGCAACTGCTGCCAGCCTCGTCGCTGTGGGGCTTCGCCATGAAGGTGACGCTGACGCCGAGGGAATCGGCGAGCTCCTTCATGCCGTGCTTCATGATCGAATGACGATCGGCCATCGTCAGCACATCGGCGTAGCGGATGTTGAGTTCGTGCTGACCGTGGCCGAACTCTCCCTTCGAGTTCTCGACCGGGATCCCGCTGCGACGGAGCGCTCGTCGGGCAGCGCCCACATACGGCTCGACTCTCGCACCCTGCAGGAGGTGATAGTCCTCGATGTACCAACCCGCGGGGTCGAGGTTGATGAAACCCTTGTCGTGAACGCCCTCGTAGGTGTCGTTGTACAGGAAGAACTCGAGCTCGGACGCGGCGTTCACGACGTGACCGGACGAGGCTGCGCGGTCGAGCTGCTTGCGCAGGATCGATCGCGGCGCGACCGGCACGAGCGCATGGGCGGCGTCGTTCTGCACATCGCAGAGCACCAACGCCGTTCGTTCGGTCCAACCCGCCAGGCACAGCGTGGACGGGTCGGGGACGAGGTGGAAATCTCCGTAGCCTTGCGCCCAGTTCGCATAGGTGTACCCGGGTACCGGCTCCATCTCCATGTCGACGGTGAGGAGGTAGTTGCAGGCGTGCGTTCCCTGGTCGAGGCCCTCTTCGACAAAAAAGTCGGCGTCGAACCGCTTGCCCATCAACCGTCCGTAATGGTCGGAGAAGGCGACGATGACCGTGTCGATCTCACCGGCCTCGACTGCTGCCCGCAGTTCTGTCGGGGTCATCGTCAGACGATCTCCTTTTCGGCTTCCTGCATCAGGGCGATCGCTTCTTCGGGGGAGTTCGCCACCAAACGGTGCCGACTGTAGAACCAGTAGTAGACGAACATCCCGGCGACGAAAATCGCTGTTCCGTAGACGCCGTTCCGGTTGTCTTCGAGCGCGACCGTACCGGCCAGGGCGATGACCGCGATCACCAGCCCAACCCATCCGCCAGCCACGCCGAGCGGGCTGATGTACGGCCGTTCCATGTTCGGGCGCTTCTTCTTCCACACGATGTACGTGAACATGACGAGCGCATAGGAGATCGTGGCGCCGAACACGGCCATCGTGAGCAGCGCCGCTCCCAGCGAGCTGTCCGAACCCGCCTGGTCGAGCACGATGGTGATCGCGAACCCGATCACGGCACCGAGGATCAGGGCCCGCTGTGGTGTGTGCTTCGAGGACACCTTCGAGAGTTCCCTGGGGATGTAGCCGGAACGTGATGCAGCGAAGATCACCCGACCGTAGGCGTAGATGATCGCGTGGAAACTGGCGATGAGCCCGATGAGGGCCATCACGGCGAGCGTCTTGGAGCCGACCCCGTCACCGAAGATCTCCCGGAAGGCGACGAACAGCGGTTCAGTGCTTGCGCCGACCTCGGCCGCGCCACCGCCGACCCCGGTGTTGAGCACGAGGGTGAGCACGGACAACCCGAACAGTGTCAGCATGCCAACGATGAGCGCCTTGGGCATGTCGCGACGGACGTCGTGCGACTCCTCCGCCGCCAACGGCAGTTGCTCGATGGCGAGGTAGAACCAGATCGCGAACGGCAGCGCCGCCCAGATGCCGTAGATGCCTTCGGGGAGGAACGTCGACGAGCCGGAGCGACTCGGGTTCACCGGGACGTTGGTGAGGTTGTCGACGTCGAAACTGCCGGTCACGAGCACGCCGATGTACATGACGAACAGCACCAGAACGGACAGACCGGCGACCACCATCGCCACCTTGAACGTCAAGGCCGTTCCGTAGATGTTGATTGCGACGAACAGCAGGTAGAAGCCGAACCACCACATCCAGTTGGGCAGATCTACGATGATGTCGGCGTAGTAGCCGATACCGGCGACGACGACCGCCGGCGTCACGACGTACTCCACCATGTCGGTCGTCGAGTTGAGGAAGGCCATACCAGGGCCGAACGTGCCTCGCGTGAACCCGTAGAAGCCTCCGGCATTCGGCATCGACGCCGACATCTCGGCGATCGAGAACACCATGCAGAAGTACATGACGGCGATCAGCGCCGTGGCGATGAGCAGGCCACCGAACCCACCCGCCGTCAAGCCGAACTGCCAACCGAAGAAGTCGCCGGAGATGACGGCTCCCACGCCGAGAGCACAGAGCAACACCCAACCCGCACTTTTCTGCAACTGTCGAGATTCGAGATACTGATCGTCGACGTGCGTGTACGACGCAGCCCCCGACCGAACGCGGTCTTCGCTCATGTGGTTACCCCCAGGTCCCGTGAACGACCACAGACATTGAATGGTCTGGTCGCAGACCTTAGACAGCGATCCCGATGTGTGCAAGTGTTTCGTCCCGTCTACGATGCTCGTTCGTGGGGACCCTCTCGACCGCGGCGGCTCGTGTGGTCGGTGGCCGCGGTTCGGTCAACGCAATGGAACTCGCAGTCGAGCGACTCGGCTCGTCGGTGCGACTCGGCGTGTTCCCGATCGGCACCCAACTCCCGCCGGAGCGAGAACTGGCGGGGGTCGTCGGCGTGAGCAGGGCGACGCTGCGTGAAGCGATCCGCCTCCTCACCGAACAGGGCACCCTCGAGTCACATCGCGGCAGGACCGGCGGCACCTTCGTCGTGCGCCGACCGACGCCTCCGAGCTTGGCGCAGGTCCGCCACCGACTCGCTGAGCAGAGCACAACGCTCACCGAGATCCTCGATCAGCGCTGGGCGGTCGAAACAGCGGTCGCCGAGCTGGCTGCGCGTCGGGCGACGCGACAGGAAGTCGTCGCACTGCATGCGCTGCTCCCGCTGATGGAGGCTGCGCACGACGACACGTTCACCTACCGTCGCTACGACACCGAGTTCCACGTGTTGCTGAGCGAATGCGGACGCAGTGTCCGTTTGGCGGAGCTGCTCGCACAGTCCCATCGAGAGCTCGCCGACCTCATGTCGCTCGTCCCCCACTCGCCGGACATCCGGCGTCACTCCAGCGAGCAGCATCGCCGACTGGTGCGCGCGATCGAGAACGAGCGCCCTGCGCAGGCCAGGAAGGTCATGGCCGAGCATCTCGCCGCCACCGCCTCGTTCCTCGTCGGTCTGCTCGGTGTCGATGACGCCGAGACCGCCCCGCCTGCGCTCCTCACGCCCGGTCTGACGACGGTCAGCTGACCCGAGCTCGGGCGGACCGCACGCCCTCCCCGACCGTCGGTCTGGCATACTCACGCCACGCTCGAAGGCGTTGACGGTGAGCGTCACAGAGGAGCAAATCACGGTGTCCGACTCCATCCAGATCGTGTCGCCCGTCAACGGCGAGCCGTACTCCGACCATGACCTGCTGGGCGAACAGCAGGTGATGGATGCCGGACGGCGAGCTCGACGAGCGCAACCACAGTGGGCCGACGTTCCGCTCGCCGACCGGCAAGCGGTGTGCCGGCGGTTCATTGAGTTGTTCGCCGCTCAGCGGGACGAGATCGTCACCGAACTGGCCTGGCTGATGGGTCGACCGATCTCGGCGGGCTCCGGTGAGGTGCGCGGTGTGATCGAGCGGTGCACGTATCTGATCGACGTCGCACCCGAAGCGCTCGCCGACCAGCATTTCGACGATCTCGACGGCTTCGACCGGTGGGCGTCTCGTGAGCCGCTCGGTGTCGTCTTCGTCATCGCCCCCTGGAACTACCCGTACCTCACCGCTGTCAACTCGATCGTCCCAGCACTGCTGTCCGGTAACGCAGTGCTGCTCAAGCACGCCACGCAGACCACGCCATGTGCGAACCGCTTGGCCGACACGTTCAGTGCCGCCGGTTTGCCCGATGATCTGCTGGTGCCGTTGGTGATGTCGCATCGAGCGGCCGCCGATCTCGTCGGATCGACGATGGTCGATCAGGTCGTGCTGACCGGCTCCGTCGAAGCCGGTCGGACGATCCAGCAGGCGGCCTCGGGTCGATTCATCGGCGTCGCGACCGAACTCGGGGGCAAGGACCCGGCGTACGTGCGCGCCGACGCGGACCTCGCACACACCGTGGCATCGCTCGTCGATGGCAGCTTCTTCAACTCCGGCCAATCATGCTGTGCGATCGAGCGGATCTACGTCCACTCCACACTCTTCGATGACGTCGTCGAGTCGTTCGTCGAGGAAACGAATCGGCTCGTGCTCGGCAACCCGCTCGACGCCTCGACCACGCTCGGACCGATGGTGACGGCGCGGGCCGCCGACGACGTGCGGCTCCAGGTGGCCGACGCGATTCAAGCAGGTGCGCGCGCCCTGATCGACCCATTGGCATTCGTCGCCGACGCTCCGGGCAGTGCCTACCTGGCGCCGCAGGTGCTCGTCGACGTCGATCACGGCATGGCGCTCATGAGCGAAGAAACCTTCGGCCCGGCGATCGGGATCATGTCGGTCGCCGATGATGCCGAGGCCGTCCGACTGATGAACGACAGCCGGTACGGCCTCTCGGCATCGGTGTGGTCCCGCGACGCCGACGCAGTTCGCCGCATCGATGGTGGCCTGGAGACCGGCACCGTGTTCATGAACCGGTGTGACTATCTCGACCCGATGTTGCCCTGGGTGGGGGTCAAGGACACGGGTCGCGGGTGTTCGCTGTCGACGTGGGGTTTCCACGCCCTGACCCGACCGAAGTCACACCACTACCGCCTCTCCGGCTGAACCGGTTTGGAACGGCTCGCGTCAGGAAGCCGGCTCCAGTACCGCTCGCGCACCGTCGATCGCGACCGTGACGTGATCGCCCACGCTCAAGATGCCTTCGGTCGATCCGACCACGTGCACCTTGATGAGTGCGTCGAGTACTGCCAGCCGCACCGCGACATCGGTCGAGGACCCCTGGAACGTCTGACTGACGATCGTCCCACCGAGCCCGCCGTCGCCGTTGCCGACGATGCTCGTGTCTTCCGGACGGACCAGCAGGTTGATGCGATCGCCGGCCGCGAAGTCGTGTGGCCGCGCCGCGTGCACCACGGTCTCGAGCACCCGGACGGTCCGGGCGTCGACCACCATTGCCGGGATCTCATTCATCGACCCGATGAAGCAGGCGACGAATGCGCTCGCCGGATTGCCGTAGATCTCGGCCGGAGTCCCGAGCTGCTCGAGGCGGCCGTGCGACATGACGCCGATGCGATCGGAGATGCCGAGCGCCTCTTCCTGATCGTGTGTGACGAAGAGCGTGGTGATCCCGAGTTCGGTCTGGATCCGACGGATCTCGTCACGCAGACTGGACCGCACTTTCGCGTCGAGGGCGCTCAACGGTTCAACGCGGCGACTCCCGCCGCCAGTGCCACCGGCGGGACGACGTACGGAAGCACCGTGAGGAACTCGACGAGCGCGCGTGCTCTCGGGAGACGAAGGTGGACGTACAGCGCAGTCGGGACCAGCAGCGCGAGCGTGATGACCACCGTCGCCCCCGCCAGCTCGAGGCTGGTCCTCAGTGTCGGCCAGAAGTTCTCCTCGTCGAAGACCCGCTGCACTCCGGCGAACGTCCACTTGTCGAACAACGTGTTCCAGTTGAGGAGCGGCATCGGCACCGTCTGGAGCGACTGCCGCGCGGTCGAGATGAGTGGAGCCGAGCGGAACACCAGCGCGAGCAGCAGGACCAGGTTCGGTCCGAGTCGGGCGAACCTGGCGCGCAACGGGCGAGCGCTCATGTGCCCTGCCATCGTTCCACTCGACGACGCAGCAGGAGATAGCCGCCCATCGCGACGGAGATCACGACGATCATCATCGTGGCCAGCGCGTACGGCGCCGTGATCCGTCCACCCACGTCGTTGCGGAGCCCGAAGCTGATCTTGACCGGCACCACGTTGGACTGCGTGTTGAGTGCGTGCACGGTGGCGTACGTACTGAACGCGTTGGCGAACAGCAGGAGGAAGCCCCCGAGCATCGAGGGTGCCAGCACCGGGAGACCGACGCGACGCCAGTAGGTCCAGGTTGATCCGCCGAGGTTCGACGAGGCCTCCCGCCACTCCGGCTTGAGCCCGTCGATGGCGGGCAGCGTGACGAGCACCATCAGTGGGATCTGGAAGTACATGTAGACCGTCACCCATCCCCAGAAGCTGGAGATGTCGAACCAGCTGGTGCCGTACAGGTCGAAACCGAGCCCGTCGCGCACCAGCTTCGTGCCGAGCCCCTGCCGGCCGAGGAGCGTGATGAACAAGAACGCGAGCACGACACCACCCATATTGGCGGCCACCCCGCTGAACGCCTAAACGAGTGAACGCAACCACCGTGGGCGTTTCGCGGTCGCCGCTGCGTAGGCGAGCATGGTGCCGAACACCACGCCCAGCAACGCCGTCACGAACGACACCTTGAGCGAGCCGTAGAAGGCCTGGCGCTCCGTACTGAGCACGTCGCTCAGCGCCGTCGTCGAGAACGCTCCGGTCTCGTCGGAAAAAGCCTTCTTCACGACGCCGTAGGTCGGCAGGAGCAAGAAGAGGAAGAGGAATCCCAAGAACGGGAGCAGACCGACCCACCCGCCCACGCGCACTCGTTCTCGGAATGGGCGCGCCGCGGGGGCCGCACGGTCCGTGCGGCCCCATCGAGCGTGATCGTGGCGTCGGTCACCTGAACTCGTGTCGCCTGATCAGGCGTCGGCCACCATCGGGCCCCAGTTGTCCTGGATGGCAGCGTTGGCGGCGTCGACCTGAGGCTGGGTCAGGAAGCTCACCTGGGCCAGCAGGTCAGCGGGCGGCAGGTTCGCCTTGTCCGCTTCGCTGATCTCACCAACCGCCTCGAGCGCTGCGAAGCGGGCCGGCATCGCGCCACCCTGCAGATACCCGAGGGCACCGTCATTCGACAGGATGTGCTCGACCCACAACTTGGCGCACGCCTGATTCGGCGAATCCTTGACGACACCTTGGCTGTAGAAGCCGCCGTAAACGCCGTCGGACGGGAAGTTGACCTGTCGGCGGTCGTGTCGGCCGGCGTCGATTCGGTGTCGGCGGTCGTGGCGCCGGTGGTGTTCGCGGTGGTGTCGTCGTCACCGCCGCACGAGGCGAGCAGCAATCCCGCGACGGCGGCAACGCTCATGACCTTGTTCACACGTCTCACGAGTTTCTCCTTGGGTGGTGGACGCACAGTTGCGCCGATCGGGACTGTGGCCACGTTGGGCCGGCCGGCCCTGCACGACGACGAGGGTGGTCACGGAGATCCTCCGGAACGTGCGGGGCAAGAGTCTCGCCGCACCGACATCGCCGACACGTCATGGCGCTAACACGTTCGGCTCGACCGTCAGTCCTATGGCGACCGCCTCAGCTGCGGTCGCGCGTGCCGCCCACGGGTGGTGTGCGACCACCGAGACTTCAGCGAGAAGCCTGGCGAAAACAAGCTCCGGGCCATCGACCTAGTCACCGACTGCGGCATCGACGTCGAGTTCGTAGCGGATGCAGCCGGTCGGCGTACCTCCGAAGTGGCAGGCTGGCGACGCGACCAATGGCCGCGGGGGTGCAGATCACATCGTGTTCGAAGTCGGTAACGCGGCGTCGACAGTCCAGAAGATCCTCAATGCTGAAGCCCTCGGCCGGATTCGTGTACTACGAAATTCACAACGACGAACAAGCACCGTCACCGCCATCGGCTTCTGGAACCGGGCCAATGAATGGTTCAACAACCAAGGCGCCACGGTCGAACGCGTGCTCACCGACAACGGCTCCGCGTACAGAAGCTACGCCTGGCGCCTGCCGGACCGCGCTCGGAATCGCCTCGAAACACACCCCGCACGACCGGCCCCAGACCAACGGCAAGGTCGAGAGAAATTACCGGATCCTGCTCGAGGAAGTGTCGACATCCGCGACTGGCACACAGACGACAAACGCTCGATCAAAATACGACCTCTCCGCCACTTCTACAATCACCGCCGAGCACACGGCGCACTCGGACGGTCAACACCGATGTGAACACTCAGGGACTACGTCTCCTGCGTCCGCACCTAGCCCTTGCGCCCGAACCGGCGCAGGAACTCGGTGGACTTCCACGAGCGGGAGTTCACGACTGCGTTGAAGCGTTCCTCGAGTCGCGTCAACTCGAGGCGGAGTGCGTCTCGCTCACGGAGTTCAACGATGCGGTCGGTGACAGCGTCGCCATCGTCGGGTGCGTTCATTGCGTCAACGACGGCAGGGAGCGCAGGGGCCCCGTGAGGTGGAGTCGGTAACGGTGCGGCGTGTTCAGTCGGCGAGAACCCGGCTGACTGTCGCTTCATCGCAAGGTTGTGTACGCAGTCACCGCTGGTAACCGCCTCGTGGACAAAACCGACGACCTCGTCCGGGCCGAGTCGGGCGAGAGACCCGTCGTGGAGGATTCGCCCCACGTACTCGAACTTACCGACGAGATCCCGCAGGACCCGCAGCGGGTTGTCGTCGGAGTACGCCATGATCGTCCACAGGTTGAACTCGAGGACGACCGTCGGGTCGAAACGTTCTATCGTGGCTTCTGCTCCGGCCAGCACGTCAGGCTCGTGGCCCTCGACGTCGACCTTGAGGAGATCGACACGCTCAAGGCCGTGATCGGCCACCAGATCGTCGATCGTGATCGCCGGCACTGAGTACCCGGTGCCGACCTCCCTGAGACCTTCGACGACGCCTCCGTAGGCGGTGCTCTCAGCAAACTCGAGAGTACCGGCGCTTCTCGATGCAGCTGCGAACACGGCGGTGACATTGGAACAACCGTTGGCCTTCAGGTTCTCCTCGAGCAATGTGAAGTTGCGGCGTCCGGCCTCGATCGCGACTACCGAACCCGATGGTACGACCTGCGACATGATTAACGTCGTGACACCGATGTTCGCCCCGACGTCGATCACGACCGAATCGGGAGCGACATAGTTGTGGAGGAATGCACCGAGGTCGTCATCGACCCCATCGCCCACACTCGCGTAGTACGGATCATCTGCGTCGCCTGCGAGTCGGCACGATCGCAATCCGACTCGGATCGTTTTGTATGTCGAATTACGCGCCATCTAGCGACCATATCCGAGTGCTCGACTCACCCTGTTGGTTGCCAACCAGGTGTGAACCACTGACCGGTCGATCCCGGACCCGTGTGCCGCCGACGCCGTTCACCGCCGGCGTCGACATTACGTACTTTAGCGTCGAGAACGCGACCGCATCGACGCTGGTGTCGTACGCCGCCAGGTTGATGTTGCCGTTCGTGTCGCACGCCAGGTGTAGCACGGTCATACTGGCTCCCGGCGGCTCCGCCCACAGTGCCGCCTCGGCTTCGGTCTTCTCTGCCCGGGCCCAACGCCGACGGTATCGGAGTCATCGCGCTATTGCACGAAGAAGACGTGCTTCGGCGAGCCGATCATGAGAAGTTGAGGTGCAGGGCGATTTTGGCCCACTCTCGCTCCAGTTAGGTTTCTGAGTTATTACGTCGAGCCGACGAGCCCTGATTTTTTCTGCGCCCTAGGCGGCGAACCGGACCTGGTTTCAGGCTCGGCTTTTGCCATGGCCTGCGCGACATCCATGATCGCGGCCGATCCGGATCCGTTGTCCTAGATCCCGTGGCCGGCGTCGACCGAGTCGAGGTGTGCCCCGACGATCGCCATATTGTCCGGTTTCCGGCCCACGTCGCGAGATGAACTGAGTTTCGCAAAGAAAGCGTTAAGGAAGGGTTTCACTCCTGGAAATTCAGCTGGCTGGAGTTGGCCCGATGTGATGGACATCGGGAAGCTGAAAGCATCAGGCTCGAAATGTTCAAGCTTGAAGGAATGGCTGGGCAGTGCCAGACTGCACCGCATCAATCGACGCGCGATGCAGAGGGAGCCACGCGATGAAGGTGCTGTGTCTGGGTGGGGGGCCGGCCGGCCTGTACTTCGCGATCTCGATGAAGTTACGCGACCCGTCCCATGAGCTGACCGTTTTCGAACGGAACTCCGAGGGCAGCACGTTCGGCTGGGGGGTCGTCCTGTCGGACGACGCGCTCGGCAACATGGATCGGAACGATCCGATCAGCGCAGCCGACATCCGTTCGCATTTCGCATATTGGGACGACATCGCGGTCGTCCACCAGGGTGACCGAACGGTGTCCACCGGCCACGGTTTCGCCGGCATCGGTCGGATGCAGTTGCTCCAGATTCTGATTGCACGGGCGCGCGAGTTGGACGTCGACGTCCGGTTCGCCATGCCCGTCACGTCGGCCGACCAGTACCGCAACGACTACGACGTCGTGGTTGGCTGTGACGGGATCAACTCGGTGGTCCGCAGTGAGTACGCAGCCGAGTTCAAGCCTGACGTCGATGTCCGGGAGTGCATGTTCATCTGGCTCGGCACCCACCAGAAGTTCGACGACGCGTTCACGTTCATCTTCGAGCGCACCGAACACGGCTGGATGTGGATCCACGCCTACCAGTTCGACGCTGACATGGCGACCGTGATCGTCGAGTGCAGTCAGGCGACGTGGCAGGCGTGGGGGTTCGAGACGATGTCGAAAGACGAGATCCTCGTGACACTCGCGCAGATCTTCGCCGAGCACCTCGGCGGCCACGAGCTGATCTCGAACGCTCACCACCTCCGTGGGTCAGCGGTGTGGATCAACTTCCCGCGCGTGAACTGTGAGCGGTGGTACCACGACAACGTCGTGCTCATGGGCGACGCCGCCGCCTCGGCCCACTTCTCGATCGGTTCCGGCACGCGGCTGGCGCTCGACAGTGCGATCGCCCTGGCCGAGTACCTCAATCGCGAACCGACCCTGACCGCTGCGTTCGAGCGCTATCAGGACGAGCGGCGGTTGGACGTGCTTCGTCTGCAGTCGGCGGCCCGCAACAGCCTCGAATGGTTCGAAGAGGTCGAGCGCTACCTCGATCTCCCGACCGTCCAGTTCAACTATTCGCTCCTCACCCGCTCGCAACGCATCTCACATGAGAACCTCCGTCTGCGTGATCCAGACTGGTTACGGTCGGCCGAGGATTGGTTCCAGACCCAATCGGGTGGCGAACCGGGGCGAGCGCCCATGTTCGCTCCGTTCCGATTGCGTGGGTTGCAGCTCGAGAATCGGGTGGTCGTGTCGCCGATGGCACAGTATCGAGCAGTCGACGGCTGCCCGACCGACTGGCACTTCGTGCACTACGCCGAACGCGCCAAGGGCGGCGCGGGGATGGTCGTCACCGAGATGACGTGCGTCTCGCCCGAAGCGCGAATCTCCCCCGGGTGCACGGGCCTGTACGCACCGGAACACGAGGCAGCCTGGCGTCGCCTGACCGACTTCGTACACGCCGAGACGACCGCCAAGATCTGCTGCCAGATCGGTCACTCGGGACGGAAGGGCTCGACGCAGCTCGGGTGGGAGGACGCCGACGCACCGCTGCCCGACGGGAACTGGCCGGTGATGTCGGCGTCGGCCATCGCCTGGTCGCCCGACAATCCGATTCCGCGGGTGATGGATGGCGATGACATGGACCGCGTCCGTGATGAGTTCGTCGCCGCGACGCAGATGGCGCTGCGGTCCGGGTTCGACATGATCGAGGTGCATGCCGCGCACGGCTATCTCCTGTCGTCGTTCATCTCTCCGGTCTCGAACGTGCGAACCGACGAGTTCGGCGGCGACCTGTCGAATCGACTCCGGTTTCCACTCGACGTGTTCGCCTCGATGCGCGCCGTCGTGCCGGACGACATGCCGATGTCGGTTCGGATCTCGGCCAACGACTGGATCGGTGAAGAAGGCATCACGCCCGACGACGCCGTCGAGATCGCGCGGGCGTTCACCATGGCCGGAGCGGACATCATCGATGTCTCGGCCGGGCAGACCACCGTCGACGCACAGCCCGTCTACGGCCGGATGTTTCAGACCCCGTTCTCGGACCGGATCCGCAACGAGGCCGGCATCGCGACGATGGCCGTGGGCAACATCTACGAACCCGATCACGCCAACTCGATCCTGCTGGCCGGTCGGGCCGACCTCGTGTGCCTCGCGCGCCCCCACCTGGCCGACCCGTACTGGACGTTGCGAGCAGGGCTCTCCCTGGGTGACGACCGCGTCAAGTGGCCGGATCCGTACCTGGCCGGGCGCGACCAGGCAATGCGTCTCGCAGCGCGAGCCCAGGAGGCGATTCGGATATGACCGCCGACTCCGGTCTCTCCGGCCGACGCGTCCTCATCACCGGTGGCGGCAGCGGGGTCGGCGCCGATCTCGCGAGAGGATTCTCCGAGGCTGGCGCGCATGTCGTCATCACCGGCCGCCGTCACCAACCACTGGAGGCTGTTGCCGATTCCCTTGCGAACGTCGAGTTCCTCGTCGGTGACGTCACCGACGAGGCGACAGTCGTCGGCTGGTTCGAGGGCGGCGGCCCGGTTGATGTGGTGATCGCCAATGCGGGCGCTGCCGACAGCGCACCAATCCACCGGACCACGCTGGCGCTCTGGAACGAGATGCTCGCGGTGAATTTGACCGGGGTGTTCCTGACCCTACGTCAGGGCGCGCGCCAGATGCGTGGTCGCGAGTGGGGTCGACTGGTAACGATTGCCTCCACTGCAGGTCTCACCGGGTACCCGTATGTTTCGGCGTACTCGGCGGCGAAGCACGGCGCAGTCGGTTTGACGAGTTCGATCGCCAAGGAGCTCTCCGCAACTGGCATCACCGCCAATGCCCTCTGCCCGGGCTACGTGGACACCGAGATGACCGAACGGACGATTGCCAACATCGTCGACAAGACCGGCCAGGACCGCGACACTGCGCGTTCGGCGCTGACCTCGACGAACCCGCAAGGCCGGTTGATCCAGCCGGCAGAGGTCACGGCAGCAGCACTGTGGTTGTGCGCCGAAGGCTCGGAGAGCATCACTGGCCAGGCAATCGCGATCGCAGGTGGTGAGTTGTGACAGAAGCGCTGTCGAAGCGGCGACTCACGATGTGGATCCGACTCTTGCGCACCACCCGTCTCGCCGAGGCGCAGCTTCGTGACTTCCTGCGCGTCGAGCACGAATCCACCCTGCCCCGCTTCGACGTGATGGCCGCGCTCCATCGCTCTGATTCCGAACTGACGATGACCGAACTGTCCCGCATGCTGCTCGTCTCGAACGGCAACGCCACCGCGGTCGTCGACCGGCTGGTGAAGGCCGGGCTCGTGGTTCGCCGGGCATCCGAATCCGATCGCCGAATCGTCAAGGTCGCTCTGACCGGTGAAGGTCGGCGACACTTTGCCGACCTCGCGACCGGTCACGAGGCGCGCGTCGACGACCTGTTCGCCGATGTCACGTCGGCCGATCTCGACGCGCTCGACGCGATCCTCCACCGTCTCGACCCGAGACAGCGGGTCACCGATGGTCGCGATGACTGAAGCGACCATGACCATGACCATGTCCACGACCACGACCGCACCACTGATCACAACGTCCAAGGAGCCGACATGTCATCAGATTCTCCGCACGAACTCCTCAACCCACAGTCATGGAAACCCGCACGCGGCTACGCGAACGGCGTCGCCGCGTCGGGCCGCACGCTGTTCCTGGGCGGAGTGATCGGCTGGAACGGCGACCAGGAGTTCGAGAGCGACGACTTCATCGCCCAGACTGATCAGGCGCTGCACAACATCGTCGACATCCTCGCCGAAGGTGGCGCCGGCCCCCAGCATCTCGTGCGGCTCACGTGGTACGTGACCGACTGCGAGGAGTACATCGCTCGGCTCCGCGAGCTGGGGGCCGTCTACCGTGACACCATCGGCACGCACTACCCGGCGATGGCACTCGTCCAGGTCGTTCGTCTGGTCGAACCACGAGCCAAGGTCGAGATCGAAGCCACGGCGGTCGTCGCACCATGAGCGGCCACGTGAACGTTCTCGGCCCGACCGGGCATGTCGACACGTTCGCCCGTGACAACCTCCCGCCCCTCTCGGAGTGGCCGGACCTCCTGCTCGACGGGTTCGACTACCCAGAACACCTCAACGCGGCGGTCGAGCTCACCGATCGGATCGTCGAGCAGGGGCTGGGCGACAACACGGCGCTCATCGGAAACGGTCGTCGGCGAACCTACAAGGAACTCGCCGACTGGACGAACCGATTGGCGCACGCTCTCACGGAGGAGTACGGCGTCCAGCCCGGGAACCGGGTGCTGATCCGCAGCGCCAACAACCCGGCCATGGTCGCGTGCTGGCTCGCCGCGACGAAAGCCGGAGCGGTCGTCGTCAACACGATGCCCATGCTGCGCGCCGGCGAGCTGACCAAGATCGTCGACAAGGCCGAGATCGAGATCGCCCTCTGCGACACACGGCTGATGGATGAACTCGTGGAGTGCTCCAAGGGCAGCGACCACCTCCAGCAGGTGATCGGCTTCGACGGCACGGCCAACCATGACGCGGAACTCGACCGCGTCGCACTCAACAAGTCAGTTCGGTACGAGGCCGTCCGGACCGGGCGCGACGACGTCGCGCTGCTCGGGTTCACCTCCGGGACGACCGGAGAGCCGAAGGCCACGGCGCACTTCCATCGGGACCTGCTGATCATCGCCGACGGGTACGCAAAGGACATCCTTGCGGTCGGGCCCGACGATGTCTTCGTCGGCTCTCCCCCACTTGCGTTCACCTTCGGCCTCGGCGGTCTCGCGGTGTTCCCGCTGCGGTTCGGCGCGGCTGCCACCCTCCTGGAAGATGCCTCACCGCCGAACATGGTCGAGATCATCGAGACGTACCGAGCAACGGTGTGCTTCACGGCCCCGACCGCCTATCGGGCGATGCTCGCCGCGATGGACGCCGGCGCCGACCTCTCGTCGCTGCGCGCCGCAGTGTCGGCCGGCGAGACGCTGCCCGCCCCGGTCTACGAGTCGTGGATGGAGCGGACCGGCAAGCCGATGCTCGACGGCATCGGAGCGACGGAACTCCTCCACATCTTCATTTCCAACCGATTCGGTGACTCACGACCTGCCTGCACCGGCAGAGCCGTCGGCGGCTACGAAGCGAAAGTGGTCGACGAGGACATGAACGAAGTCGAGCGCGGCTCGATCGGCCGCCTTGCGGTCCGCGGCCCCACGGGATGCCGCTACCTCGCCGACGACCGGCAGCGCGACTACGTCATCGACGGCTGGAACGTGACAGGTGACTCCTTCACCCAGGACGCCGACGGCCACTTCCACTTCGCCGCTCGGTCCGACGACATGATCATCTCGTCCGGCTACAACATCGCCGGGCCCGAAGTGGAGTCCGCCCTGCTGTCCCACCCGGATGTCGTCGAATGCGCAGTCGTCGGCATTGCCGACGACGAACGCGGCCAGATCGTCTGCGCCCACGTCGTGCTGGCCGAAGGAGTCGAACGGTCGAGTGCGACCGTCACGACGTTGCAGCAACACGTCAAGGACGCGATCGCGCCCTACAAGTACCCGAGATCGATCGTCTTCACCGACGCACTCCCGAAGACCCAGACCGGCAAGATCCAGCGGTTCCGCTTGCGCTGAGGCAGCCGTCGTGGCGGGGCCTAGAAGCGGGAGCTCGACGATTCACGCGGTGACTGACCAGACAGCGATCGCATCGATGCTGTCACCAGGGTCCACCTGAGTACCAGCATGGCGAACGGCCCTGGCGCGCCCGTCACCTCGCCACGAGGAGGTGAATCCACGTTCGGCCGAGCCAGTCGGCGAAACGTTCGTTGCTCCACCCCCGCTGGTTCACCAACCGGTGCCAGAGCATGCCGTCGGTCATCGACCAGACCACATCGCGGCACTCGTTTTCTGACACCGCGAGCTGCCCGGTTTTCGCAGCACCTGCCGCCATCACACTGATGCCAATCAGTCGTTGGCGGTCCATCTCCTCGAGCATCGCTGCGGCAGTCGGGTCGGCGCCGGCCGCTGCCTGAACCATCAACTGGAACGGTGCGATGCGTTGCGCAGTACTGGTTGCGACGGTGGCCTGCATCATCAGCCGCTTCGTGAGGTCGGGCTCGTTTCGGAGCGCCATGACCTCCGGTCGCTCGTGGAAGACGACGTCCTCGTCGTCGCCACCAATGGTGATGTCCCAGGCGTTGTGCAGCAGGGTCGCCTTGTTCCCGAACGCGGCGTAAATGGTCTCGACCGAGACGCCGGCAGCCTCCCCGACCTCAGCGACGGTGGTGTGTCCGTACCCGTGCGCGACGAAGAGGTCGCGCGCCGCCCTGACGACCAGCGCACGGGTGTCACGAGCCTGCGCCTGCCGACGCGAGGAGTCGTACGCCCTCTTGACACGTGCACCCATTTTCATTACACCTTATCTGTATTGGTTCAATACAAACTGTATCGAACTGGAGGGACGACATGACGGACATCATCGATTCGCTCGGGGACTGGAACGCAGTGGCTGAGGCGTGGGATGCCCACGTCGATGCCATCGACGTCTTCACTCATCCCGCGACCACCGCACTGGTCGATCGCGTCGGCGTGCAACCGGGTGACCGGTTGCTGGAGTTGGCGGCCGGCCCGGGAGCGCTCGGCACCACGTGGTCGCGACTCGTCGGTCCGACCGGCACGGTGCTGATCAGCGACAGCGCCACGGGGATGGTCGAGGTCGCGAGTCGTCGCACTGCCGGTATGGGCAACGTCGAGGTCGCCGCGATCGATCTGGCTGCGATCCCCCGACCCGACGCTTCGTTCGACGTCGTCGTCTGTGTGATGGGCCTGATGTTCACGTCCGAGCCCTCGGTGCCGCTGGCCGAGATCCACCGTGTGCTCGCCCCGGGCGGACGACTCGGTGCGCTCACGTGGGGTGGAATCGAACACAACCCGTGGATGACCTGCGTCGGCATGGCCGCCATGATGAACGGGCTCGTCAGCGGCGGGCCGCCGATCGGGCCGGGGACCGTCTTCTCGCTCGGCGACGCCGGCCGACTCGAAGCACTGGCGGTGACCGCTGGTTTCCGTGACGTCGTCGTCGAAGAGATCGGCGTCGTGTTCACCGCGGAGCACATCGAAGCCCACATCGATCGCGTTACGTCACTCGCAGGACCGCTCGCGACGGCGATTCGCGAGGCGTCCGACGATCAACGGGCAGCCGCCCGCCGCACCGCCGCCGATCTCGCCGCTCCGTACATCAGCGACACCGGTGTGGAGATCCCCGGACGTACGCTCCTCGTCTCCGGACGTCGCTGATCGACGGCCAGGACACCACCACCCATCAGCGACAGCGACCGACGCAGCCGACCACGATCATGGCGAGCCTTCCAGGCCGCTCTGCGTGAGTTCATGATTGATCCGCTGGGCGACGACGCTGATCGTCCCGGTTCCATCGACACGATGGAGGATGCCTCTCGCCTCGTAGAACTCGATCAGCGGGGCAGTGTGGGTGGCGTACACGCGAAGACGATGGTGGATCACCTCGAGGCTGTCGTCGCTACGACCACTCTGGCGTCCCCGTTCGACCAGCCGGGATACCAGTTCTCCGTCCGGGACCTCGAGCATGATGACCGCCGTGAAGGTACGCCCGGTCGAGCGAGCCCACTCGTAGGCCACCCGCGCTTGAGCAAGCGTCCGCGGGAAGCCGTCGAGGATGAACCCCTCCATCGGTGGATGGGTGTCGAGGGTGGTGATGACGAGATCCGTGACCAGGTCATCGGGCACCAGCTTTCCGACGTCGACGTACGCCTTCGCCTCGACCCCCACGGGAGTCGCATCGGCGATGTGGTGACGAAACAGATCGCCGGTGGCGAGATGCGGGATGCCGAAGCGGTGCGAGAGCAGCGAGCCTTGCGTGCCCTTTCCGGCGCCGGGTGGGGCAAGCAGCAGTACTCGGACCATGATTCCTCCTAGGGTGAACTGCGCGACGAACCTGAATCTACGAAGCCATCGCCCGTTCTGACCTGGTCAAGGGTTTGACGCTGACGAGTGGGCGTGGACGCATCGCGGTGCCCGTCATCCACTCGACCTCTGCGCCCGTGGATCGGTTCGCCCGTACTGTGTGCGGATGGACCATGATGCTGACCCGTCCACGACATCTCCGGAGGTGTTCATCGTGTTGGACGCAGTCGACGTCGACACGGTTGCGGCATTTTGGGCCGAAGCGATGCGCTACCAGCGCGTCGATCGCCTCGAGCAGTACGTCGTGCTCGTGCCGCCCGGGAACTCCGGTCCGATCTTCCTCGTACAGGGAGTCAGCGAACCGAAGCATGTCAAGAATCGAATGCACCTCGACCTGCACGTCACCGACCCCGAGGACGAGGCGCAACGACTCGTCGCACTCGGGGCGCAACGTGTCGGGGCCGGCGCCCTCGGCGAAATCACCTGGATTTGCATGCGTGATCCGGAGGGCAACGAATTCGACATCGGCAAGCGCTAGGTGTACTCGGTCGTTGCGTCGGGATCCGCGACCTGTGGTCGCCGTGGGGCGACGCCGACATGCTCGACCGGGTGGGTCTGATGGTGTGGCTTTCGGGTCACCGGCAAAAGCAGCCGTGAAGAATCCGCCGCGAGTCCCAGTCGTCAAGAGCGGCATCACTCGCTTCCCCCCACGGCTCGCGGCGCGTAAGCCGAGAGGAGGTGGGCCACCGTGATGTCGCCTTCGACGAACTCGCGGGCCTGCTGCATCATCACATCGGCCGTGACGGTTCGTCGCTGGTGTTGGCGCATGTGTTCGGCCCACGTGTCGACCACGAACGTCTCGAGGAACAGGTCGGTATCGGCGAGATCCCGGAACAGACCCCACTGCGAAGCCCCGCTGCGCCGGCGGTCTCGTTCGACCGGGCGCATCATCGTCACGAAATCGACGTGGCGATCCGGCGGTACCCGGTAACCGACGGTGACGAGTACCGGCCCGGACTCGGGGTCGGGCTCGAGGCGGACCATCGGCGAGGTCGGTTCGGCAGGTCTCAGATCCAGGCTGTCGGCGACATCGAGGCGCCAGCGGCGACTGGTGAGCGTTCCACCCACCAGTGTCGCCGCGGCGACCACGTGGGCGCCCGTGAGGCTCCACGCCGCGATCGCCCCCCAGACGGCACTGCCGATCGCGATCCCGCCGGCCAGGACGACCATGTACATCCCGAGGCCGCGTGCTCGAACCCACCACGGGAGCACGCGCTGAGCGGCGACATTCAAGGTCACCGTCGCCGACGTCCATGCGCCGCCGGCGACGAACAGCGCCGGTCCGACCGTCCACGCCGACGAGGCCGTGCCCGTGATCACCATCGCCGCGGCGACGACGACCGATGCCGCGGCAACGATCTGATCGCGGGCCAGCGCAGCGTCGAGTCTCGGGCGGAGCAGCGCGGCGGTGACAGCCCCCGTGCCGAAACATCCGAGCAGCAGCCCGAACGAGCCGGATCCGAGCCCGAGCCGGTCGCGCACGACGGTGGGCAGGAGCGCCTGGATCGCGGCGGCGGCCGGCGCGAACGCGGCCGTTCGGATCAGGACGCCGCGCAAGGCAGGCGCGTTCGCCGAGTACCGCCACCCGATTCGCAGTGCGCCCGACAAGCTCTCCCGGGCGAGCCGCACACTCCCGTGATCCGGGCGCCACCCGACCAGGACGACCATCACGCCCAGGAACGACACGGCGTTCACGGCGAACGCCCACGCCGGGTTGGCCGCGGCCACGAGTGCCCCGCCGAGCGCCGGCCCGATCGTGCGACCCGTGTTGAACGTGACGCTCGACAGTGCAACCGCTTGGGTGAACTCGTGCGACGGCACCAGCTCGGGCTGGATCGCCTGCCACGCCGGCCCCATCATCGCAGCACCGGCACCCATCGCGAACGTCATCGCCAGCAACGTCGCCGGAGTGATCAGATCGAGCGCGGTCAACGCAGTCAGGACACCTGCGCACGACACCATCCACGCCTGCGCAGCGATCAGCAGCCGTCTCCGGTCGACGATGTCAGCCAGGGCGCCCGCGAGCAAGCCGAACAGCAGCACCGGCAGCAGCGACGCAGTCTGGATCAACGCCACCAACGTCGGGGACGCGCTGAGATCCCCCATCAACCATGACGCGGCGACGACCTGGAAGAACGACCCGATGTGCGAACCCAGTTGCGCAGCGAACAGGAATGCGAAGAGGCGGTTGCGGAGTGGCGCCCACGGCGACACCCGATCGTCGGGCGCGACACGTTGCGCCTCCGTCGTCACCCGTTCGACCCTAGGCGACCACCACGGCACAGGCCGTCTCGTGGCGATGCCACCGCGCTGGAGGGTCACGTCTCCCTGACGATCGTGCACCCTCAGTGACGTCGACGCGGCGCTGGACGCGGCGGCTTGTCACCACCAGTCACGGCTGCGAACGGCCCGCTTCACGGCGAGTCCCACGGCGCAGAGCAAGATCGAGTCGGGGGCCAAGGAGTCGCGACTTCGCCGACTCACTTGGGTCGTCGGCGAGCGAACATGTCGACGACGGCGGGCACGATGCCGCGTCGGAAGCCGAGGAACAGTGAGATCACCACGATCCCGTAGATCACCTCACGGGCTTGTGCGTATCCGAGTGCCTCGAGCACCTGGTCGAGCCAGGTGAACGCCGCCGCCCCGACGACCGGCCCGAGCAGCGAGCCGATCCCGCCGAACGCCAACATGACGAGTACCGAGACATCGACGTTGCCGAACTCGAACGTGGACGGGCTGACGCGACTTTCGGTCAACACGTACATCCCGCCGGCGAGCCCCAACATCCCACCGCCGAGAAATCCGGCGAGGATCCGATACCGCGCCACGTCGACCCCGGAGAGTTCGGCTGCGAGACCATCGTCGCGCAGCGCTCGGAAGGCCCAACCGATGCGCGATCGCTGGAGTGCTCGATAGATCACGAGGTACACCACGAGCAGGCCCAGAAAGAGATAGTACGGCCAGACCTGACCGTTGAACCACGAATCGGAGCCGGCCGACACCCGCAGACCACTTTCGCCCCCGGTCCAGTCGCCCTTGCCGAGGATCAGGTTCTCGAACGACAGCGCAAACGCGATGGTGACGATGCCGATGAAGATCGTGTCGAGCGCACGCCGAACAGCGACCCAGCTCAGCACCGCCGCAACCGTCGCCGAGACAACCGCAGACAGGATCAGTGCCGGCACGATCGGCCAACCCGACCGGTCCGCGAGAATCGCCGACCCGTACCCCCCGATGCCGGCGAGTGCGCCGCTGCACAGGAACAGCTGACCGGTGCTGCCGAAGATGATGTTGAACGCAACTGCGTAACAGGCGAACAGCACGCCAACCGTCACGACGCCCATCATCGAACGTGAGTCGTCGTAGCGAATTGGGACGAGCGCCGCCAGCGCCGCGGCGACGGCGATCGGCAGGTACGCACGCACGGCGTCGGTGCGGCGTTCACCGACAGGCACGCCGGAGCTGTCGCCGACCGCGCTCCCCGAGAGACTGCCGGATTGCTCGTCGACCGTGCTCACGTCCGCTTCCCAAGCAGGCCGGATGGTCGGACCACGATCATCGCCGCTGCGCAGAGCAGGAGAATGACGGTGGTGTAGAACTGGCCGATATACGCCGAGGCGAAACGATCGACGATACCGAGCAGTACGCCGGCGAGGAACGCACCGGACACGCTGCCGAGACCCCCGACGACCGCCACGATCAAGGCCAGCGTCGTGAGCTTGATGCCGAACGACGACGCTTGAGGCGCGGTCATCGATCCAGTCACGGCCACCAGGCCGGCGAGCGCACCACTCAGTAGGAACACGAACGATCGAACGGAGGCGGGATTGATACCCACCAGGCGGGCCCCCTGCTCGTCTTGGATGACCGAGCGGACCCCGCGCCCGAGCGTCGTGTACCGGAAGAAAACTACGAGCACCGCACCGGCGATCACGGTGATCGCCGTCGCCAGCAAACTGCCGGTCCGCATGTTCACCCCGAGGATCGGCACGGGATCTCCTCCGATGCGGATCGTCAACGACTCGATCGGGTACTTCCAGTTCAGCAGGCCATCGATGACGAACCCGACACCGAGCATCAGGAGCAGGCCGAGCAGGATCCGATGTTCGCCGCGCTGACGATACACGGCCTGCATCAACGTGAGATCGACCACGAGGAGCAGGATGCCGGCCGCAATGACGCCGACGACTGCGGCGGGTACGACGGCCCATCCCGCTCCCATCATCAGCGTGACGACGATCGCGCCGAGGATCGCGACCTGACCGTGCGCCAGGTTCACCACACCTGCGAGTCCATAGATCAGGGTCAACCCGACACCGAGCAGCCCGTACTGCAGTCCGAGCACGATGCCGTCGAGCAGCGCCGCCACCGACTTCATCACGCCACCCCCAGGTACGCGCGTTGGACGTCAGGGTTGCCTGCGAGTTCCTCGGACGACCCGGCCAACTCGATCCGCCCGTTCTCCATCACGTACCCCCTGCTCGCGAGGCCGAGCGCCAAGGGCACCTGCTGCTCGGCGACGACGAGGGTGAGGCCGGCGTCACGCAAACTGGCGAGCGCGTCATAGGCCTCGCGTGCGAGCCGAGGCGCGAGGCCGGTCGTCGGTTCGTCGAGCATCAGCACTTTCGGCTGCGACATCAGCGCCCGCGCGACGGCCAACATCTGCTGTTCACCGCCACTCATCGTGCCCGCGTCCTGCTTACGCCGCTCGGCGAGGCGAGGAAACACCTCGAAGACGAGCGCTTCGCGGGCCGAGTCGGGTTTGGACGGGTAGGCGCCGAGCAGCAGATTCTCGTGCACAGTCATCTGGGGAAACAGATGACGTTCGGCCGGCACATACGACAGCCCGAGTCGCGAGACCTTGTGGGTGGCGAGGTCGGTGATCTCCTGCCCGTCGAAGGTGACCGTGCCTGCCGTCGCGCGCACCATGCTGACGATCGCTTTGAACAGCGTCGACTTGCCGGCCCCGTTCGATCCGATGATCGTGATCGCCTCACCTTCGGCAACGTCGAACGACACGCCGTGGACGACGTCTTCGCCGGCGTAACCCGCACAAACCCCGTCGACGGTGAGCAGGCTCACGTCGTCACCTGCTCGCCAAGGTACGCCGTGACCACGTCAGGAAGCCGCATGACGTGGTGTGGTTCACCGTCGGCGATCATCTCACCGAAGTTCAACACGAGGATTCGTTCGGCGAGGTTCATCACGGCCTTCATCACGTGCTCGACCCAGATCACCGTGACGCCGAACTCGGCGCGGGCACGACGGACCATCTCGACCGACGACGCCAACTCGGAGTCGTTGAGACCAGCCATGACCTCGTCGAGAAGCACCAGTTTCGGGCGAGCTGCGAGCTGTCGGGCGATCTCGAGGAATCGCTGTTCATGCAGATTGAGCGCGCCCACGCCCTCGTGGCGACGGTTGGAGAGGTCGACGAACTCGAGCATCTCGTCGGCGGCACGGGTGGCCGCGCGCTCGGAGATCCGTGCGCCACCGAACAGTGCGCCCAAGATCGCGTTCTCTCGCACCGTCATCGTCTCGAAGGGGCGCGGCGTCTGCAGCACCATGGCGATCCCTGCCTGCCGGGCAATATGCGGCTTGACCCGCGTGATGTCGACTCCGTCGAACCGGACCCGGCCCGACGTGGCGGTCTGCAACCCGCCGATCGCCTTCAGCAGCGTGCTCTTGCCGGCCCCGTTCGGGCCGACGAGGGCGACGATCTCGCCCGCATCGACCGTGAACGACACGCCACCGACGGCCGGAAGCCCACCGAAGTGCTTTTCCAGGTCGGTGACCTCGAGAAGTGTCACTGCTCGTCGTTGATCACTCGGGAACGTACGGCTCGAGCGGATCGGGGAGCAGCAGCGTCTCGGGATACCAGTCGCCGCCCTCGTTCACGCCCTCGGGCGCCGGCCCGGCTCCCATGATCGAGAACAGCGGTTGCGCAGTTGCCAGCTCACCCCACTCGGTCCAGCCCATCTGGAACGAGTAGCCCGGCAAGTCATAGGTCTGACCGTGCAGGTACTCGGAAATCGCAGCCGGGTCGTCGCCGACCGCAGCGGCGGCATCGGCGAGCATCGTGACGATGCCGAAGCCGGCAACCGCATCGTCGTCCATGAAGGTCTGATCGGATATCGCCAGGAAGCGACGAGCCAGATCCTGGTAATCCGTGCTCTGGAAGTCGGCGCAATCGAAGTCGGAGTAGCGGTTGATCGACGTTTCGCCGGCGCCGTTGTAGACGAGAGCCCAGGGCGAGTACGCACCGGTGACCGGTACGTCGAGGCCGAGGTCGGCAGACTGGATCGTGATCGGGCCGGAGCCCGGCGGATGTCCGGTGGCGACGATCAACTCAGGACCGAAGCCCTCCAGGTTGCGCAGGTACGTGGTGAAGTCGGTTTCCGGCACGGGTGCGACCTCGATCTGGAGCTCGACACCGTCGAGCGCAGCGAAGCTGTTCTCGAGTGCCGATTTGATCGACTGACCCCAGCCGTAGTCGGCGATCACGGCACCGACCTTCGTGAGACCGTTCGCCACGGCGTACTGGGCGATCGGCTCGCTCACCATCGGTGCGGCGGGCAGGCACGTCCGGAACACGTACCGGCTGTCCTGCGTCAGGACCTCAGCCGCGCCGGACTTGACCAGGAACATCGGGACGGCGAGTTCTTCGGCGAGCGGCGACGCCGCCAGGCCCACGGTCGACGAGATCACCCCGCCGATCCCGATCACGCCCTCCTCGGCGAGCCGTTCGAACCCGGCGACACCCTGATCGGCGTCGTTCTCGTCGTCGGCCGCGACGAGTTCGAGTGGACGGCCGTCGACGCCGCCGCTGGCGTTGATCTCGTCGACGGCGAGTTTCATACCGTCCTGCACCTGGAGGCCCCACGGAGCGAAGTTGGTCGTCAGCGATGTCAGCATGCCGATCTTGATCGGCTCGCCCGTCGCCTCAGCAGGCTCGGCCGTCGACGATTCCTCGGCGGTGGAGGACTCCTCTTCGGTCGACGGATCCTCGCTCGAAGGCTCCTCGGCGGTCGGTTCGTCGGCGGTCGGTTCGTCGACGGTCGGTTCGTCGGCGGTCGGTTCGTCGGCCGTCGGCTCGGCCACCGGAGTCTCATCGGCGGACGAATCCTCAACCGTTGAATCATCGGCTGACGGTTCCGCGGCTGGCTCGTCGTCGCCACCGCATGCGGCGACCACCAGCGAGGTGGCAACCAGAGCGGCGAACACGCGAGATCGCTTGGCTGTTCTCATGACAGGAGTTCCCCCAATATCGGTTCCGAGCCGGCCGGTGCGGGCCTGGATTGTTGACAATCGGGGAATGTAGCTGCTCGGGCCGACTCTGGCAAGTCTCCCGTTCGGGTCACGACATCCAATCGCGTAGCGCGGATTCGACCGACGCAAGGTGATCGCGCATTGCCGCTTCCGCCGCGTCACCGTCCCCGGCGACGATCCCGTCGACGACGGCACGATGCTGGGGCAGCGAAATGCTGGACCGCCCCGGTTTCAATGCGAGCCGGAACTCCTGGTGGGCGCCACGGTTGCGCAGGTTGGCAACCAGCTCGGTCCCGATGGAGTGACCGCTGATCTGCCCGATGCGCCGATGGAGCATGCCGTTGAGCTCGGAGTATGCAGGGTGGTCGTTTTCGTCGACTGCCGCTTCCATGTCGCGAATGATCGCTTGCAGCTCGGCCCGTTCCGCTTCGCTCGCTCGGGCCGCAGCCTGTCGAGCCTGCAGACCCTCGAGCGCGGCGCGCGCCTGTGCGATCTCGATCGCGACCTGAATCGGCACGGTGCGCACCGTCGCGCCTCGGTTGGCCTCGTGGACGACGAGGCCCTCGGCACTGAGTTCGACGATCGTCGCACGGATCGTGGCGCGCCCCACCGAGTACCGCTCGGTGAGCTGCAGTTCGATCAACCGCGTGCCGGGAGGAAACTCGCCGCTCAAGATCTCGCAACGCAGACGATCGGTGACATCAGACATGGTGGCGCCAACTCTAGGCAGCCCGCTCGGCCCGCCGGACAGTCCTCGAGCGTCGATTGTCGACAATCTGGACGACCATCGACCGGATTGTCTACAATCGCTCGTGATGGCTCCCTCACCGCACGGTCGATCGTGACCTTTCCCCGCAATCACTGGTACGTCGCCGCCCGGTCATCGGAGATCGGCAACGACTTGACCGCTCGGATGATCTGCGGTGAACACGTCGTGATGTATCGGCCATCGACCGGCGCCGTCGCCGCGCTCGACGACCGCTGCCCGCACCGGGGATTCCCACTATCCGCGGGGACGCTGATCGGCGACGAGCTCCAGTGCGGTTACCACGGCCTGCGATTCGACTCGTGTGGCACATGCGTCAGCGTTCCCGGCCAGGACCGGATTCCGTCGCGCGCCAACGTCCCGACCCGGCCCGTGGTCGAGCAGGGTGCCTGGATCTGGATCTGGATGGGCGACCCCGACCGAGCCGACCTCGCTCGGCTGCCAGCCACCCCGTGGTTCGACGACGAGCACTGGGCGTCGGTCGATGGCATGGAGCCGTTGCCTGCTCGCTACAGCCTGCTGATCGACAACCTGCTCGATCTCTCACACGAGACATTCCTGCACGACGGATACATCGGCACGCCCGAGGTCGCCGAGACCCCGATCGAAACCACTGTCGACGACGCCGGGGTCGTGCGGGTCCGTCGTCAGATGACATCAGTCGAGTGCCCTCGCTTCTATGCCGAGTCGGCCGGTCTCACCTCGCCGATCGACCGATCGCAGGACATCGAGTACCACGCACCCGGGTTCTACTTGCTGCACGTTCGCGTCGCTCCCGCCGGCGCCCAGCCCGGCCCCGACGGCACCGACCCGGATGCCGCTCACGTGAAGGTGCTCTACGCGATCACGCCGGTCGACGACCATCGAACGCTTGATTTCTGGGCCGTCGCACGCGACTTTGCGCTCGACGACGAATCGATCGATGCCGGGGTCGCCGAGATGAACCGCGCCGTCGTCCTCCAAGACGTCGACGCGCTGTCGCTGATCGAGGAGCGACTCGGAGACGACCGGGCGCCGACCGAGGTCAGCTTCAAGATCGACACCGGCGGGTTGGCGGCGCGTCGTGTCATCGAACAGCTCCTCGCGGCCGAAGCCTGATTGCAACTCGTGCAGTTCCACCAGGATGGGTTCCGGCCGGGCGATCCGACGGTTGCCGACCCGACCGCTGCGCTCGGACCATCATCTCCGGCGCGCTTGTTGCCCGCCGAGGTCGACGTACTCATCGTCGGGTCCGGCCCGACGGGGCTGACACTCGCTGCGCAGCTCGCCGCATTCCCCGACATCTCTGTCTGCATCGCCGAGGCGAAGCCGGGGCCACTCGAACTCGGCCAGGCCGACGGGATCGCCTGTCGGACGATGGAGATGTTCCAGGCGTTCGGGATCGCCGATCTGATCGAGCGCGAGGCATACCAGGTGAACGAGGTGGTGTTCTGGAAGCCCGACCCCGACCGGCCCGAACACATCCGTCGTAGCGGGCGCATCCCCGACGTCGAAGAAGGCCTGTCGGAGATGCCGCACGTGATCTTGAACCAGGCCCGCGTGCACGACCGCTACCTCGAGGTGATGCGCAACGCCGAGCGGCCGATCGTGCCCGACTACTCACGTCGTCTCGTCGATCTCATCGTGCCGATAGCCGATGGCGAACGGAGCGTCGCCCGTCTCGAACGGACCGACAAGGGTCACGAGGGCGAGATCGACGAGGTCCGGGCTCGCTACGTGATCGGGTGCGACGGTGCTCGTAGCCAGGTGCGTCGCTCGATCGGCCGTGAACTCGTCGGCGATGCGGCAAACCAGGCGTGGGGCGTGATGGACGTGCTCGCAGTGACCGACTTTCCCGACATCCGATGCAAAGCAGTGGTCCATTCGAGCGCTGAGGGCAACCTGCTCGTGATCCCGCGCGAGGGCGGCTACCTCGTGCGGCTCTACATCGAGCTCGACGCGCTCGGCGAGCACGAGCGGGCCGCCGATCGCGACATCACGGTCGACCGCCTGATCGAGACGGCTGGGCGGATCCTCGCCCCGTTCACGATCGACGTGCACGAGGTGGCATGGTGGTCGGTGTACGAGATCGGCCAACGACTCTGCGACAAGTACGACGACGTTCCCGCCGGCGACGAGAGCCACCGCCACCCGAAGGTGTTCATCGCCGGCGATGCCTGTCACACCCATAGCCCGAAGGCCGGCCAGGGCATGAACGTGTCGATGCGTGACGCGTTCAACCTCGGGTGGAAGATCGCATCCGTGCTGCGCGGACAGTGTGAACCGTCGGTGCTCCACACCTACTCGGTCGAGCGGTGGGCCGTGGCCAAGGAGCTCATCGACTTCGACCGCGAGCTTGCCCGGATGTTCAGTGCGGCACCCACGACCTCAGACGATGAAACGGGCGTCGACCCGGCAGTGTTCCAGCGCTATTTCGAGCAGAGTGGCCGCTTCACCGCAGGCGTCGCAACGAACTATGCGGTCGGTCTCCTCACCGGAGACGACACACACCAACACCTCGCCAACGGATTCGTTCCCGGCATGCGTTTCCATTCCGCCCCGGTCATTCGGGTCGCGGATGGCAAGCCGCTGCACCTCGGCCACATCGCCGCCGCCGACGGCCGGTGGCGTCTGTACGCGTTCGCCGACGAGCACGCGCCAGCTCCGTCATCGAACCTGTTCGCGCTGTGCCAGTTCCTCGACGCCGACCCTCGATCACCGGTCGTTCGGTACACACCCACCGAGGCTGACTGCGATGCAGTGTTCGATCTCAGGGCTGTGCTGCAACAGCGCCACGACGACGTCACCCACCCGGAGTTGCCGGTGATCCTCAGGCCGACGAAGGGCCGGTTCGGTCTCGTCGACTACGAGAAGGTGTTCAGCCCCGACCTGCACGCCGGCCCCGACATCTTCGATGCTCGTCGCATCGACAGGGACCACGGCGCGCTCGTCGTCGTCCGCCCCGACCAGCACATCGCGCAGGTGCTGCCGCTCGATGCGTTCGACGAACTGGCGGAGTTCTTCGACGCCTTCATGCTGTCGTCGGGCTGAGACGCGAACGACCTACGACCAGATCTCGCCGGCGATGTCGACGACGTGGCGGAGCTTTGCCCACTGGTCGTGCTCGGTGACGTCGTTGCCGTGCACGGTGCTGGAGAACCCGCACTGCGGGCTCAGGCACAGACGGTCGAGGTCGACGTAGGCGGCAGCCTCGTGCACCCGAGACTTGAGTTCGTCGCGGTCTTCGAGCTCGGCGCGTTTCGACGTGACGAGCCCGAGCACCAGTGTCTTGTCGTCGGGGAAGAATCGAAGTGGCGCGAAGTCGCCCGATCGCTCGTCGTCGTACTCGAGGAAGTAAGCGTCGACGTCGATGTCGTTGAACAGCACCTCGGCGACGGCCTCGTAGCTGCCGCTGGCGAAGTGCTTGCTGCGGAAGTTGCCACGACACAAGTGGATGCCGACGGTGAGGTCATCCGGGCGTCCCTGGAGCGAGCTGTTGATGAGCGCGGCATACGTGCGCGGCAGCTCGTCGGGGTCGTCGCCTCGGTCGACCGCACCCTGCCGCATGGCCGGGTCGCAGAGGTACGCGAGGTTCGTGTCGTCGAGTTGCAGGTACCGGCAGCCAGCGGCGTACAGCGACGCGATCTCGTCGCGATAGCACCGCGCGAGATCTTCGAAGAACTGGTCGAGGTCGGGGTACGACTCGATGTCGACGCCCTGACGGCCGCCCCGGAAGTGCACCATCGTCGGTGACGGAATCGCGACCTTCGGCGTCAAGGCGGTGTGTTCTGCGACGAACTCGAAGTCGGCGACCTGGATCTCGTGTTGATGCCGGAGCTTCCCGGTGACGGTGATCTTCGGCGGCGCCATGTCGACCGTCTCACGCGAGTCGGTGCTCGAATCGATCATGCCGGTGACGGTCACACCGTCGAGTTCCTTGAGAAAGTCGAGGTGGAAGAACTCGCGGCGGAACTCACCGTCGGTGATGCTCTGGATGCCGGTCGCTTCGAGACGTGGGATCATCTCCGCGATCGCTGCGTCCTCGATTTCTCGGAGGCCGTCGTCGTCGATCTCCCCGGCCGCGCGGCGTCGGCGGGCGTCGAGCACGGCAGCCGGACGGAGCAGGCTGCCGACGTGGTCGGCACGGAACGGCGGGGACAGGTGTGTCATTGCGACCTCATGATCGTTGGGATGATCGTTGGGATGATCGTTGGGATCTCACGTCACCGTAGAGCGCTCAGCGGGTCTCGAGCCAGGTCGAGAGCAGTCGGCTCGTGGCCTCGGGCTGCTCCATCGCGACCATGTGGCCCGACTCGGCGACGATCTCCAGACGTGCTCCGTCGATCGCTGTGGCGATGTCTCGATGCTGAGCCGGCGGCGACCAGGCGTCATCGCTCCCGCACGCCACCAGTGTCGGGCACGTGATCGTCGACAGGATCGGCTGCGCGTCGCGGCGGTCCAGCAGTGCCCGCACCTGACCGACGTACTGATCGACGCGGTAGCTGGTGACCATCTCGGCAATGGCATCGATCAGCCGGCGGTCATCGTGTCGATCCGGGTGGATCATGCCCGGAATCCACTGCTCGGCGACTGCCTCCATACCGTCGGATTCGGCGAGATCGAGGAGGAACCGGCGGCGCGCCGGCTCGTCGGCGGCGACGCCGTGCACGCCGGTGTCGAGCAGCGCCAAGGTTCGAACGCGCTCGGGCGCGGCGTCCCAGAGTTCGAGGGCGACGCGTCCGCCCATCGAGTGCCCGACGACGTGGAGTGCTCCTTCGGTTGCCTCGAGGATCGACTCGGCCATCGCGGCGAGCGAGTCGAAACCGTGCAGTGTCGGAACGACGAATCGCCGGGTCCGACTCAGAGCGCCGAGCGACGCAGTCCAGAACCGGCGGTCGCACATCAGACCCGGGATCAAGATGATCGTCGCCTCGTCGTTCGTCATGGGTTCGGTGATCGGGTCGATGACGGTCACGTGTCGAGCTGACGCGCGAGCTGATCGAGCACCTCGTAGCACGGCATGACCTGGGCGACGCTGCTGTTCGGTTCGCGACCGTCTCGGATTGCGGCGAAGAACTCTCGGTCTTGGAGTTCGATGCCGTTCGTCGACACGTCGACACCGGAGACGTCGATCGGTTGCTCGCGGCCGTCAACCAGGTCGTCGTAGCGGGCGATGTACGTGCCCGTGTCGCCGATGTATCGGAAGAAGGTGCCGAACGGGCCGTCGTTGTTGAACGAGAGCGAGAGCGTGCAGAGTGCGCCCGACTCGGCTCGGAGCTGGATCGACATGTCCATCGCGATTCCGAGCTCGGGGTGGATCGGGCCCTGCATCGCGTGTGCGTCGACGACCGGACCGGCCTGATACGCGAACAGGTCGACGGTGTGCGCGGCGTGGTGCCAGAGCAGGTGATCGGTCCAGCTGCGCGCCTGGCCGAGCGCGTTGGTGTTGGTCCGGCGGAAGAAATATGTCTGCACGTCCATCTGCTGAATCGTGAAGTCGCCGCTCTCCACACGTCGGTGGACCCATTGGTGGCTCGGGTTGAAACGCCGGGTGTGCCCGCACATCGCGACGAGCCCGGTGCGTCGCTGCGCATCGAGCACGCGCAGCCCGTCCGCGAGGTTGTCGCACAGGGGGATCTCGACTTCGACGTGTTTGCCGGCGTCGAGGCATGCGATCGACTGCTCCGCGTGCATCTGCGTCGGTGTCGCGAGCACCACCGCGTCGACCTCCTCGAGGGCGAGGCTCTCGGCGAGGTCGGTCGTGACGTGCCCGATGCCGTACTTGTCGGCGACTTCCTGCGTGGGTTCGAGGGTGCGTCCGACCACCGACACGACGTTGATGTCGTCGATCTGCTGCATCGCGTCGAGGTGCTTGATGCCGAAGGCGCCGGCACCGGCGAGCGCGACGTTGATGGTCACGGCGTCTCCTGCAGGATCAGGTGACCGACGGCCGTGTTGCTGGCAGGCACGTGGTAGAAGCGATGCCTGACCGTCGGCGGTTCGCCGCCGGCCAGGTCGGCCATCGCTCCCCTGGCGATCAGCCACATCACCAACTCGACACCCTCGGAGCCGGCTTCGCGCATGTAGTCGACGTGGGGCTTGCGTGCGAGATGTTCCGGATCGGCGATGAGCTCGTCGAGGAAGGCCGCGTCGAACTCGGCGTTGATGAGCCCGGCACGGGGCCCTTGGAGTTGATGGCTCATGCCGCCCGTTCCCCACACCTGCACGTTGAGCGAGTCGTCGTACGACTCGATCGCGCGGCGGATCGCGCGACCCAGAGCGAGACATCGTTGACCTGACGGGATCGGGTACTGCACCACGTTCACCGCGAACGGGATGATCGGACACGGCCAGGCATCGGGTTGCCCGAACATCAGCGTCAACGGCACGGTCAGCCCGTGGTCGACGTCCATCCTGTTGACGATCGTGAGGTCGAAGTCCTGCTGGATCACCGAGTGGGCGATGTGCGAGGCGAGTTCGGGATGACCCACCACCGGCGGCACCGGGCGGGGACCCCACCCCTCGTCGGCGATGGCGTACGAGGCGGCCGTGCCGATCGCGAACGTGGGGATCATGTCGAGACTGAACGCCGTGGCGTGATCGTTGAACACGAGCACGACAGCGTCGGGCGTGTTGTCGGCCATCCACGCCTTCGACGTTTCATACCCGTCGAAGAGCGGCTGCCAGTACGGCTCCGAGGTCTTGCCGAGATCGACGGCGACGCCGATGGCGGGAACGTGGGAGGTGTACACCGAGCCGGTGACGTGCGCCATCAGGCAGTCTCGTCACTGTTCTGGTTCGCCGGCTGCTCGTCGACATACCGGTTGCCGTCGATCGAGCGACCGCCGGCCATCATCATCGCCCGGTAGTCGTCTTCGCTCATGCCGGTCATCGAGCCGGCCATCTGCTGGAAACTCTTGCCGTCGGTCGAGCCGATCTTGGCGATGAAGTAGATGTTGCCGCCGAGCGAGATCATCCGGTTCATGTCGCGATCGAGCACCGACTGCTTCTGGTCGGCGGTCATGTCCCACTCGTCGAGATAGGCCCGCTCGTCGCGCTTGAAGCGCTCCCGGTTGTCAGCACGCATCAACGACATGCAGAACTGGTTGAGCCAGTAGCCCTTGCGGGACTGGTCGGCGTCGAACACGGTCGTGCCGGGAATGTCGGCATAGGGTTTCTCGATCGCCATCCGTCCTCACCTCTTCCGAAGGGTCGGAACCGATTGTAGACAACGGCCACGGCGGACTCATAAGATTGTCGACAATCTGCGGGCGCTCGCAATCGAGTCGATCGTCACCGAATGGTCGAGGCGGTCGGACATGTGGAAGCCCAACTCACGGATCCCGGCCACCATGGTCCTGGCGTCGCCTTCGTGAACGGAGTGCGATGCATGCTCATGCGGGGTGGTACATCCAAGGGCGCCGTCTTCCTCGCCGATGAAATACCGGCTGACCCTGGCGAGCGCGATCGATTCCTGCTCGGCGTCATGGGCTCGCCCGATGTCCGCCAGATCGACGGTGTCGGCGGCGCCAACCCGCTCACCAGCAAGGTCGCCGTCGTCCGACCGAGCGATCGGGCCGATGCCGATGTCGAGTATCTGTTCCTCCAGGTGAGTGTCGACGAGGCGCTCGTGAGCGACCGGCAGAACTGCGGCAACATGCTCGCCGCCGTCGGCCCTTTCGCCGTCGAGCGCGGTCTCGTCGAGGCGGGCAACGGGGACGTCGCGATCCGGATCTACATGGTGAACACCGATTCGGCCGCAACTGCGAGGTTCACGACGGCGAACGGCAATCCGGTGTATTCGGGCACGACCTCGATCGACGGTGTGCCGGGCACGGCGGCCCCGATCACGCTCGACTTCGAAGACATCGCCGGCGGTTCGTGCGGTGCGCTCCTGCCGACCGGTCGAGCGGTCGACACGATCGACGAGCTCGCGGTGACGTTGATCGACAACGGGATGCCGGTCGTCGTACTCCGGGCGGCCGACCTCGGCGTCACCGGTGCGGAGACTCCGGCGCAGTTGGAGAGCAACGACGAGCTCCGCGCCCGACTCGAGTCGATCAGGCTCCAGGCCGGCGCCATGATGAACCTCGGTGACGTGACCGACACGACCGTGCCGAAGCTCACGATGGTGTCAGCCGCGTCCGCAGGCGGCGACATCTCGACCCGGACGTTCATCCCACATCGCTGCCACGAGGCGATCGGCGTGCTCGGCGCCGTCTCGGTCGCGACCGCCGCGCTCCTCCCCAACTCCCCCGCCGCTTCAGTCCTGCGCGCTGGAGCAGGTGATGACGGCACGATCGTGCTGGAGCATCCGACGGGCTCGTTCACCGCGACCATGGAAGTCGACATGTCCGGGCCGGTTCCGGAGGTTCGCCGCGCCGGGATCATCATGACCGCCCGCAAGTTGATGGACGGCGAGGTCTTCGCACCATGACATCCGATCCGAAGCCGATCTCCGGCCCACACCCCGATCCCCATGCTCCACGTCGCTTCACCCCACCGGCACACGCGACCGACGCGCACTGCCATGTGTTCGGGCCCGCAGCGCGGTTCCCGTTCGCGGAGGACCGCTCATACACCCCGCCCGACTCCGGCATCGACGACTTCGAAATCCTCCAGGAGCGGCTGGGCCTGTCGCGCGCCGTCTTCGTGCAGGCGTCGTGCCACGGCACCGACAACGCGGCGATGCTCGATGCGCTGGGTCGCGGCGAGGGCCGGTACGCGGGGGTCGCGATGATCGACGAGTCGTTCAGCGACCAGGACATCGCGAACCTGCACGAAGCGGGGGTCCGCGGCACGCGGTTCAACTTCGTCGAACACCTGGGTGGCGCCCCCGATCTCGACGTGTTCTGGCGGCTCGTCGATCGCGTGCAGCAGTTCGGTTGGCACATCGTGTTGCACTTCGACGCGAAGGATCTTTCTGGGCACGCGGAGATGCTCGACCGGATGCCGTGCCCGTATGTGATCGACCACATGGCGCGGGTCCCGACCGCTGCGGGTGTCGATCAGGCGCCGTTCCAAGCCCTGTTGACGCTCATGGCCGACGAGCGGGCGTGGGTGAAGATCTCGGGTGCCGAACGGCTGACCGCGGACGGCCCGCCGCCGTACGACGACGTCGCGCCGTTCGCACGAGCGCTGGTGGCGGCCGCACCCGACCGCACTCTCTGGGGCACAGACTGGCCACACCCCAACGTGCGCCACATGCCCGACGACGGCGATCTCGTCGACCTGCTCGTCGACCTGATTCCCGACGAGTCGACCCGTCACCGGGTACTCGTCACGAACCCCGAAACCCTGTACGACTTCGCCTGACCGCGCAGTCAGTCGAGGTACTCGACGCCCATGTCGATCAGCTGCTGGCGCAAACCGTAGATGTCGACGCCGAGCTCGCCGGCTTCCAGGCGTGCTCGCATCGTGGCTTCATTCGCGAGGCGCGTCTGCGACTGTTCGAGCGCCCACGCTGCATCGGCCCGCTCGACCACCACCACGCCGTCGTCGTCGGCGCAGATCACGTCACCGGGCCGCACCGTGATGCCGCTGAGCACGACCGGCACGTTGACCGAGCCCGGCGTGTTCTTCACGGTGCCCTGACACGACACGTGCCGCGCCCAGACCGGGAAGCCCATCGCTCGCAGGTCGGCGGTATCGCGGACCCCGGCGTCGATCACCAGGCCGCGCACGCCGCGCGCCATCAGCGAGGTGGCGAGCAGATCCCCGAACCCGCCGTGGGTCGACGGCGCCGTCGTCGTCACCACGAGGATGTCGCCCCGCTGACACATCTCGACGGCGGCGTGGATCATGATGTTGTCGCCGGGGTGGCTCGACACGGTCACGGCCGAGCCGGCGATCTTCGTGTCGTGCTGGATCGGCCGGAGGTCGGGCCCGACATACCCGACCCGGCCGATCGCCTCGTGCACCGAAGCGGTCCCGATCTCACCGAGCTGGTCGACGATCGCCAGGTCTGCCCGTTCGATCGACCGGACGATGACGTGCTTGTTCACGATGCGGCTCCTGAAACGGTGAGTCGGGGAAACACGCGCCGGGCGTTGCCTTCGAAGATCTGGGCGCGCTCGTCGGCGGTGAGGTCGGCGCGATCGATGTAGCGCTTGGTGTCGTCGTAGAACTCGCCGGTGTCGGGGTCGCTGCCCTTCACCGCGCCGACCATCTCAGAACCGAACAGGATGTTGTCGATCGGCACGACGTCGACGAGCAGGTCGATTCCCGGCTGGTGGTACACGCACGTGTCGAAGAAGATGTTCTCCATCATCTCACCGAGCAGGTGCCAGCCTTCCGACTGGCTGCCTTCGGCCATACCTTTGAACCGGCCCCAGTGATACGGCACTGCACCTCCGCCATGGGGGATGATCCACCGCATCTCGGGAAAGTCTCGGAACAGCCCGGACGTCATGGCCTGGACGAACGCAGTCGTGTCTGCTCCGAGATAGTGCGAGCTGGTGACGTGGAAGTTCGGGTTGCAGGTCGCGCTGACATGCACCATCGCGGGCACGTCGAGTTCACACATCGTCTCGAACAGGGGCCACCAAGACCGGTCGGACAGCGGCGGGCCGGCCCAGTTTCCACCGGACGGGTCAGGATTCAGATTGCATCCGATGAACCCCAGATCGTCGACGCAGCGCCGGAGTTCCCGCACCGACGATTCGACGCCGACAGCTGGCGACTGCGGCAGCTGACAGACCGGTGCAAAATTTTCGGGATACAGATCGCACACGCGGTGGATGAGGTCGTTGCAGTGTTCGGTCCAGTACCGGCTGGTGTGCTCGTTGCCGATGTGGTGACCCATCCACGACGCCCGCGGCGAGAACAGCGTGAGGTCGATGTCGCGTTCGCGCTGCAGGCGGAGCTGGTTGTTCTCCAGGCTGTCGCGCAGCTCGTCATCGGAGATCGCGAGCAACCCCTTCTCCCCGACGTGATTCGGATCGACGTCGATCGCCGCCCGCTGCGCATCCCGATAGTCACCGAGTTGAGGCGGCGCCGTCGTGTAATGGCCGTGGCAATCGATGATCATCGACGACATCATGATGGGCCATCCGCCGGATTGTCAACAATCCACGACCCGCCGTCGGGACATCGGTGAACGTCAGGTTCGGGGCCAGAGCGTCTCGGTGTGGCCGTCGACGCCGATCACCTGGCCGGAGATGTGGCGGCCGAAGTCACTGCACAGGAAGACGATCAGGTCCGCGATCTCCTCGGGCTCGACGTAGCACTGCATCGACGTCCCCATGGCGTACATCCGCCGAACCACGTCAGCCTCGATCCCCTGGGCTGCCGCGTGGGCGTCGACCACCCGGTCCATCCGGTCACCGTTGACGTTGCCCGGGACGACACCGTTGACGCGGATGTTGTCGGGGCCGAGTTCCATTGCGAGCGTCTTCGTGAATCCCGTGACCGCCCACTTCGCCGCTGCGTAGGGCGACCGGGTCGGATACCCCATGATCCCGGCGCCCGAGATCAGGTTGATGATCACGCCGTGGCTCTGGGCCTTGAAGACCGGGACGACGCGTCGCGCGCAGTAGAACTGCGCATCGATGCACACCGCCATCGTGTGTCGCCACTCGTCGTCGGTGACGTCTTCGACGAGTTTGGTCGGCCCGGCGACGCCGGCGTTGTTGATCATGAAGTCCAACCCGTCGGGCAGGAACTGGTCGAACAACGCATCGAGGTCGGTTGACTTCGCCACGTCACACACCGACGCGGACACACCGTCGGGCAGCGTGGCCAGGGCGGCAGGGTCGACGTCGCACGTGAACACCTCGGCGCCGAGGCGATGCATGGCCAGCACGGTCGCCCGACCCATGCCAGCGCCGCCTGCAGTGATGAAAGCCCGTTTGCCCGCGAGTGAGACCCACTCGTGCGGTGTGCTCATGATGAGCGCGTCCCGGATCCTGATCGTGCGACCGAGAGTGCATGGCGGCGATCGGCGATCCGCCGATTCCCGTCGACGGTTCCGTCATGGAATGAGTCGGCCCAGTCGTCGAGTGGCGATTCGATCCCGCCGTGGTTGAACTCGATGAATCGATGGTGACGTTGATGATGGAAGTCGCCGACTTCGAACCGGCGGCCGCCTGGCAAGGCGATGGCGTCGTACCCGGTGTGCGAGAGCGGAGCGCCGAGCGTGTGGTGCATGATCGCGAACATCATGTGGAACGGTGCGCTCGGCACAAGTCGAAACCGTACACCCGGACTGGGGATCGGCGCCGAGCAATCCTCACGTGGCGACCGGCTGCCGACCGGGGTTTCGATGTCACCTTCCTCCACGTCGTCACCGGAAGCGAGACACGCGAAGCTCGCGTCGATCAAATCGGTCGGTTGCTCAGCCTCGCTGGGTACGACACCGCACCGACCAAGGACTGACAACGGATGAACGACAACGACGCAACTGCCTCCGCCCCGAACGACGTGCCTGATGATGTTGTGGTCACGCTCGACCCCGAGACGCACGTCGCCACTGTCGAGATCCAGCGCGGTCCACACAACTTCTTCGATCTCGGCATGTTCATGCGACTCGCCGATCGTTTCCACGAACTGGCAGGTGGCGCCACTGCGGGGGACGGGGCACGCGTCATCGTCTTGTGCAGCGAAGGCAAGAACTTCTGCGCGGGTGCCGACTTCAGTGGACGGTCGGGCGCACTCGGCAACGAGCAGGAACCACACCTCTATGACGTTGCCATTCGGCTCTTCGACCAGCCGCTCCCGATCGTGGCCGCAGTGCAGGGGGCTGCGATCGGTGGCGGGCTCGGGCTCGCGCTCGCGGCCGACTTCCGGGTCGGCACACCCGAGTCCCGATTCGCGGCCAACTTCTCACTCCTCGGCTTCCACCAAGGTTTCGGGCTGAGCGAAACGCTCCCGCATGTGGTGGGCAACCAAGCTGCGGCCGACCTGCTCTACACCGGCCGACGAATCGACGGTGAGACTGCGGGGCGCATCGGGCTCGTCGATCACGTCGTTCCCGCCGTCGAGTTGCGTTCCCGGGCGACGGCGCTCGCCGTGGAGATCGCAGCCGCCGCGCCGCTCGCGGTCCGCTCGATCCGACAGACCCTGCGCGGTGACCTGACCGAGCGAGTTCGGGCGGTGCTGCACCACGAGCGAGCCGAGCAGGAGCGCCTGCAACAGACCAACGACTGGCGCGAAGGCATCACCGCCGTCAGCGAACGTCGCATCGCTCGGTTCAGCGGCCGGTGAGCGCCGTCGACGATCAACCGGGCGCCTCGCAACAGGTGAGCGATCGGCTGAAGATCACGGCGGGGTCGGTTCGTGCCGAGGTGCGGGCGTGGGCTCTCGCGAGTTGGGATGCGAGCCTCTCGCTGCGGGCCTGGCGGACCATGCTCCTCGAGTCGGGTTGGGCGGTTCCGTCGTGGCCCGAGCGCTGGTACGGGCGCGATCTGCCGGCGTGGGCCGACGACGTCGTGCGCGAGGAACTCAGTGCGTGCGGTGCCGTGGCGTCGATCCCGTCCGGACTGGCCGGTCCGACGATCCTCGAACAGGGCCCCGATCTGTCGCGCGAGCGGTTCCTTCGACCGATGCTCACCGGTGAGGAGGTGTGGTGTCAGCTGTTCAGTGAGCCGACCGCCGGGAGCGATTTGGCTGGGCTGACCACCACTGCGGTGCTCGACGGCGACGAGTGGGTGGTGAACGGCCAGAAGGTGTGGAACACGAGCGCGCATCACGCCGACTTGGGCATGCTCGTTGCTCGCACCAACTGGGACGTGCCGAAGCATCAGGGCATCACGTACTTCGTGTTGCCCATGCGGCAGGGGGGTGTCGAAGTCCGACCGCTCGCGCAGATGAACCATCACTCGTCGTTCAACGAGGTCTTCATGACCGACGCACGCATCCCGAAGGACTGGGTGGTCGGCGACGTGAACCAGGGGTGGGCGGCCGCCCTGGCCACGCTGGCTCATGAACGACGGTTCGGGGCCGCGGTCAGTTTTCCGCGTGACACCGCCGACCCTGGCCCTGCGGCCACCGAGGCCAGGGCCGAGGCCGACGAGTTGCGGAAGGTGTACTCGTGGTATCCGCAGCGGGCCGGCCGCGTGGACCTCATCGCCGATCATGCACGATCGGCGGGACGTTCCGGCGACCCGATCGTGCGCCAGGAGATTGCGCGTCTGATCTCGATGAGCCGTGTCAGTCAGTGGACTGCGGATCGGGCGAAGGCCAACCGGGCTCTCGGGCGACCTCCCGGTGCCGAGGGCTCGATCGGTAAACTGGCAACGAGCAACATGGCGCGCCAGGCAGCCGCGACGCACGGGCTCATCGGAGGCGCCAACGGTCTGCTGGCAGGAAGCGATCCAGCCGCAAGCCTGGACGGCAACCTCGCAGAGATCCTGATCTCGGTGCCCGCCCAGTCGATCGCCGGCGGAACCGACGAGATCCAGCGCAACATCCTCGGCGAGAGGTTCCTCGGCCTTCCACGCGAACCGAACCCCGGCAAGGACCTGCCGTACCGCGAGACCCGCAACCAGTGACACGACCCGTCTCGTCCTCATCTGTGTACGCGCCACACGTTTCGTCTGGACACCCGTACGGGAATCGCAAACCTGTCGACATCGTGCCATTGACTCGAATCCGTTGGACATGCGGCCCGGACGGACCACGCCAAGACCGGTACGGTCGTACCCATGGCTGATCTGCACATCCGGAACGTGCACGCGACTGGGTTTCCGACCGCGGTTGACCTGGTGATCAGGAGCGGCCGAATCGAGTCCGTCGGCGACGCGCCGACCGAGTGGTCCGGTCCCACGCTCCGTCCGTTTTGGATGGCGAGTTCGTTGGCAATGAATGTGAGGACGGGTTCGCCGGCGCGATCGATCAGACCTGGACGGCCTGGCGAGCCCGAACGAGCGTCGCCTTGTGTTCTTGGGTGGTGGGAACGGTGACGGAGCGACTGGCGCGTAGGGCGTTGAGAATGACGACGATCTCGGCGCCTTCGTGGATGGCGACGACTGCGCCGAGTCCGAGCAGCCCGACCGCAGCGATGGGGATGAGCGCGACGATGATGATCCCGGACAGGATCAGGTTCTGGACCATGATCGTGCGGGTGCGCCGGGCGTGTCCGATGAGGTCGGGGAGGTGGGTCAGGTGGTCGCCCATGATGGCGATGTCGGCCGCTTCGATCGCGACATCGGTTCCACCGACGCCCATTGCGATGCCGATGTCGGCGGTCGCGAGCGCGGGTGCATCGTTGATGCCGTCGCCCACCATCGCCACAGCTGCGCCCGCTTGGAGTTGTTGGATGGCGGCGGATTTGTCCGCTGGAAGCAGACCGCCTCGGATGTCGTCGATCCCGGCTGCCTGACCGACTGCGTTCGCGGTGGCGGTGTTGTCGCCACTGAGCATCACCACGTGCATCCGATAATCGTCTCGGAGTGCGGTGACCACACGTTGGGCTTCGGGACGGAGTTCGTCGCGGATCGCGATTGCGCCGATGGTCGTGCCGTTCTGTTCGACCATCACGACGGTCGCACCGCCGTCTTGCAGGCGGGTCACATCGGCGTGGAGAATTGCAACGTCGACGAAGCCGGGTTTGCCGACGCGCACCCAATCGCCGGCAACGTGGCCGGTGATGCCGTGCCCGGCGAGCGCTTGGACGTCGTCGACCGCGACCGGCGCGGCATCGCTCGCAGCGACGATCGCCGTAGCGAGCGGATGGTCACTGTTCGCTTCCAGCGCTGCGGCGAGAGCCAACACTTCGTCGCGGGTGCGTCCGCCGATGGCGATCGTCTCGATCACGGTGGGTTCGTTGAGCGTCAGCGTGCCGGTCTTGTCGAGTGCGACGGTGTGCACGGTGGCGAGAGCTTCGAGTGCCGCGCCGCCCTTGATCACCAGGCCGGAACGGGTTGCCGAGCCGATCGACGCGAACACCGTGACCGGGACAGCGATCGCGAATGCGCACGGCGTCGCGGCGACGAGCACGACGAGCGCGCGTTGGATCCAGAGTTCGGGATCCCCGAGGAGTGCCCCGACCACGGCGACCGTTGCGGCCACGATCAGGATGCCGGGGACCAGGGGGCGGGCGATCCGGTCGGCGAGACGTTGCGAGCGGCCCTTGCGGTCCTGTGCCTCCTCGACCGCCTGCACGATTCTTGCCAAGGTACTGTCCGACGACGGTGCGGTCGCCTCGACGTCGAGCAGTCCGCCACCGTTCACGCTTCCCGCCAGCACGGCGTCCCCCATGTCGACCTCGACAGGGATCGACTCGCCGGTCACTGCGGACACGTCGAGCGATGAACGTCCTGATCGGATCACGCCGTCGGTGGCGACGCGTTCGCCGGCGCGCACCACCATGACGTCGCCGACGGTGACATCACCGGTGGCAACGTCGACCTGGTCGTCGCCGCGACGAATGGTCGTGGTGTCCGGGACGAGTTGCAACACGGCGCGTAGCCCGCGTCGTGACTTCGTGATCGCCCACTCCTCGAGCGCCTCGGACACCGAGAACAGGAACGCCAGGGCGGCGGCTTCGCCGATCTGGCCGAGTAGGATCGCACCAACTCCAGCGATCGTCATCAGCAGCCCGACCCCGAGGCGTCCTCGCAACACTGCGGTGACGGCGCCCGGGACGAACGTCGCCCCGCCCGCAACAATCGCGACGACGAACGCCGCGTCGGCCGCTACAGACGCATCGGCGAACCCCGCGACGACCCCAGAGATCCATGCAACCGCGGCGACGCCGGCGGCGATCGTCTTCCATCGATCGCCCCACCCACCACCTGCGTCGAGGTCGACGGTCGGGGTTCCGCAGCAGGCGCCAGCCATCACCGATCACCGATCCGCGGCTCGGCCATCAGCGGGTTCTCACACAACTGGACATGGTGGCCAGCCTCGATCAGCAGACGCTGAGATGCGATCAGAAGATCGCGGACCTCCGGCCGCGCGATCGAATAGAACACCTGTCGCCGATCTCCTGGACGATCAACAACCAGACCGCAGCCCTTCAAGCACGCCAGATGGTTCGACACATTGGACTGCGATGACGCCACGGCCGTCACGATGTCGGTGACGCGACGCTCGCCGTCCAACAACGCCAACAAGATCGACAGACGAGTCGGATCGCTCAGGCCATGAAACAAACGGGCGGCGACCTCGACGTCGACACGGTCAGCCACGCGCGGTGAACCCATCGAACCACAATATCAGCCAACACCGATGACATCATCCAGGGGTGTTGCAATCTGGCGACAGGCGATTCTGCGCTGCACGCACATCCCTCGACTCCAAGGCATCGATGTGCGAGACCACTCAGTGGTCAGCTACCCGTGCTCCGGCCGGCAGCCTGCACCCCGTGCTGCACTGGTGGGAGCACTGCGGACCACCCGAGTCGTTCACACACTGCGACAACGAGCTGGTGATGACCGGGTGGGTCGGTTAGGTCGGCTGGCCGTCCACGGGTCGACTCCGCATGCCGTGGTTCGCTCAGATGAGCCGGTCGAGGAGGGGGAATGTCGGAAAGGGCTGGTTCCAGTCTCCGAAGTGGCCCTCGTTACGAACGACGAGCGTGCCGCCAAGCCGGTCGAACATGGCTCGACCCTGCGTGACATCGCAACCGTACGGGTCGTCCACCGAGTTCACGAAGACGAACTCCGCCGCACGGGACCTGATCCGGTCCCAGTCGTACTGCGCTTGGAGTACGGGTTCGGGCTGATCGTTCGGCGGCGTGGAGTATCCGGCGACCAGCATCGCCTGAGCGACGGTCACATCCAGCTGCTCCAGCACTGCCAGTATCAGCGCTGCACCGCTTGAGTGGCCCACGAGGACCGTGTCGACGTCGAATGTGTGCGACTCGAGGACCTGGGGCAGGAACGTTGCGATCGGCTCCTCGTTCAGCCGAGGGTACGACGGGCGCTCGACGCTCCAGCCGCGTTGGGTGAGGCAGCGATCGAGCCACGGATACCAGACAGCGTCGGGGCTGCCGCCGGTGCCGTGGAAGATGATCGCGCGGTTCGGCATGGGTTTCGATCGTAGGACATCCGCTCACCGGCGAACTCAGCATTGAAAGGGCCAGCAATTCGGGTCAACCTGCGGACCGCTGTTGGAAGCGGTCGGCGATGCCGAGTCGCATCGCTACGCGCTCCGCTGCGTCGGGGCCGCTGAGCTGACGGAGCAAGAGGAGTCCGTCGATGAGCGCGATGGCGGTCTCGGCTTCGACTCGGCGATGGTCGTCGTTGCCGACGATGAAGGCAGCAGCCCAGTCGATCCAGGCGGCCATCAGTTGTCGGAGCTGGGAGTGGAAGGGCTCGCGACCGGTGACCGCGAGGCCGTTCGCTTCGAAGAAGAGTGCGAAGACCGGATCGGCCGCTTCGGTCGCGACCACGGGCCAGGCGGCTGTGAGCAGCTCGATGTGATCGGCGGCGGGCGTGGTGAAAGCGGACGCGAGTGTGGTCTGGAGTTGTGTGCCCATTGCGACGAGGACTGCGCCGATCAGATCGTCTTTCGTGGGGAAGTAGTAGACGACCATGCGGTCGTTGATTCCGAGGCGCTTGGCGACGCGACCGAACGTCAGTTGGCTGATCCCGTCCTCGAACGCCGTGGCGAGCGCACCGGCGAGGATGTCGGCTTTCGAGTGCTTGTGCCCCATTCTTACTTGATTGTAGTGGTGGCTACGACTACGTTCTTGTAGTACTCACTACAACTCATTGCGAAGGACGTCCATGTCAACGCTCACCCCGACAGCTGCGTCGGATCTGTTCCGCCACGAACCGCACCAGTTCGTCGACATGGGTCCCGGTCGCGGCTCGGTCGCCGTGCGCACAATCGGGACCGGTCCCGACGTGCTGTTCGTTCACGGCTGGCCGGTCCACGGTGCGACGTTCCGGAAGCTGCTTCCCCATCTCGTCGACCATCTGACCTGTCATGTCATCGATCTGCCCGGAGCCGGATCGAGCAGGTACGACAGCACCACACAGGTCTCGATCGCAAATCACATCCACAGCGTCAAGCGGTGCGTCGAGCTGCTCGGACTCGACAGTGTCGCCGTTGTCGGCCACGACAGCGGCGGCATGATCGCTCGCCACGCGATGGTCGGACACGATGCCTTGCGTTCGATGGGCCTCATCGACACCGAGCAATCAGGCCCGATGGCACCTCGCTTTCGATCGTTCATTGCGGTCCGGCGGTTGCCTGGTTTCGCACCCGTGTTCGGTTGGATCGCTGGCAAGCCACGACTCCGACGCACCAAGTTCGTGCTCGGCGATGCGTTCGCCAACCGGTCGATGCTCGACGGCGAGTTCGACGAGTTCTTCCTCCGTCCGCTGCACACCTCGAAGACGGCTCGATCAGCGGCCGGACGGATCTTCGCGAGCTTCGACCTCGACCACGTCCGTCAACTGGAAGCGATCCACGGTCGTATCGACGTCCCGGTGCAACTCGTGTGGGGGGTCGAGGACAAGTTCCTCCCGATCGCCAACGCCCGACGGATGGTCCGCGACTTCGCGAACGCCGAACTCACAGAAATCGCACACGCAGGTCTCTTCAGCCACGAAGAGCGACCCGTCGAAGTCGCCGCTGCGCTGCTACCCAAACTGACCGCCTGACCCGAGCACCCAACAGACGCAGGCAGGCTGAGCGCGCTGCGAGCAGCGATCAGCGAGTCACCTGCGTTCCTGCACGGGGCGATCGCTCGTGGATGCGTGGTTCACGGGCGTCGGGCCGCGGAGTTGGCCTGTCCGCAGCGGGCGGGTTGTGCTGAGGTGTCGAGGAGGAGATGCTGCCGGGGTGAGTTCGTGGTTTTCGTCTCGGAGATCCGAGCTGGCAGGCGATCGTCTGGCTCGTTTGCGCTCGACGATGGAGCGGCTCGGCGTCGAGTGGGTGCTGACGGCCGACCCGATCAACATCACGTACGCGACGGGCGTGCGCAACATGAACGTGTTTTCGATGATGGGACCCTCACGGCTGGTTCTGGTCGGTATCAACGACACGGTCGTCGTCTGGGAATTCGCCGGCTCGGAACATCTCTCGCAATCGGTGTCGCTCATCGACGAGGTCCGCACGGCACCGGGCCTCACCGCACTCAGCGGTCCTCGACACACCGAGACGATTGCGTCATTCGCGGCCGAGATCGCGGCATTGATCGGAGCCTGCCGAGGTGCGCCGTGGCCGCTGGCGGTCGAACGCGTCGACCATGATGTCACCGACGCACTGAGATCCGCCGGGTGTGTGCTGTCATCGGCAACCGAGGTGTTCGTCGAGAGCCGACGCATCAAACTCCCGAGCGAACTCGAGGTCATGAACGAAGCCATGACGCTGGTCGAGGCCGCCGTGACGACGATGCTCGACTCACTCCACGCGGGCGCGACCGAGATCGAAGTGTGGTCACACTTCCAGCAGCATCTGATCGCCAACGACGGCGAATACGTCTCGACGCGCCTCGTGCAGTCCGGGCCGCGAACGTTTCCGTACTTTCAGGAGGCCGGCCCGCATGTGATCGTCGATGGCGATCTGTTCTGCATTGACACCGACACCATCGGTTTGGGCGGGTATGCCGTCGACTTCTCGCGTACCTATCACGTCGGCCCGTCCGAACCGACCGCCCATCAGCGGCATCTCCATGCGTTGGCGCGTGAACAACTCGAACACAACGCACGCCTCATCGCGCCCGGAGTCCGATTCGAGGACTTCGCACGCAGGGCCTGGCAAGTGCCGACCCGTCA
>JBDSBE010000042.1:0-22547 GCA_039921745.1 Ilumatobacteraceae bacterium | reverse complement strand
TCCTCCCGGATGTGTGACTGAGGTCCCTGCCCGTCGCCGCCGCACGGGCCGATCATGAGATACGAGCGATACGTGCAACAGATCACGAGCTCTCCACAAACGAAAAGGGGTTGTCATGTCCATCTTGAGGAAACCACTCGGACTACTCGGAGTCTTCCTGATCATCGTCGGGTTCGGATACTTCGCCGGCGCCGGCGTCGCCTACAGCAAGACCCAGGGCGGGTACAACTCGCTGCAGGCGTTCAGCGCTGTTCAGAACGTCGAGCTCACGTACGACGACCAGGGTCAGCTCACCGATCGTGGCACCACCGAGGGTGCACAACCGATCCTCGACCTGCTCCAAAACGACTGGGACTTCCCGGTCGTCATGGGCAACGGCGGTCTCGATCCAAATGATCCGCTCGTGAACAACTCGAGCGAGTACATGTACCAGATGGCGACGATCGTCCACCACACGTTGACCGGCACCCAGACCGTCGACGTCACAGCAGACCAGATCGCCGCCGCACAGGAATCTGGCGCACTCGACCCGGACGGCACCTACAACGGTGTGGTCACGGCGTACCAGGGTCAGGTCATCACGCCCGGAAGCTACGACGTGCCGGTCGACGGCCGCTACTGGACCGGCTTCGACCGCACCGACCTGCTGGACGGGCCTGCCCGTGAGCTGGCATGGAGCGGCACGACGCACGCACTGGTCGCCGAACTCGGTGTCGGTGCCGGAACGCACAGCAGCCTGATGCTGGCACTCGGCATCGCTGGCCTCCTCGCCGGACTCGGCGTGGTCACCATGGTGATGGGTGTCGCCTTCCTCTGGGAGAGCAAGCGTCGGTACGGCTTCACCGCCCCCGACACGATCCCGGAATCGTTGCTGAAGGACCAGCCCGAGTTCGCCAAGGTCTGACAGCCGACAGTTCGGGCCGGTTCCGGCCGGTTCGACAACCCCGGGTGGGCCCCTCGAGAGAGGGGCCCACTCGGCTCTTTGCGCTCGGACGCGACGTCAGCGCGCGGTGCCGCCGCCGAGCACGCACTGGTCGTCCAGGTCGTAGAAGACGACACTCTGGCCCGGCGCGACCCGGCGCTGCGGCTCCACCCACTCGACGGTGACCCGATCGGTCTCGACCGTGACGTCTGCCGGTTCGCTCGCACCGTGGGCACTGCACTGCACACGCACCCGCCCCTCGACGGGTTCGGCCACCCAGGTGGGGTCGACCACGGTCGTGGACGAACGTTCGAGATCGCGATCGTCGCCGACGGTGACGACAGCGTTCGGAACGTCGACGTCGACGACGTAGCGCTTGGGCCCGCCGCCGGGAAGACCGATGCCCCGACGCTGGCCGATCGTCACCATCTCGACTGCGTCGACGCGACCCACCTGCTCACCCGCCCGATCGACCACGACGGCCGGGCGGAATGTGATCCGGTCGCCGAGGAACGTTTCGCGCCCCCCGGTGGACGTGATGAAGCAGACGTCTTGGCTGTCGGGTTTGGTCGCCGTGCGCAGCCCCAACTCGGCGGCGACCGCACGGACCTCGGTCTTGTCGATGTGTCCGACGGGAAACATCGTCCGCCTCAGGTCGCGCTGGTCGAGCATGTGGACCACGTAGCTCTGATCCTTGGCCTGATCGGCGCCACGTTGGAGCGTGAATCCGCCCGCACCGTCTTGGCCGACGCGGGCGTGATGCCCGGTCGCGACGGCGTCGAAGCCGAGCTGATCGGCCCGTTCGAGCAGACGATCGAACTTCACGTGCCGGTTGCACTCGATGCACGGGTTGGGCGTGACGCCGCGTGCGTGGTCGCGGACGTACGGAGCGACGACGTGACGGTCGAAGTCCGCTCCGAAGTTGAAGACGAGGTGATCAATGTCGAGCTGCTGGGCGACCCGCCGCGCATCGTCGACATCGCTGACGCTGCAGCACCCGGTATCGCTGGCCCCACCCCAGAGCTTCATCGTCACGCCGACGACCTCGTGGCCCTCAGCGAGGAGCAGGGCGCCCGCGACCGATGAGTCGACACCGCCACTCATCGCCAACATCACCTTCATCACGCCACGACCCGTCGGAGTCGTTCGACGCTGCCGACCACCACGTCGAGTGCGCGGTCGATGTCGGCCTCGGCCGTCGTGTGCCCGAGACTCATGCGCAGTGCCCCACCGGCGAGCGATCGATCGACACCCATTGCGGTCAGCACGTGGGACGGCTCCATCGCGCCGCTGGCGCACGCCGACGCCGCACTCGCGCACACCTCGGCCTCGTCGAGGAGGAACAGGAGCGATTCGCTCTCCACCCCGTCGAAACAGACATGCGCCGAGCCGGCGATCTTGTGATCGCGACCGACCGTCTCGATCACACCGTCGACCGATGCCACCAGACCGTCGACCAGCCGGTCCCGCAGTGCCGCCAGCCGCTCGGTTTCCCGGGCTCGCAGGCAGTCGGTCTCGGCGAGCGCGGCCACCATCGCGACGATGCCGGCCACGTTGTGGGTACCACTCCGCCGCTCGCGCTCCTGACCGCCACCGATCATCAGCGGGTCGACCCTGACACCGTCACGGATCGTGAGCACGCCGACCCCCTTGGGGCCACCGAACTTGTGAGCACTCAATGACAGGGAGTCGACGAGCGGTGCGATGGTCCGCAGGTCGAGCCAGCACGCCGACTGCACGGCGTCGGTGTGGAGCACAGCCTGTGGGGCACGCTCGCGGACGAGCCGCGACACGGCTCCGAGGTCGGTGATCGTTCCGACCTCGTTGTTCACGGCCATGACGCTCACGACACCGGTCCGATCGTCGAGTGCGGCCGCGAGCCGATCGAGATCGACATGACCCGTCGTGTCGACGGCGACGATCAGACCGTCGCGCGCTTCGACCGGGTGCAGCACCGCATGGTGTTCGGCGGACGGGCAGACGGCGAGCCCGGCAACCCCGTCGATCACGGTGTTGTCGGCCTCGGTGCCACATCCGGTGAAGACGACCTCGCCCGGGGCGACACCGATCAGTTCGGCGATCTCGTCGCGTGCTTCGTCGATCGCACGGCGGGCATCGCGGGCGAACCGGTGCGATCCGCTCGGATTGGCGAAGCGTTCTGTGAAGAACGGGAGCATGGCGTCGATCGCGACCTGGCGCATCGGCGTCGTCGCCGCGTGATCGAGGTAGGTGAGAGCCACCCCGTCACGCTACCGACTGTGCGACGCGGCGCTCGGCGCCCAGCGCCCACCGAGGCCGACGGCCTGCCGATCGAGTCTCGACGGATACGGTCGAGGCCCATGGAGGGCTACGACGACACCACGTACGGCGAGTCGTTCGCCGACGTCTACGACGAGTGGTACGGCGCGATCTCCGACGTCGACGCAACCGTCTCGGCGCTGGCCGATCTCGCCAACCGCCAGGCAGTCCTCGAACTCGGCGTCGGCACCGGCCGACTCGCGGTGCCGCTCGCCGAAGCTGGCGTTGCCGTGACCGGTATCGACACCAGTACCGCGATGCTCGCTCGCCTCGCCGACCGCGACCGGGAGCACCTGGTGCACGCGATCCACGGGAGCATGGTCGACGATCTCCCCGACGGCCCGTTCGGGTTGGCGTTCGTGGCCTACAACACCCTGTTCAACCTGCGCACGGCGGCCGAGCAGCAGGCGTGCTTCGTGGCGGTCGCCCGGTGCCTGGCTCCCGGTGGACGCTTCGCGGTGGAGACGTTCGTGGCCGACCCGGCAGACGGGCCTGCCGATGACGTGTCGGTGCGTTCCGTGCAGGCCGATCGGGTGGTGCTGTCGATCTCGGTCCGGCGTCCCGCAGACCAGGTCGCCGAAGGAAGCTTCGTCGAGTTCACGCAGGCCGGCGGCGTCCGGATGCGGCCGTGGTCGATCCGGTACTCGACACTCGCCGAACTCGACGCAGCTGCGATCGCAGCCGGATTCACCGTGGAGCACCGGTGGCTCAGCTTCGCCCGTGAGCCGTTTTCTCCCGGTTCCGACCGCCACGTCACCGTCTACCGCCTCCCACCGATGTCGTGAGGCAGCCCGTCGATCCGTGTGTGGTCCACTTCGGCGACCCGAGCGCTCTATCCTGATGATCCGATGAGCCAGATGCGGTTGAACCAGTTGACGGGACGGTGGGTCACGATCGTCGCAGAACGGGGGTCTCGTCCGACCGACTTCGCACCGCGGCGCAAGCTCGAGTTCGTCGATGACCGTGATTGCCCGTTCTGTCCTGGCCAGGAGGGGGCCACCCCGCCAGCGCTCGAGACGATCGGCGACCGGGGCGCCTGGACGCTGCGGGTCATCCCGAACCTGTACCCCGCCTTCGACGGAGAGGATGGCTTCGCGGTGCGCCACGTCGGCCCCGTCCACGTCATGGCGGAGGGCACCGGCATCCACGAGGTGTTCGTCTACTCGCCGGACCACGAGGGCTCGCTCGACCAGCTCAGCGACGACAACGCCGACACGTTCATGCACGCCTTGAAGCGCCGGTTCACCGAACACGCGGACTTGCCGAACATCCGATACACGCAGGCGATCGTCAACCATGGCCGTGAGGCCGGTGCGTCGATCGCGCATCCACACGGCCAACTCCTCGGTCTGCCATTCGTGCCCGGCGAGGTCCTCGACGAAGAGCGCGCGTTCGGTCGGTTCGCCGGAGGATGTCTGTTGTGCACCACGGTCGAGGCCGAGGTGTCGACGGGTGAGCGTGTCGTGGTCGCCAATGACGACGTCGCCGTCATCTGCCCGTACTGGAGCGGCAGTCCGTACGAACTCCTGATCGTGCCCCGGCGCCATGAACTCCATCTCCAGGACGCCGATGACACATCGCTCGCCGCGGTCGGCCGGGCGCTGCGCGACTCGACGGCGTTCCTCAACCGGGCACTCGGTGACGTGTCGTACAACGTCGGGTTCCACACGGCCCCGCACCAGCACACCGGCGAGTACCACTGGCACATCCACATCTGGCCGAACCTCGTGACGCAGGCCGGTTTCGAACGTGGCACCGGCGTGCTGATCAACATCATGCCGCCCGAAGAGGCCGCAGAAACCCTGCGCAACGCATCGTCGCTGACCGGTTCCTGAATGGGTCGGATCAGCGTCTCGACCGAAATCGACGCATCACCGTCCGCCGTGTGGCTGGTCGTCGAGCCGATCGAACGCCACGTCGACTGGATGGCCGATGCAACCGAGATCCGGTTCACGAGTGCGTCGAACCGGGGTGTCGGCACCGAGTTCGAGTGTGACACGAAGGTCGGTCCGATCACCCTCACCGACAAGATGACCGTCACGGAGTGGGAGCCCGAGGTGCGGATGGGTGTCCGACACTCCGGCGTTGTCACCGGAAGCGGCGTGTTCGAGCTCGAACCGCTCGATCTCGGTCGACGGACGCGCTTCACCTGGACCGAAGACCTGACGTTTCCGTGGTTCCTGGGGTCCCGGCTGGGCGAGGTCGTCGGCGGGCAAGCCGTCATGAAGCAGATCTGGCGTCGCAATCTCCGCCGGCTCAAGCACCTCGTCGAAGACCATCGGCCGTAGCGCGCCGCGCCTATCGTTCGGCCGTGCGCGTGCTGATGCTCTCCTGGGAGTACCCACCGAGCGCAGCCGGCGGCACGGCAGCGCACGTCGACGGGTTGGCCCACGCACTGCAGCGCCTCGGCCATGAGACGGTCGTCATTTCCCGGCGGTTGCCCGGAGCCGACTCCGACGCCGTGACGGGCGGCGTGCGAATCGTGCGTGCCGACGTCGAACTGCCGTGGCTCCCCGACAATCAGGTCGCGTCGATGGCGTCGGGCAACCACGCTCTCGTCGCCGCCGCATCGACCCTGGACGGTTGGCAGCCCGATGTGATCCACGCCCACGACTGGAAGGTCGCCTGGGCCGCCGACGTCCTCGGCGCAACAACGGGGGCGCCGGTCGTGACCACGTTCCACGGCACGGAGCGCGGCCGCCACGGTGGCCATCTCAAACCCGGCGCCTCGACCGACATCAACAGCGTCGAGTGGTGGCAGGCGCACCGGTCACGTCGTCTCACGGCGGCGACGAAGCTGATGGTGCGCGAGATCGTCGACGGATTCGAGGTCGATCCCGACCACGTGACCCGAATCCCCGGCGGCATCGATCCGGCGTGGTGGCGGGCACCAGGCCCGGACGAAGGGCAGGTCACGGGCCGCAGCGGCCTCGTCCTCGCATGGGGTCGCGTCCAGTACGAGAAGGGCTTCCAGGTGCTCGCCCGCGCCGTCGGCGAGTTGCGGTACCGAGTCGGCGGACTGGAGTGCATGATCGCCGGGCGCGGGAGTTATCTCCCCGAACTCCAGTCGCAGATCGACGTCGCCGGTGTCGGCGACATCATCGAGCTCCCCGGGTTCGTCTCGGACAATCAACTGCGCGCCGCCACCCATCAGGCCGGCTGCATCGTGATCCCATCGCTGTACGAGCCGTTCGGGGTGGTTGCGCTCGAGGCCCTCGCGAGCGGCGCCCCCCTGGTCGTGGCCGATACCGGTGGGCTCGCCGAACTCGTGGGGGGCACCGGCTCGGCGCTGCTCTTCGAGCCGGGCAACGCCGACGAACTGGCCGATTGCATCGAGCGGGTGCTCACCGATCAGGCGCTCGCCGACTCGCTGGTCGAGCGTGGCCGAGATCTCCTCGAAGCCACGTACTCGTGGGAAGCGATCGCAGGCAGGACGTTGGCGGTCTACACCGACGCGCTGTCGTCACGCCCAGCCTGACGCACCGTCAGGTGCCGGTGAACTCCGCCTTGCCGGGCCCGTGCTCCAGAAAGCTCTTCACGCCGATCTGGCTGTCGTTGGTGCGGAAGGATTCGACGAACGCCTGGCGTTCGATCCGCAAGCCGCCGTCCAGTGACGTCGACAGGCCATCGTCGATCGCCTGCTTCGCGAAGGCCTGCGACAGCACCGCCCCCCGCGCACATTCGGCTGCGAGCGCGAACGCCCGCTCGTGCAACGCGTCGCCGGCAACCACCTCGTCGACGAGGCCGATGCGCAGCGCTTCGTCGGCCTTGACCTGGCGGCCGGTGATGCAGATCTCCTTGGCCCGGCTCGGCCCGACCTGACGGGCGAGGCGCTGCGTTCCGCCTCCACCGGGGATCGTGCCGAGCAGGATCTCGGGCTGCCCGAACACCGCTCGCTCGCCCGCGATGCGGTAGTCGCACGCGAGGGCGAGCTCGCACCCGCCGCCGAGCGCATACCCCGACACCGCTGCGATCACGAACCGTGGGATCGCCGCGAGCGCGTCGAGGGACGCATGGATGCGAGCCGTGATCTCCGCCGCTTCCTCCGGCCCCCCGAACTCGGAGATGTCGGCACCGGCGGCGAAGATCTTCTCGCCGCCGGTGACGACAACCGCGCCGGGTGGTTCGTTCGTGAGTTCGTCGGCAATCTGGTGGATCCGACCGACCACCGCACCCGACAGTGCGTTGACCTTGCCGTTGTTCAGGGTGATGACGGCAACTCCGTCATCACGGCGCTCGAGCAGGACCACGTCGTCACTCATGGAACCCATCTTGCCTGCATGACCCGGTTCGGCCGAAGTCCTGGCCGCTCGTGTTCAGGACGTGTAGAACCCCGAGACACGGTGGCTCCGGCTCCGAGCCGGTCGGTGCCGGGCACGCCGTTCGCCTCGCGCGTGTCGAGCAGTCGAGCCGGCGTGATCGGGATGAACAGGCCGGCCGTCGACAGGGGCGCGGTGTCGTCGGTGAAGTACCCGGCCACGTCAGCGAGCAGACGGACTGAACTCAAGGCGTAGAATCTGACCTTGCCGCCCGCACCGATCGAAACGATCACCTGATTCGGGATCGTCTGTCCGGCGCTGATCACGTTGAGGTTCGATGTCGGCGGTCGGGTTGCGCCCGAGGCCCACGCCGTCACGAATCCGGGCCCCGTCAACTCGGTCACAGTGATGTTCAACACGACTGCCTGGGCACCGGTCGGAGGCACGCCGCCGCGCCCGCTCACCTGGAGATCGACGACGCCCTCGTTCGGCACCGGCCCTGCGCTCAGGGCTCCGACTCCTGATCGGGTGTCGAGCAGTCTGGTGGGATCGGTCGGGATGAAGCGGCCGGCGGTGGCCGCCGACGCACGGGTGTAGTACCCGAACACATCGACGACCATGTGGGTTCCACTCAGACTGAAGAAGTCGATCGATCCGCTGTCGGAGACCGGCACCGTGACGAGGTTCGGAAGCGTCTGGCCGGCCGACTCCACGTTGACGTTCGACACATTGCTCGTGCCGCCCGACGGCGTGACCCGGATGAATCCGGGCCCGTCGGTCTCGGTCGCCGTCACGTTGAGTACGACACCGGCCACGCCGTTCGCCGGGACGCCGCCCTTGCCGACGATCGTGAACGGGGTGGCCTGCGTGGCACCAAGCTTGTTCGCGAGGCCGAGACCGATCCAGGTGTCGATCACGCGATCCGGCGCAATCGGAACGAATCGGTGTGACGGGCTGGATCGTGGGTGCGCGAGCCGGCCGACCGGGCTAGGCGTCGACGCCTTCGAGCATCTCGTCGGCTGCGGTCCAGGGGTCGGTTCGCTGCTGTTCGACGTCGAGGCTGAGTACGTCCCACCGGTCGCCGGTACACAGCGACCGTGCCCGTTCGCGCAGACGGTTGGCGATGATGCCACGCAACTCCTCGGCCGAGCGGAACGAACGCCGCTCGGCGAGTTGTCCGCTGCGTTCGGCGTACGCGCGGTGCGACAGCACGGCGTCCCAGAGTTCGACGACCCCCTCGCCCGTCGAGCCGATGGTCGGCACGATCGGCGCCCGCCAGGCGTCATGCGGTAGGTCGGACAGATCGAGCATCTGCTCGAGGTCCCGGCGCGTTTCCTCGACGCCCTTGCGGTCGGCCTTGTTGATGACGAACACGTCGGCGATCTCCATCAGGCCGGCCTTGTTGGCCTGCACACTGTCGCCCCAGCCGGGGTTGACCACCACGACCGTGGTGTCGGCCTTGCCGGCGACCTCGACTTCCACCTGACCGACACCGACGGTCTCGACCAGCACCCAGTGGCGACCGACCGCGTCGAGCAGGCGGACCGCTTCCGGCGTCGCGAGTGCGAGCCCACCGAGGTGTCCACGGGTCGCCATCGATCTGATGAAGACCCCGGGGTCGGTGGCATGGTCTTGCATCCTGACCCGATCGCCGAGGATGGCGCCGCCGGTGAACGGCGACGACGGATCGATCGCGAGCACGGCGACCTCCAGACCCTGGCTGCGCAGGTGACCGATCGTGGCGCTGGTCAACGTGCTCTTGCCGGCCCCGGGTGCCCCCGTCATCCCGACCGTGTAGGCCTGGCCGCTGCGCGGGTAGGCGAGCCGTCCGACCCGTCGGCCGTCTTCACCCCCTCGCTCGATCAGCGACAGGAGCCGTGCGAGCGCACCGCGGTCACCGGAGAGGGCAGCCGAGAACAGTTCGTCGGGGTCCGAGGTTCGAGCCATGGCCCCAGTGGCTATCAGACAGCGCTGTCAGACGGGGCTGTCGATGGCGGATTCGGCTTCGGCGATGTTGACGACCTCGGTCACCCCGTCGACACGGTCCCGCATGATCCGTTCGATCCCACCCTTCAGGGTCTGGGTCGAGATTGGGCAGGTGCCACAGGCCCCGACGAGGCGCACCGTGACAATGCCCGTTTCCTCGTCGACGCCGACGAGTTCCACGTCGCCGTTGTCGGCCTGCAGCGCGGGCCGGATGACGTCGATACAGGCTTCTACTTGCGATCGCATGTACGTCCATTCAATCACGCGGCTGACCGGATCATTCCCGCTGAGCGAACAACCGTCCTCCAGGTCGGCACAGCTAGCGTGTTGGCACGACCGAGACGGATGGAGTGCCCCCGTGAACCCGCAACCGCCCATCGTCGCCGTCGACGACGTCCACGTGTCGTTCGGCGACGTCCGAGCGCTCACCGGCGCATCGCTGGCCATCGACCGTGGCACCGTGTACGCCCTGCTCGGCGCGAACGGGGCCGGCAAGACCACGCTGATCAACGTCCTGTCGACGCTGCTGCGCCCGGACCGGGGCACCGCCACGATCGGTGGCGCCGACGTGACCCGCGATCCGCAGGTCGTGCGTCGTTCGATCGGTCTGGCGGGTCAGTTCGCTGCCGTCGACGACTACCAGACCGGGTTCGAGAACGTCGAGATGGTCGGTCGCCTGTACGGACTCTCGAAGGCCGATGCGCGTCAGCGGGCGCGCGAGGTGCTCGACCGCTTCCAGCTCGCTGACGCCGCCGATCGCCGGGCCGCCACGTATTCGGGCGGGATGCGTCGCCGACTCGACCTGGCGGCCTCACTCGTCGGCCGACCGGATGTGCTGTTCCTCGACGAACCGACGACCGGGATCGACCCCGCAAGTCGCGTCGACATCTGGGATCTCGTCCGAGATCTGGTCGGCGGGGGCACCACGGTGCTGCTCACCACCCAGTACCTCGAAGAGGCGGACGAACTCGCCGACCTGATCGGGGTGATCGATCACGGGTCGATCATCACCGAGGGAACCGCCGACGAACTCAAGGATGCGCTCGGCGACAACACGGTGCGGCTCCGGGTCCGCGACCACGACATCGAAGCGGTCCGGGTCATCGCTGCCGAGTTCGACGGCTGCACCGAGAGGACGGGCGGTCAGTTCGAATTCCCGGCGGCGAACGGGAACCAAACCGTGATGGAGGTGCTCCGTCGTCTCGACGGCGGCGGTGTCGAGCCGCTGGAGTTGGCACTCGAACGTCCCAGTCTCGATGACGTGTTCCTGACGCTGACTGGCAGACCAGCCGACGACAAGCGGGAGGCAGCCCGATGAACATCGACGTGCAGACGTCAGCGCCGCATCCCGGCCGGTTGTGGAACGACACCTGGGTGATCGCGAAGCGAAACCTGCTGCGCAACCTGCGCCTCCCCCAACTCCTCCTGTTCGCCACCATTCAGCCGATCATGTTCCTGCTGCTGTTCAACTACGTGTTCGGCGGCGCGATCGGGAGTTCGATCCCTGCCGCGGCGGGTGGCAAGTATCTCAACTTCCTGCTCCCAGGTCTGCTCGTTCAGATCTCGACCTTCGGCGCCGGGCAGACAGCGATCGGGCTGACCGAAGATCTCTCCAACGGGGTGATCAGCCGATTCCGGTCATTGCCGATGGCGCGCTCGGCGGTGCTGGCCGGCCGCACGCTCGCCGACCTCATCCGCAACGCGTTCGTGATCAGCTTGATGATCGTCGTGGGGTTCGCGGTCGGCTTCCGATACCAGACGACGTTCCCGCGATTCGTGGGCGGCGTCGCAATCGTCCTGCTGTTCGCGTACTCACTCTCCTGGGTCATGGCCGCGATCGGGCTCAAGGTCCGAAACCCGGAAGCGGCCAACACCGCGGTGTTCCTCCCGGTCTTTCCGTTCGTGTTCGCGAGCGCCGTGTTCGTCCCGCCGAAGACCATGCCGTCATGGCTCGCGACCTTCGCCGAGCACCAGCCGGTCACGATCGTCGCCCAGGCCGCACGCGGCCTGATGCTCGGGCAGGGCGCGCTCGATCCCGGCCAGACGGTCGTCGGTCAGGTTCTGCTCGCGATCGTGTGGTGTCTCGGCATCACACTCGTCGCAGCACCGCTGGCCGTTCGGGTCTATCGCCGGTCGGCGACGTGATCGTCATCCTGGCGCACGAGGGTGGACGGGACGAGTTCCTCCTCGTCATCGCGCCGATTGTGGTGATCGTCGTCCTGCTCGCGGTGGTGAAGCGTCGCGTCGACGCCCGGTCCGCGGACGCCCCGGTCCCGTCGGACGACGAAACCCAACCGCTCGGCTGAACACGCAGGGGCGATCCGGAGCGCTCAGCCCTCGACGCGTTCGATCGAGGCACCGACACTGCGAAGGCGGCCCACGAGATCGTCGTAGCCGCGATCGATGTGGTGCACTCCGGTGATCGTGGTCGTCCCGTGCGCCGCGAGGCCGGCCACCACCATCGCCGCTCCGGCACGGATGTCGTGGGCGAGGACCGGCGCCCCGACCAACCGGTCGACACCGCGAATCAGCGCGTGGTGACCGTCGGTCCTGATGTCGGCCCCGAGCCGCTGGAGTTCCTCCACGTACGCGAACCGACCCGGGTAGAGGTTCTCGGTGACGACCCCCACGCCGGAGGCGACCGCCAGCATCGTGATGATCAGCGGCTTGTAGTCGGTCGCGATGCCCGGATACGGCAGTGTCGCCACATCGACCGACCGCAAGCGATCCGGCGCGGCGACCCGCAGGCCGTACGGCAACGCCTCGATCTCCAACCCCATGTCGCGGAATCGGGACAGCACCATCTCCATGTGCTTCGACTGTGCGTTGAGCAGGTCGAGTTCGCCGCCCGTGACGGCGCATGCCGCGAGGTACGTCGCAGCCTGGATCCGGTCCGGCACCGTCTCGTGCTCGCAGGCGCTGAGCGAATCCTGCTCGACGCCGACGATCCGCAGCGTCGATGTGCCGGCGCCTTCGACCTTGGCGCCCATCCCGTTGAGGAACTCGCACAGGTCGATGATCTCCGGCTCCCGCGCTGCGTTGTGGATCGTCGTGACCCCGTCGGCGAGGACCGCCGCCGTCAGGATGTTCTCCGTCGCGCCCACGCTCGGGAAGTCGAACGTGATCTCCGCACCGCGGAGCCGGTCGGCACGGGCGACGAGAAGATCGCTGGTGATCTCGAACTCGGCGCCCATCGCGGTCAGCCCGGCGATGTGCATGTCGATCGGTCGAGACCCGAAGTTGTCCCCTCCAGGCATCGAGAGGCTGACCTCTCCGCACCGGGCCAGTAGCGGGCCGAGCACATTGATCGACGCCCTGATCCGCTCGGTGAGCTCGTACGGCGCGACGGGTGTGAGGTCGCCGGCGTTGTTGATCGTGACCACGCCGTACCCGGGGGCCTCCGCCACGTCGAGCCCGATCGCCCGCAGCAGCTCGGCCATGATGCCGACGTCGACGATGCCGGGAACGTTGGTGATCTCGAACGTGCCGTCGGCGAGCACGCACGCGGCCATCAGTTTGAGCACCGAGTTCTTCGCACCGGGCACGAGCACTTCGCCCCGCAGGGGTTCGGCGTGGTGCACCGTGATGCAGCGCTCGGTCATCGGGGCCAGACTATGCCTGCTCCGGCGTGATCCGATCACGTCGCCGGGCGGGTCATGCACGGCTGCGGGCGGGCACCGGCCGAGGATGCCCACCAGTATGCTCCGCCCGTGCTCAACCGGACGGTCACACGTGTGTGGCCCGACGAGCCCGAGACGCGCCACCGTCTGCTGACCATCCGCAACGACCTGGTGGCCGAACGCGGTGCCGTCGGGACCACGACCCACCGTGACGGTCCGCGCTCCCCCTCGTCGACGTGCTGCCCCGTCGACGCCACATTCGAGCAGGCCAGCGGACCGTTCGAGTCGTATGAGCGCACGGTCACGTCACGCCACGACGGGCTGGTCGAGCAGACCAACTTCCGCTTGCGGATCCCCTGGTTCGGGTGGCTGTTCGTCCTCCCCGTCTGGGCGCACCTCGGCCGGCGCGGCCGGTTCGTGTCGGGGTCGGGTGCAAAACCACCGTGGTGGGCTCCGCCCGACCGGATCGATCAGCGCCAGGCACTGGTGCTCGGTCTGCTCGCTGCGGCGTCGATGTCGTCGGCGTTCACCAACACGCTGTTCACCCAGACCGCACAGTTCGCGGCCAAAGACTTCGGGATCGGGAACCTCGGGTTCAGCGTGGCCGGAGCGGTGGTGCGCGCCGGGATCGTCGTGGCCCTGCCGTTCACCATCTTCGCCGACCGGGTCGGGCGGGCGAAAGTCATGCGGATCACGGCATGGGCCGCTCCGATCGTCACGGCGACGGGCGCGCTCTCGCCGACGTTCCCGATCCTGGTCGTCACCCAGGCCATCGGCCGGCCACTCGGGCTCGCACTCGACATCCTGATCGCCGTCGTCGTCGCGGAGGAGATGCCACGCAACTCGCGCGCCTACGCGGTCAGCGTGATGGCGATGGCGGCCGGGTTGGGCGCCGGGGTCGCCGTGATGGCACTGCCGCTCGCCGATCTCGGGGCCGGTGGATGGCGTCTCGTCTACGTCGTGACGCTGATCTGGTTGGTGGTCGCCGTCGACATCACTCGGCGACTTCCGGAGACGAAGCGGTTCGAGCGCGCCCACGTGATCGCACCTCGGATCGACCGCCATCGTCTCGGCCTGCTCGCCACGGTCGCGGCGTCAGCCAACTTCTTCATCGCCCCGGCGAGCGTGTTCCAGAACCGGTACCTGAGCGACGTCCGAGGCTTCGATGCCGGCGCAATTTCCCTGTTCACCTTGACCACCGCCACGCCGGCCGGGTTCGGGCTCGTGATCGGTGGCCGGCTGGCCGACGTGCGCGGCCGCAAGTTCCTGATCGCACTGGCGGTCCCGATCGCCACCGTCCTGCTCCTGGCGTCGTTCGTCGTCGACGGTGCGCCGATGTGGGCCGCTGCCTTCGGGGGCGGGTTCGTCGGAGGGATCGCCCTCCCCGCGCTGTCGGTCTATCGGGCCGAGCTGTTCCCGACCGGCAATCGTGGGCGGGCGTCAGGGCTGCTCACCGCATCGGCGCTGCTCGGCGGCAGCATCGGGCTGCTCCTCGTCGGCCGCCTGCTCGACCTCGGCTGGTCGTACGGGCAGGCGATCGGCTTGGTCGCCCTCGCCCAGATCATCGTGGTCGTGCTGGTGCTGACCCGGTTTCCCGAAACCGCTCACCGGGAGCTGGAGGATCTCAACCCACTCGATCGCGAGGCGGCGACGGTCACCTGAGCCAGCGATCGAGAAAATCGCGGACGGCCCCGGCAACGGTGTGGTCCGATCCTTTGAGATCGTGGCCTCGACCCTCGATCCAGAGGTGGGTGACCTTGGCACGTTTGGGCATCGTCGCCGTCCACTCGGTGAACTCGGCCTGCGTGCCGAACGCATCGTTCGTGCCGGATACGAACAGGGTCGGCACCGTGATGTCCGCGAGATGCTCGACGCGGAGACGATCCGGTTTCCCGGGCGGGTGGAGTGGATACGAGATCAGCACGAGCGCTCGAAGGTTGCGCGGCGCAGGGTGCCCGTCCGCGCCCGCAGCGATCATCGAACACATCCGGCCACCCATCGATCGTCCACCCATGGCGAGCGGCTGATCGGCGTCGATCGTCGTGAGCTGATCGCGAATCGCGGCCAGGAGTTTCGAAGCGCGGTCGGGGGCCTGCCGACCTTCGGTGCGGTACGGGAAGTCGGCTCGAACGACGGTCTGCGGTGCCATCCACTGCTCGATCGTCAGGAGTGACGGGTGGGTCGAGTCCGAACCGGCACCCGGGTAGAGCAGCAGCGTCATCAGCTCGCCTTGGAGGTCAGGATCCGGCGCGCTTCGTTGAGGTCGAGGATCGCCTTGCTCGCATCGATCGCCGCCCCACCGTGATCGGGGTGCACGTCACGCATCCGGGAACGGTACTGCTTGGTGATCTCGCGTTTGGACGGTTGCGGCAACCCGACCGGAAATCCGAGCATCTCCATCGCCCACGCTCTCGGATCGGCGAGCGCCGACAGGGTCGTCGACTGGGCACCGGCGAGGTGGGCGATGAGTGCGGGTCCGATCCGGCCGCGCCACATCGTCGCTTTCAACAGCACGGGTGCGATGATCCGACGACTGTTCGCCTCGAGTCGCTCGATCGCGTAGACCGCGCCCAGGACCTGGGCCAGATCGCTGCCCGTCGTACCGAAATCGAACTCGATGTCGTCGTCTTCCCCATTCATCCGATGACGGCTGTGCGAGAGGCCGTGGCGGTCGACCTGGAACCGATGGCGCAGGCGGGGCTGCACCACCCGGTCGCCGCGCTCGATCTGGGTGATCAGCCTCGACACGTCGCCGTGCAGGTCTGCGTCGACACCGCCGATGTGGTTGGCGACAACGGCACCGAGCAGGAGGCCTCCGAAACCGGGCGGCGGGTCGACGGGGAGGACGAGGTGACCGAGCGCGATCCGTCGGGTGGGCACCGCCGGGCGGGTGTGGAAGACCTCGAGTTCGGCAAGCAGCATCGGTGGCGAGCGCTACACGTACGGTCGGCAGACCGACCGGAGGTCGTCCGCGGCCTCGGTGACGTGCTCGGGGTCGGCGCCGAGCTCGAACTGTTCGACCACCGCTTCCGCCCGGCCCACGATCGCCGACCAGGCGTTGACGGCGATCCCGAAGGGTGGTGCCGTTGCCGACAGCTTCGGCACGAGGTCGAGCACCGTCTGGCGGCCGCTCGTGTGGGTCGCATCACGGGCCAGGTTGTCCGCCGCCCGGAAGAGGTCGTGCAACGCACCGTCCGGTGCTTCGGCGTCGGCGCCGAGGGTCGCGACGTCACCCGCCTCGATCGCGTCGAGCAGGTCATCGACCACGTCTTCGGCATCCTGTGCGACGAGCAGCGTGCGGCCCTGCCAGAGGTGCGGGATCTCGGCCTCGATCAGCGATTCCTTGAGGGTCTCGAGATCGCCGACCGGCCACTCGTCGAGACCGAACTCGGTCGACGCATCACCGTCGAGGAGCGGCACCGGGAACGGCCCGATCTCCGACTCGAGCTCGTCGAACATCGCGTCGACGTCCGCCTCGATCTCCTCGGGTACGACGAGCTCCTCGCCATCCCAGATGTGGGGGACGCCACGCTCGGCGAGGATCTCCGAGAGCTCCGCACGCTGCTCGAAACCCCACCCGGTCAAGTTGTAGTGCACCTTCGTCAGGTCGGGATCGTTGGGGTCGAACTCGATGTCGAACGGGGGGGCGCCGGCACCGACCTCGGTCGACTCCTCCTCGCCGTCCTCGCCGGTGTTGCTCACGAAAGGCATGCCCTGACGCTACCCGTCGCGACCATCGAGCGGGTCGGCGAGCGGGTCGGCAAGCGGGTCGGCGAGCAGGTCGGCGAGCAGGTCGGCGAGGAACGCTCCGGTGCGCTCGTACTCGAGCCGCTTGTTCGCCGCGCACCGGAAGCCGTGGCCCTCGCCCTCGACGATCACCAGGTCGACGTCACCGCCTGCGGCCCGGACGCGCCCCGCCAGATCGACCGTCGATTCGAACGGAACGACCGGGTCGCCGTCACCGTGCATCAGCAGCAGGGGCGCGGTGATCCGATCGGCGTACGTCACTGGCGAACGTTCGCCATACCGCACCGCATCGTCGAGCGGCCCGACCAGCGAGATCGTGTAGTGGGCCTCGAACCGGTGGCTCGCGTCGGCGAGGACCGCCAGGTCGGCGACCGGGTACAGCACGACGCCGCCGGCGGAGAGACCCGGGTGCAGGCCGAGGACGCCGAGCGCCGTCAGACCTCCGGACGAGCTGCCCATCATCACCGTGCGGTCCGGGCTGCTCTCGCCCAGATCGTGTGAGGCACGCAGGATCGCCGCGGTGTCGTCGACGTCGAGGCGTCCCCATGCACCGTGGAGCGCCTGCTGGTACGCACGCCCGTGGCCGGTCGAACCGCGCGGATCGGGGACGAGGATGTCCCACCCCTGCGACCACCAGTACGCGACGCGCGGCATGAACTCGACCTGCCACTGATCGGTCGGCCCACCGTGGATCCAACACAGCGTGCGGCCGTTGCCGGCGACATATCGCCGGGCATGCAGGGTGACGCCGTCGTGGTCGATCTGCACGGGTTCGGGTTCCGGTAGGTCGAGCTGTTCCCATCCGGCGACCGGCCCGACAGCGAGCACCGTTCGCTCCCAGGTCGCCGTGTCGTAGCTGACGATTTGGGTCGGCGTCGTGGCACCGGTGCGGATCGCGACCAATCGGTCACCGGCCCAGCCCAGCTGACCGTGCACACCGCGGGCGATCTCGTGAACCGCTCGGGTGGCGACGTCGACCACGCACAGCCGGCCGAAGCCGTGCTCGTTCCTGGTGAACGCGACCTGGCCGCCGTCCGGCGACGCGACGTAGGACCGCTGCCCCATCCCCCATGTCGGTCCGGCATGTTCGAACGGCTCGTCCACGAGTGGTTCGTCGCCGATCCAGACGTTCAGCCAGCCGGTGTCATCGCGCACACCCAGCCCGCGACCGTCCGGCAGCGTCCGCGGCTGGTGCACCGAGGCTGCGCCGGTGAACCACTCGTGGTGCCGATCGCCGAGTGAGGTCGCGCCGACCCGGGCGGCATCCCACGGCATGTCGGGCACGTTCCAGGCCGTCCACAGCACCGTGGTACCGCACGGGGTGACGAACGGATCGAACACGAAGTCCGCGCTGCCGTCGTCCAGCCGCTCCCCCGCCGACTGCCCGTCGACGCTCCACATGCAGAGTTCGCCCTCGTCGACGACAGCGACGACGAACCGCCCGTCGGGCGTCACCACCGGCGCGGCGGCACGTCGTCCGTCCGCGAGGCCGCTGATTGGTGTGGCCGCCCCGCCGGGAACGGGTTGCAGCCAGAGGTCGCCGTCACGGGACGCGTAGACGAGCCCGGACCCGTCCGGCAGCCAGTCGAAGCAACCCCCGCCGAGACCGCGCCCCGGAGCCGGCGGCGGTTCGGTCGTGACCACCCGCTCAGGCCCTCCCATCGTCGGCACGCTGATGATGGCGACCGCATCACCCCACCGGGCGACGAATGCCACGGTGCGGGCGTCTGGCGACGGCCTGGGCTCGGTCAGGTCCCGCCCGCCCACGCACATGTCGACGCTGATCCGCATGGGCGGCAGCGTAGACGTGGGTCGGGCCCGGAGGGTCGCGAAACCTCGTTGACACACTCGGGCCCGAGGGGCGATCATGTCGACCGAACGAACCGGAAGGAGGACACGCATGATCTCGACCATGATCGACAGCAACGACAACGACGTCATCGGCCGGCCGGCCGCGAGCGACGGCGTGACCGCCCGGTTCACGCCCCCCACGGCCTGACGCCGACGTCGCGCCGGTTGCTCCGAGCGCTACGTCGATGCCCGCCGCGTTTCGCGGCGCGCCCGCCACATCCCAATCCACACCGGTCCCGGCACCAACACAGACACCGGTACCAACACACAGAAAGGGAACAGCCATGTTCCAGCACAGCCATCCAGAGTTGATCCGTCTGCTCGTCGCCGAACGTCAGGAGTCACTGCGCCGTGAAGCAGGCGCCGCCCGACTCCACCGTGCCGCCCGCCGCGAGCGGGCGCGTCGGAGGCGAGAGCGCCCGGGAGGGCCCGAGCGATAGCCGGACTGACGAGTACGGGGCCCGGGCATGTCGCCGCTACGGTGGCGGCATGCCCAGCCCAGCCGCCCAGAAACCCGACCGCAACCTGGCCATGGAGCTGGTGCGGGTCACCGAATCCGCTGCGCTCGCCGCGGCGAGATGGGTGGGTCGGGCCAACAAGGAAGGTGCCGACGGGGCCGCGGTCGACGCGATGCGACTCAGTCTGTCCAGCGTCCAGATGGACGGCGTCGTCATCATCGGCGAGGGCGAGAAGGACGAGGCGCCGATGCTCTACAACGGCGAGCACGTCGGCGACGGCCAAGACCCGAAGGTCGACGTTGCAGTCGATCCGATCGACGGGACCACGCTCACCGCGAAGGGTCTGAACAACGCCCTGTCCGTCATCGCCGTCAGTGAACGTGGCAGCATGCTCGACCCGGGCCCGTCGTTCTACATGGAGAAGATCGCAGTCGGCCCGGAGTCGGTCGGAGCGATCGACATCACCGCGAGCGCCACGCAGAATCTGCGCTGGATCGCCAAATCCAAGCAGGAGAGCGTCCGGGACCTCACCGCCGTGATCCTCGACCGCCCCCGCCACGAGGCCCTGATCGAAGAGGTGCGAGCCAGCGGCGCCAGGATCCGCCTCATCAACGACGGCGACGTGTACGGCGCGATTGCGAGTGCGTGGCCGGACGCCGGCGTCGATGTTCTGCTCGGGATCGGCGGCACCCCGGAGGGCGTGATCAGTGCCGCGGCGCTCAAGTCGATGGGCGGTGAGATGCAGTGTCGCTTCAGCCCTCAGTCCGACGAGGAGCGCGCAGCCATGCTGGGCGCCGGGTTCGATCTCGACAGGGTCTTCAATCAGGACGAACTCGTCCAAGGCGACAACTGTTTCTTCGCCGCGACCGGGCTCACCGACGGCGCACTGCTGCGTGGAGTGCGCTTCGACAACCGTGGCGCCCGCACCCAGAGCCTCGTGATGCGCTCTCGGAGCGGGACGGTTCGTGTCATCGACGCCCGCCACCGGGTGAAGAAGCTCCAGGAGTTCAGCGCGATCGACTACAGCTGACTGACACGGATCGAGACGACAGGCTGCGTTGACGCCCCCGCGACCCGCCCGTTTCGCTCGATACAGGTGCCGGTCGGCTCGGTCGACGAGTTCATGCGCCGGTTCAGCCGGAGGGCCGACGGAAGTCGAGGTCAGGTGGCTCAGCGATTCGACGTTCAGCCCACCGATGGTTCGGCCACCGACCACCAATGGGACGGCCATCTCGTCGACGATGCCCGGAGCGGCCTCGAGGAAGTCGATGTCCGCGCTGACCTCCCGGTGCAGGATCCGGTTGGACTTGCTGACGGCGTGAGCGAGCAGCCCGGTGTCGACCGGAATGCCGTCGAGGATCTGCCAGTAACCGCGCTGTGCCACGCATCGCAGGAGGCCGTTGCGCTCGACGTAGACGCTCGGCATCATCTGACCCATCCGGAACAGGTGCTCGCACGCCGCGTTGGCGGCGCCGACGGGGTCGATCGCCGACGCGAGCGCACGATCGAACCGGCCGGTGCCCGAACTGTTCGTCGGCCGTGCCCGGCCGGCCTTTGGCGTGGCGTCGCGCTGGGACTCGTCGATGGGAAGCCAAGCCGGGCCGGGACGCCCGAACAGCCACCCCTGTGCGCCAGCGAAACGCCAGCATCCTCCAGCACGTGCAGCTCCGCCTGACGCTCCACGCCTTCGGCGATGACCGTCGCCCCGACTTCGCGGGCGAAGGCGACCAGCGACCACACGAGTGCGCGACGGCTGCGATCGGCGTCGACTCCGGAAATGATCGATCGGTCGATCTTGAGGAACTCGGGCGACAGTTGGAGGACATGGCGGAGACTCGAGTAGCCGGCGCCGGTGTCGTCGATCGCCAATCGGACCCCCTGGTTGGACCAGCGTTGCAGACGTCTGCGGAGCAACTCGTAATCGGCCACGGCCTCCTGTTCGGTCAGCTCGATCACGAGGCGCGCCGGGAGTCGGCCCCGAACGGCCTCCAACCGGCGGTCGACGAGCGTCGCCGGGCTCGTGTTCACGAACAGCATTCCTCCGTCAGGTGGCGGCCCCGCCTCGGCGATCGCATTCCAGCACGCGACTTCGAGGTCCAACCGGAGCCCGTGAACGTCGGCACGTGCAAACCATTCGTCAGGGGGTCGCTGGACGGATGCACGTGGGAACCTCGCCAACGCCTCGTATCCGATGATGTGACGATCTTGAATCCGAACGATCGGCTGGTAGACGGGCACGATCGCACCCGGCGCCAGGATCTCGTCGATTTCGGAGCGCGTCACTCGGGCGTTCGCGGCGGCTGTCGTCACAGCGGTTCATCGGCACGCGGCCGGCCCGAAATGAGGCAAAAGCCCGTGTTCAGCCGCGCTGGACCATCGAGGACACCCGACGTTTCAGCCACCGGGGGGTCACGTTGGCGGCGGCTGTCAGAAGTTTGTACTGCACGCCCGGCACTGCCAGTGCGTGGTTGGCGATCACGCCGTCGATGCCCTCGTCGACCACCTGGTCGGGCGTCGTCCACACGAGGTCGGGGAAGTCGTCGGCGTATTGCTGGGTATTGCTGACACTCTGGAACTCGGTTTTCGTCAGGCCGGGGCACAGCGCCGTGACGTGGACCCCATGAGGCTTGACTTCCTCGTGCAGGCTCTCGGTCAGGCTGGTCACGTACGCCTTGGTCGCGGCGTAGACCGCCAGCTGTGGGGCCGGCTGGAAGCTGGCGATGCTCGACACGTTCAGCAGCCAACCGCGGCGGCGGGGCACCATCACGGCGAGTGCGGCGTGGCTGAGGCGTGTCAGCGCCGCGACGTTCAGCTCGATTTCGTCGGCGAGCCGGTCAGCGTCGAGTTGGTGGAAAACCCCGTTGGTGCCGAACCCGGCGTTGTTGACGACGAGGTCGATCGGGCGATCGGTGTCTGCGATGCGGGCAGCGACGGCCCGCTGGCCGACCATGGTGAGGAGGTCGGCGACGAGCACCTCGATGCCGTCGAACTCGTCGGCGAGCGCTGTCAGGCGGTCTTCGCGTCGGGCGACCACGACCGTCGGCACGCCGGCCGCAGCCAAACGGCGCGCCATGACCTCACCGATCCCCGACGATGCGCCAGTGACGAGAGCGGACGCGAACGGGTATGTGGACATGCGGCTGACGGTAGCGGCCATGCGCGCTCAGCGGCCGTTGGCGGCATTCAGGCGTGCGACTGCCCGTGCGAGCGCTTCGGTCGCTTCGACGTCGTGTTCGTGGCTCAGCGCCGACTCGGCCCGTTCCTTCGCAGCCTGCGCACGCTCGACGTCGATCTGTGCCCCCAGTTCGGCGGAGTCGCTCAGGATCGACACCTTGTTGTGGCTGACTTCGACGAAGCCGCCATGGACGGCGATGTCCTCGACCGAGCCGTCCTCCTGGAAGACCCG
>JBDSBE010000041.1:0-14665 GCA_039921745.1 Ilumatobacteraceae bacterium | reverse complement strand
ACGGCGGGACGCACTTCGTGCACCGCCAGTTCCGTCATCATCGATCGTCCGTGGGCCATGAGTGTCCGGTTGAGGATCCCTATCGGACGGAGGGTGACGCGACGTGCGCCGACGTGCCGGTCAGGTGCGCGCAGCTGCTACGTGGTTGATCGTGCGGTAGACGGTTGGGCGTGACACCGAGAACAGCTCGCCGAGGTCGGTGATCGTGTACTCGCCGGTGTCGTGCATCCGCTTCAGCTCACGCTGCTGCTTTGCAGTCAGTTTCGGTTGCCGTCCCTTCAACTTGCCTGGGCTCTGGCGACGGCCATCCCCTCGCGTGTGCGCATACGGATCAGGTCGACCTCGAACTCGGCGAACGTGGCGAGGATGTTGAAGAACATCTTGCCCATCGGGTCATCGGGATCGTAGATCCGTCCTCCGAGCGAGAGCACCACACCGCGTCGGGCAAGCCGCAAGCAGGACGCTCAGGTCCGGTAGCCGACTAGTAGATCTAGATGGTCTGCTTGTTGGTGCCGGGAGAAACTGCCCACTGACGGCCAACAGTCGCTGGACCGTGGCCAGCACGCAAGGTGATGGCGGGAAACACGTTTCGTGCCGAACAGCGCCCGACAGAGTCGGGCGTCGACGCAGTGCTCGATAGCGCCGAGCGGCAGCTCGGCTCGTTTCGTTTGGGCGACCTGCGTCAGAAACGCTAGCTGTCGCGAGCACATGGCCACCTCGCCGGCCCGCCGCTCGGGTCGTTTGGCCCCGGTGTCGGCCCCAGACTTCGCCGCTTCTCGCGCGGGGTATCAATCGAAGGGTCGTGTGTGATCTCGCGTGACTCCAACCCTGTGGTAGGCGGCAGGACTGCTTCGATGTTCGGGGACGGAATTATGGGACGTCGGTCCGAGCGGCGATGTGCCGCATCGGTTGGGTCGTCAGGGGCGACGCAATCGGAGCGATATGTGCCGCCGACGGGTACGTCGCGGTAGTCGCGCCGCCACCACGGTGGCGTGTGGGCAGCTTGCGGGTGTGCGGTGGCGTGGTATCCGAGCTTCTACCTGACCGGCAGAAGTTGCCGATGGCCAACGTCACGTCGCTCGCTGACGGGAATGACACATCACACCGTCGCCCGCGGTGAGTTCATCTGCCAGGTGGAGGCCAGGCAGGACGTCCCGTGACGCCGCATTCGCCGGACCCAGGAGCCGGAGGAAGGTCCGTCGACCGTGGTGCTGGTTAGGTTGCAGGCACCGCGAGCGCACCGGCAGTAGGTGCTGCTCAACCTGCTGATGGAGGACACCATGACCAACAAGAACACGATTTGTCTCTGGTACGACGGAACAGCGGCTGAGGCAGCGCGGTTCTACGCTGACACGTTTCCCGACAGCGCTGTCGGATCGACCCTTCGTGCCCCGGGCGACTACCCGGACGGTCACGAGGGCGACGTCCTCACCGTGGAGTTCACGGTGTGCGGCATCCCCTGCGTCGGCCTGAATGGCGGACCTGCGTTCCGTCCCAACGAGGCGTTCTCATTTCAGATCGCCACCGACGACCAAGCCGAAACCGATCGGTTGTGGAACGCGATCGTGGACAACGAAGGTGAGGAGAGCGCATGCGGATGGTGCAAGGACAAGTGGGGTGTGTCGTGGCAGATCACACCACGCGCCCTCCTCGACGCGATCTCGGACCCGGACCCTGCCGCAGCGAAGCGCGCCTACGAGGCGATGATGGAAATGAAGAAGATCGAAATCATCAAGATCGAGGCTGCGCGGAAAGGCTCGTAGCCACGGCCACGCGATCGCTCACTTTCCGAACGCACGGACCGAACGAAGAGGCAGGTGAGTAGTCTGCCCCGAACGCCTGACTGCGGGGATGGCGAGAGCGGCCGACGGCGACTCGAGCCTGTCAGCATCCGGCCGATGCGCACGGCCACCCACTCGGAAGGGCGCGTTCGGGACCCGGTGGTAGGAGGCACTCCGCCGATCGGGATTTGGAGACGCGGCTATGGTCGGATGTTGAGGAATGCCTCAGGGTGCAGCTGAGTCGTTGTCGCTGTGGCGATTTGCGCAAGTGCCCTCAGACTCAATCGATGTAGCGTTCAACGAATGATCGATGTCTTCGAGGCAACCTCGTCTGAGATCGATCCGCTTGTCGAACTGGAAGCTGAACTGTTTCTCGAAGACGCCGGTCAGCACGACCCGTTCTCAGACTCGACGTGGCCTGCCCGCGAAGGTCGCAAGGACTTCGAGGATCTCATTGCTTCGCCGGATGGCATCGTGCTCGCAGCTCGTAGCGCAGATGACATCGTCGGCCTCCTGGCCGGGTACGCCGCGAAGTCGTCGCCGACGCGTCAGCCCGTCGAGTACGCAGTGCTCCGAACGATGTACGTCGCCGAACGCGCCCGGCGCGAAGGCACAGCGATGCTGCTGACTGAGCGGTTCTTGGTTTGGGCGCGTGCGCGTGGTTGCGCAGAGGCTCATGTTGACCATTACGCAGCGAACCTGGGGGCTGCGGCGCTCTACGATCGGTGCGGTTTTGAAGCACGCAGCGTTTCCCGAGCGCTGGGACTCTGAGCCGATCGGAAAGTTTGCGGTGCCGGGCGAACGGCCGAGCGGATCCCCTGTCTGTGCGCAACATGCTCTCGCCGAGAACTTGTATCCGCCCCACCACGAGCGTCTGTCGCAGAGTAGTTCTCGCCGTGGGAGTGCCCCCATTCAGTCGGCGAAGACCGCCAGGTTGTGGCCGATGAAGAACGTGTGGTCGTGGCCGGTGTTGGGGTCGTCGGCGTTGTACGCCCCGTCAGAGGTTCCGTCCGGAACCTCGTCGGCTGAGTAGATCGCGCCGACCGGGCACACGCCGGGTTCGTAGCATGCGGTGCACGCCGTGCACTCCTCGGTGTTGACGTACAGCATCGTGTCACCGAACACCGCGATGTGCTCGGGTTCGGGCTGATGTGTGTTCGCGATGATCCCATTGCCCGCTTGATCCTCCGACACGAGCACACCCTGTTTGGCGTCGAACTCGTAGATGCATTGCACCGGGCAGACGTCGACGCATGCTCGGTCTTTGGTGGCGATGCACGCCTCGGTGATGATCGCTACGTCCGCACCCACGATAGGTCCTCCAGTCGCTTGGACTGACCGGATATACCCTGTCGAACCGCCGGCCAATCGAAGCCGCCGGTTTCTCACCCGTCGCCGTCAGTCGCTCAAGATTGGCTTGGTATCTCGGTTGCCTTGGGTCCTTCGGTGGGTGTGTGCTCTTCTGATCTGGCCCCACTTGGAGCTGTAGTGCTCGGGCAGCTTCGAGTTCCCAACGCATCGTCGATCCGGGAGCCGGATGAGTGTGCTCGAAGACCAGTGGCGGGTCGACACGCAGGATCGTGCATACCATCGTGATCGATTCGCCGGCGTCGGTTCCGGTAAAGACCATCTCCCGCCGACGCGGAGATCGACGGTGATGTCGGCGTCGAACGGAAGCCACCAGTCCGCCAGCCGCTCCGGGCTGGTAATGGTGTCCCACACGTCAGCGACGTGGTAGGCGAGGTGTCGTTCGAAGCGGATGACGCCTCCGTCGGCGGTGCGTTGGAGCACGCCGTCGTACGGGTGGTGATGTCGTCGGTCACTGGGGCTGCTCCTTCGCAGAGGTCGGTTTCGGGTGGGTGGGACGCGCGGTGCACTCGAGGTGGCGCTCGAGCGAGTCGAGGCGGCCCCCCAGCTCGGCGCGGTACGGCTCGAGCCACTCGTCGAGTTCTCGAAGAGGTTCGGCGCGCAGGCGATACAGCCGACGCTGAGCATCGCGACGGACCTCGACGAGGCCAGCGTCGCGCAATACCTTCAAGTGTCGAGAGACGCCAGGCTGATGGAGGCCCGTGGCCTCGACGAGCTCGGTGACCGAACGCTCGCCGCCCCGCACCACATCGAGGATCCGCCGGCGAGTCGGCTCCGCGATCACTTGGAGTACGGCGAGATCTCTGTGCACTTCCTGAACATACACTCGCTGGTATATACGTGCAAATGAATACTGGGTAAAGTGTCGGCAACCACGGTGCGCAACGCGGAGCTGTCGGCGGCCGTGGAAGGCGCCCAGCTGATGACGCATCGGTCGACGTTCGTCGACATCAGCGGCGCCTGAGCTCGAGTTCACTCCACGGGCATTGCGCCGGACCAACGCAGACGGATGACCACGTTCAGCAGGATCGTCAGGACGAGCGAAAAAATCAGCATCGCCTTCCAAGGGAAGAACACCTTGACCCGGGTCTGTGGCGACTGCGGCACGTAAGGGTCGGAGCCGTCGTCGGGATCCGGGGCGGCCCAGGTCTCCATGCGGCGGCCGGCCCGGTCGCCGGCGCCGGGGAACAGGCGCAGGCCGAGGTTGAGGACGACGGTCAGCACCACGGACGCCACGATCGATCTCAGGAGTGACCAACGACACGTTGGCGTTTCGCTATGAAACGTCTACGTTTCGTTGTCATGACTACCGCTCCTCCGGTCTCGGCCGCGATCCCATTGCACGAACGACCAGAGATCCACGATCGGCGGTGGTTCCTGCTCGGCATCATGTGCCTCAGCCTGGTGATGGTCGTGATGGCCGTGTCTGGCTTGAACGTCGCGATCCCTTCGATCCAGACCGCGCTCGGTGCCACTGCAACCGATCTGCAGTGGATCATCGATTCGTACGCGATCATCTTCGCCGGGCTGCTGCTGACTGCCGGTGCGATCGGGGACCGGTTCGGCCGCAAGCGGGCCCTCCAAGGCGGTCTGCTGCTGTTCGGCATCGGTTCGTTGATCGGCACATTCGCTTCGAGCGTTGTGCTGATCATCGTCGCGCGTGCCGTGATGGGGATCGGCGCTGCGTTCATCATGCCGGCCACCCTCTCGCTCGTGTCGGCGATCTTCCCGCCCCAGGAACGCTCGAGGGCGATCGCCATCTGGGCCGGCTTCGCAGGCGCGGGCGCTGCGCTCGGCCCGCTCATCGTCGGCTTCCTCCTCACCGACTGGTGGGTGTTCCCGGCGTACTGGTGGGGGTCTGCGTTCCTCCTCAACATCGTCGCCGTCATCGGCGTCTTCGTCGCCGTCACGCTCTTCGCCCCCACGTCAAAAGACGACGAGGCGACGCCGCTCGACCCGATCGGGGCCGTGCTCTCCGTGGTCGGTCTCGCCGCACTGCTCTACGGCATCATCGAAGGCCCGGTCAAGGGTTGGGGCAGCGTCGAGGTCGTCGCCGGGTTCGTCGTGGCGATCATCGCACTGGGTGGCTTCGTGCTGTGGGAACGGCGCGCCGCGCATCCCATGCTGCCGTTGAACTTCTTCAACGACGCCCGGTTCTCGCTCGGCGCCGGGGTCATAACGTTCGCCTTCTTCGTGATGTTCGGATTCTTCTTCCTCATCACCCAGTTCCTGCAGTTCGTGCGGGACTACTCCCCGCTCGACGCCGGTGTCGCCACCCTGCCCCTCGCGGCGGCGTTGATCGTGGTGGCGCCGCGTAGCGCGGCGCTGGGCGAGAAGTTCGGGGCGAGCCGGATCATGGCCGCCGGTTTCGGCTTCGTGGCAGTCGGAATGGGAGTGATGTCGACCGTCCAGGCGAGCACCAGCTACCTCGTGATTGCACTCGGCCTCGTGATCCTCGGTGCCGGCATGGGCATCACCTCCGCCCCGGCGACCGGATCGATCATGTCGTCGATTCCGATGAACAAGGCCGGCGTCGGCTCCGGGGTCAACGACACGACACGTGAAGTCGGCGGTGCGCTCGGAATCGCAGTACTCGGTTCGATCGCCAACTCCACCTATCGCAGCGGGATGAGCGCCGACACCCTGTCGAACCTGCCGCAGGGCGCCGCCGACGCTGCATCGGAGTCGGTCGGCGCCGCCGTGCAGATCGCGAGGAACCCCGATCTGCCCGCCGAGGTCGCACGACTCCTCGGCAGCGAAGCTCGTATCGCCTTCACCGATGCTTTCAACACGACACTCGCGGCGTCGGCGGTGATCGCCGCGATCATCGGAGTCATCGTGTTCGTGGCCGGCCGCAAGGCCGACGCAATGGCCGCCGCCGCAGCGAGCCAGCACGAAAGCGGCGCCGAGAAAGCGAGCCTGCGAGCCTGAGCTCATGGACGCCGAGAGCTCACCCGATCTGATTGATCCTCGGGTCGAACGTTCGCGCCGTGTGATTTGCCGAGCAGCCATCGAAGAGCTCGCCGAGGTCGGGTACGGCGCCATGACGATCGAGTCGATCGCGAAACGTGCCGGCGTCAGCAAGGCCACCGTCTACCGGCACTGGGACGGCAAGCTGGACCTGGTGGCGTCGGCGCTCGCCACGGCGAAAGACGATCTGGTGGTGCCCAGCAGCGGGCCGGTCCGTGACCGTCTGACGCACATACTGAGATACCTGGCCGAGCGTCTCGACGACGACAACGGGATCTCGGCGTGCATCCCCGCTCTGGTCAGCGCGTCGCAGTACGACGAATCGGTCCGGGACTTCCACCACCACAACAGCCGTCGCCACCGCCAGGTCATCATCGACATCGTCCAAGCCGGCATCGACGCAGGCGAGATCACCCGCTCGACCGATGCCGACCTCATCACCGAGATACTGGTCGGCCCGCTCTTCTACCGCCGACTGATGACCCCGACACCCTTCGACCCCGACCAGGTGGAAGCGATCATCGACCTCGTCCTCTGACGACACGACATCCCGCCGTCACAACTGTTCGATCGGCTCCCGACCATCGCCCCGAGCCACCTGCTCATCGCTGAACGACGGGAAGACCCCGGCTACTCAACCCTCGCAGATCGAAGTCTGGAAGACTCTCAGGATGGCATTATTGGGCGATCAAGAGAAGGCGTTCATCGTCGGCGGGCAGGCGAGGACGGGAAAGTTGGCGGTCTGTCGACTCGACGGAACCCCACACGTGGCGCCCGTGTGGGTCGACCTCGATGAATCGTCGGGTGAGATCGTGTTCATGACCTCGGCCGACACCGTAAAAGGGAAGTCCATCCTTCGCGACGGACGAGTCGGAATCTGCTTCGACGACGAGCGCCCACCTTTCTCGTTCGTGACCGTGTCGGGAACCACGACGACGAGCGACGATCCCGACGACCTGCTCCGGTGGGGCACGAGGATCGCAGCGCGCTACGTGGGAGCCGAATTGGCCGACGAAGTCGGGCGCCGCAACGCCGTGCCACCCGAACTCGTCGTGCGGATCACACCGACCCGCGTCGCCAGCGGGTTCGATATCGCCGACTGAGAGTGCGTCACCACAACTTCAGTACACCGACAACTGCCTCATGACGCTCCTGCCATCGGCCGAAACGCCACGGCAGATTCCAGGTCGCAACGCGTCGGCAATCCGTTCGAATATCCATGCGAAGTGGACCGGGTTTGAGAGATACGGAATACCTTGATTCGTCAGGCCTGACCGCAGTTCGAACGCTTCGATGTCGGCCCATTCGCTGACATCGGGCCAAATGACGCGCGGTCAAGTGCCGCGGAGTGGTGTGCGAGGCGTCGGTGTCGACGGTCATCTCGTCAGCCGTGAGCTCATTCGTGTTGCTCAGCTCGTCGGTCATTGAACGCGTTTCAGGCTGTGATGTCAAGTACCTCTTTCAAGAATTTTGGACGGATGTTGGGGCGTGCGCGTCCGGCCCGGACGCCGCTTGTGGCGATGCCGGTGACCGGACGCCGGGTTCGGGTTCGTTCAGCCAGCGGCGGCGTTGAGTTCGGCTTGGTTGTCGTTGTTGACCTCCGGGGTGTGGCGTGGCTTGGCGAGCGATTCGGCCGACATGTAGCGCCGGGCGACGGCCCATTCGTCGGTCTGCTCAGCCATCAAGGCTCCGACCAAGCGGATGAGCGCGGTGCGGTTCGGGAAGATGCCGACGACGTCGGTGCGCCGCCGGATGTCCTTGTTCAACCGTTCTTGGGGGTTGTTGGAGCGGATCTTGGGCCAGTGCTCGACGGGGAACGCCGTGAACGCCAAGATCTCCTCGGCTGCGTCGAGGACCTTGGTGGCGGCGTCATCGAAGCCGGCATCACACAGTCTGGTGACGACGTCGTCGAGCTGCGACCACGTCGAGTCACGGTCGGGTTGCTCGAAGATCGAACGGACCAGCGTGGCGACCATCGGCCACGACGCCTTGGGGACTTTCGTGCACAAATTCTCCGTTAACCGGCCCTCGGAGCCGGTCTTCCGATCGGTGGCTTGAGGGTCCGCGCGTGGTTCTGATTGGGGGTTGGAGACTTCGCGGGAGGAGGCCCTGATGGGTTTGCGTGTGCTGGTCGTGGAGGGCAGGCATCGGCTCGTGGGCGACGGTGATGTCGTCGAGTTGGCGAACCGTTGGTTGGCGCATCTCGAGGTCCGAGAGTTCTCATCGAGGACGATTCGTGCGTACGCGTTTGACGTGTTGAACTTCGCCCGGTTCCTTGGGGACCGGTCGATCTCGTTCGCTGATGTCGTGTCGATGGATCTGTTCGATTGGTTGGCGTGGCAGTCGTCTCCAACGGTGACGGCAGGGCGTCGGGTCATGCGGCTGCAGGAGGCCCGCGGCGCGGCACCCTCGACGATGAACCGTCGCGTCGCGGCGGTGCGCGGCCTGTTCGACTTCGCAGTGATGAGCGGTGACGTTGCGGTGAATCCGGTGCCGTCTCCTCGACGCTCGGGCGGATTGCGGCAGGTGCGCCGCGGGCTGCTTGGCCGTGTCGCGGGCCGTCGGCCTCGCGCTGACGGTCGGCTGGTGCGTCAGTCCCGGCCGTTGCCGGAGAGCCTGCCTGCCGATGAGGTGGCGGTGTTCCTGGCTGACCTGGACCGGCATCGAGACCGAGCAGCAGTGCTGTTGATGTTGCTGGGCGGGCTACGCGCGTCGGAGATCCGAACGCTGCGACTCGCAGATGTTGATGTCGGGATGCGTCAGGTGACCGTCGTTGGCAAGGGCGGCAAGCAGCGAACAGTTCCGGTCGATCGGGCGTTTCACCGAGCTGAGTTCGTATCTGCGCCAGGAGCGCCCGGCCGGGTTGACGACACCGGAGTGCTTCGTTGTGCTGCGCGGACCGACGTCCGGTCAGGAAATGACCGAGGCCGGGCTGCGGCGGGTGTTCCGAACTCATCGAGCTCGTTCGGGTGCGCAACGGGTGCGTCCGCATCGGTTGCGGCATACGTTTGGGACCGAACTTGCCGCAGCCGGGATCGATCTGCTTGTGCTGCGCGATCTGATGGGCCACGCCCATGCGGAGACCACCGCCGCGTATGTGCACCCGACAGCGGAGACGATCGCAGCGGAGTGGTCGAGGGCTCGGGCGACGCAGCGATGATCCCCGCGCTCGTCACTGCCGATCGCCCGGCCGATGTGGTGGCCGACTATGAAGCACACGTCGCTGGGTTGCCGATCACACTCGGCGCACGTCGTGACCGCATCTATCGCGCCCGCCGTTTCATGACAACACATCCAGATCTCGAGGTGTGGATGCAACGACCTACCGGGTCCCGGTTGATCGATCTGCATCGGGTGAAGGCATGGCCGTCCGCGACGTGGCTGTTCGTTTCGGGCCGCCGGCAGCCGGACCTTGAGCTGTTGCTCACCAAACCGCCCGGCTGCGATCTTCCGTCGGTGTGGGCGACCGCGCATCCTGACGACGTCGCCCGCGTCGAGCAGGCGGCGTTGAGGCTTGGGTGGAGCCCGAACTGGACACGCCAAGTGGTGATCCTGGCGGCGTCGATGATCTGCGTGTGGACCAACAAAGACGTCGACGACCTCGACGACGCCGACTTCGACGCGATCCTCCACGAGCTCGACCGAAGTCCAGCGGTGACCGAGTCTGCGCGAACCCGGTTGAAGACGCGGTTGTTTTCGTTCCATCACATCTGCTTCCAGCTCGGCGTCTGCCACGTCGCACCGCGCCTCGGGCAACCGCCAGCGCTGAACGCGGCAGAGCACGCGGCCAAGATCCCGAAACCCGCGATCGCCCGTGAAGTGATCCGCTATGCGGAGACGATCTCCACGGTGCTGCGACCATCAACGGTGCAGATGCGGCATACTCGAACATCTGCGAGCAGTGCGACAACTTCGTCCCCGACCCCGAACATCGCGGCCACATCGCCGGACAACTCGACGACATCCGAGCCCTACGCGACGACGCCGATCAACGCGGCTGGACGAACGAAGCGGTCCGTCACGAACGCACCGCCGGGCACCTCGAACACCACCTCGAAACCATCCAACGCCAGACGATCACTTGACCCCAACCCCGAGGGCCGGTTAATCGCCATGAAATGAGTGCGACACCGCTGCCACGACGACTGCGACAGGACCTGGCCGATCGCGGCCTTGATGCCGCCGTGAGCATCGGAGATGACGAGCTCGACACCCGACAGGCCTCGGGCGACCAGGGATCGCAGGAACTCGGTCCATGACGCCGTCGACTCGGTGGTGACGATGTCGAACCCGATGATCTCGCAACGGCCCTCGTTGTTGACCGACGTCGCGATCACCGCGGAGACGTTCACGACCCGGCCGCCCTCGCGGACCTTCTGGGTCAACGCGTCGATCCACACGTAGCGGTATGGGCCGGCGAGGGGCCGGTTGCGGAACTCGGCGACCTTGACATCCAACGTGGCAGCCAGTCGCGAGACACACACCGCAGTTCGTACACCACCCCCTTGCACTCAACTCATGGGGATCCGGCAGGGAGGTAGGGACGTCCCCAACCTCGCCCATAATGACGCTCGGCGCATCGTGACGACTCAGGAGAGCTTGCGTATGACGATCCCCAACGGACGGCGGACGGTGTCCTGTCTTGGGTCAGTTGCTCGCGGCGGCCGTGCGGTTGAGCGTCCTGTAGACGGTTGGCCGTGACACCGAGAACAGTTCGCCGAGATCGGCGATGCTGTACTCGCCGGTGTCATGCATCTTTTTCAGCTCGCGCTGCTGTTTAGGAGACAACTTTGCTTGCCGTCCCTTCAACTTGCCCTGCGCTCTGGCGACGGCCATCCCCTCGCGGGTACGCATTCGGATCAGGTCGACCTCGAACTCAGCAAACGTGGCCAAGATGTTGAAGAACATCTTCCCCATCGGGTCGTCTGGATCGTAGGTCCGACCCCCGAGCGACAAAGTGACACCTCGCTGGGCGAGCGTGTCGGCAATGTCGCGGGCGTCGGGCACCGAGCGAGCCAACCGGTCCAGCTTCGGCACGACCAACGTGTCGCCGGTTCGCACTGCGGCGAGGGCTTGATCCAGTCCAGGCCGCTCGCGTTTTGTGCCGCTCATGCCGTGGTCGATGTAGATGCGGTCAGGCGCAACGCCGAGCGCAAGGAGCATTTGGCGTTGAGCGGTGAGGTCTTGCTCGTCGGTTGAGCATCGCGCTATATCCAATAAGTGTTTGGTCCATGGCTCACCGTACGGATGGCCCCCGCCAACCAACTGAGACAGACCGCCAAGCGCGTACTACCTGGTCGTCCTCGGGAAAAGCACGACGCCAGCTGCCATGTGGCTTCCGCTCGGGCAAGGCGGGGTGGCGGTGATTGACCCCGTCGCGCTCGGAGTCACGGTGATCACGGTCGACGACATCGGCCACGACGTGCTACAGGTCGAGTTCGACGGCGATGTCGCCTTCGTGGCGTCGAACAACCGGGTGACCTCGATTGTCGATGGTGAAGTTGTCGCCACCGTCAGCCCCCCGAAGATGTCCATTACGTGGGTCCGATCGACGGGGCGTCCGGCGTACTGATTGCACCAGGGACCCTTACCTTAAGGTGCTCAGGGCCGACGATCCGATGGTAATCGCGACTCGGCAGATCTCCCTCGAAGGAGAGACGGGAGGGGTGGAGGAAATCGATGGTGAATCGTGGCTCGTGACGGGTCGAAACTACACCCTCCGAAGGGTCGAGTTCCTCCCCGTCTCGGCAGGAGATTGATGACGTTCGATCACCTCGGTCCGGGCTGGCCGTCATGCTCGTGTTCACCAGATGGAGACCCCCGACGTGTTCTATCGCGCCATGCTCGCCAACGCAGCCCTCACCCCGACGGAGTCCAAGACTGCGCCGCTTGACAGCAGAGAGAGGGGGCTCTAGACAGTCGACAGCGACAACCGTCTCACTCGAGGAGCACCCTCATGCAACGATCGATTTCGAAGATTCTCACCGTCGGAGTTCTGTGTGCGTCAGGCCTGTCGGTTGCCTCGAGCGCCGGCGCCATCACCGGCGGCACCACCGACCTGGACAACCATCCGAACGTCGGCGGGCTGGTCAGCGCAACGCAGTATTCGGATGGCACGTGGATCTACTGCTCCGGTACTCTCATCTCGCCCACCGTGTTCCTCACCGCAGCGCACTGCGGCGACGACGGTGAGAGCGTGCGAGTAACATTCGATACTGCCTACCAAGCCGGCGACGAAGTTTTCATGGGCACGTTCGAAGCCGACCCTGCCTACTCACAGGTGCAGAGTGATCCGCACGACATTGCGGTGGTGGTGTTCGGCGAGCCGATCATGAACATCAAACCCGCGCTGCTCCCGGCGGCCGGTTCGCTCTCGACGCTGCCCAAGTCCCAGCCGTTCACAGCTGTCGGATACGGCGCCTATGAGGTAACCAACGAGCCCGGCGGCCACCAGTACCTGTACGACGACGTCCGGATGACGGCGGTCGGCCGGCTGAACGCCGTCAATCCCGCATGGCTACGGATCTCGATGAACCCGGCTCTCAATGATGGTGGCACGTGTTATGGCGATTCGGGCGGGCCAAACTTCCTCGGGACCAGCGACACGGTCGCAGCGATCACGATCACCGGCGATGCTGTCTGCCGCGCGACCAACGTCGTGTACCGCCTCGATACCAGGGCCGCCCGCATGTTCCTCGTGCAGCAGCACGTCGTCGTGCCTTGACGCCCTCTGTTCACTGGGCCCCGGACCGATCGCGGGTATCTGCAGTCCTGATAGATCTTGTCCACAGCGAGGCTCTGCTGCAAACGTGTCACACAGCGATCTGGCGCGCGCGGATCCAGGTCTCGTATCGGTAGGTGCAATGTCCGAATCGGTGTTCGCCCTCGAAGTCATCGTCGACCTGACTGATCCCAATGCAGTTCGGCCGAAGCTTCGAGCGTGAGCAGATGCATCGCGCAGCAAGCAACGTGATCGTCGACGACATTGCGTTCGGCGAGCCCTGGGGATTGGACCGCAGCCCAGCCCCGAGCGGCTTGCCGATCCTGCACTCGTGACCGTGCGGATCGACGATCCCTCCGAGCCTGCACGCTGGGGTGGCTCAGGGTTTGGTGGCGGTGACGACGTAACAGCGCATCTTGCCATTGATGTCGGTCGGACCGAAGTGTTGTCCGATCGCAGCTGCTGCCACCTCGGTTGCTTCCACCAGCCGAGACGGGTCACGGGCTTCGATCTCGTGACGCAGAGGCGTGCCTTGGCAGTACGCGAGCGCCACAATGTCACACGACACCGCCCGGCTCCGGGCGTTCACCGCCTCGAAACCAACCGTCGTCTCGAACCCGCCCCCCGTCAGATCGGCGCAGATGGTCGCCTCGTCGTGGTAGCCGTGCGGGGTGCGGGCCAGAAACAACGGCGGGTCATCGGGAAACAGACCGGCCACCGCCGTGGTGACCACGTGAGCGAGCTCGTTACGTTCGATGCGGTCCCACACGTTGAAGATGAACACGCCGCCGGAACGCAAGACGCGCGCCACCTCCGCGAACGCGGCGGACCGGTCGGGGAAGAACATCACCCCGAACTGGCACACCACCGCGTCGAACGTGTCGTCCCCAAAAGGCAGGGCCATCACGTCAGCGGCCTGCCAAGACACCGGACGAGCGGTACCGACCGTCACGGCGTAGCCGATCATCGGCACATTCAAATCGGTCGCGATGAGCCCCACCGACTCCTCCAGATCGGCCGCCATGGCTCGGGTCAGCACGCCGGTACCGGCCGCGATCTCCAGCACCGAGGAGACATCCAGCGCGCGCAGGCGGGCGACGAGGTCGTTCGCATAGGTCTCGAAGATGAGCGGCACGAGATACCGGTCGTAGACCTCGGGCACGGAACCGGCAAACACCCGATCGGCCTCACGATCATCGGCCAAGGCTCCCTCCTTGCTGATCGGCCAAACCTCAGGTTCCCATACCACCAGACCCAATACGCAACCGGCTACACCCAGGCTGCCTTCTCCTGCGAGATGACGCTCATCGGCTGAGGTTGCCCCGGTTCGACGGACGGGTTGGTTATGCGGCGATGCCGTCGCCGTGACGGTTGAACATAGCTTCGTATTCGACGGGTGAGTTGTAGTTGATCGTCGAGTGCAGCCGACGCTGGTTATACCAGCCTTCGATCCAGCGGATCAGGTCGCGGCGAGCATCGGCTCGAGTAGCCCACCGTCGCCGGTTGGCGTGCTCACGCTTCAGTGTCCCGAAAAACGACTCGGCCGCCGCGTTGTCCCAGCACACCCCGGTCGCACCCATCGACTGCACCACCCCGTGTCGGTCGCAGAGCTCGCCGAAGTCGGCCGAGGTGTACTGCGATCCGCGATCGGAATGGAACACGACGCCGGCGGCGACACGGCCGCCTCGGGTGGCGACCGCCATGTCCAACGCGTTCGCGACAAGTTCGGTGCGCATGTGATCTGCGACCGACCAGCCGATCACCCGACGCGAGAACAAGTCGATCACTGTCGCCAAGAACAGCCAGCCCTCACCGGTGCGCAGGT
>JBDSBE010000040.1:0-43579 GCA_039921745.1 Ilumatobacteraceae bacterium | reverse complement strand
ACCATCGGATAGATCTGGTAGGCGGGGCCGAGTCTCTCGTGCGGGCCGAGGTCGATCTCGGCGCCCACATCGACCTCGAGGTATCGCTTGACGACACAGTCGTCTGCTCCCGCGCCTTCGAGGTTGTAGAGCTCTGCCGACTCGTCGGTCGGCATCCAGAACAAGCCGTAGTGGCGTACGTGTCGAGATCGTGTTCGAAGGTTTCGAGCACCTCGTCGAACGGCATGATGTCGGTGCGAGCGTGCAAGTGGTAGGCGGGAGCGACCTGGATGGTGACCTCGGTCATGATGCCCATCATCCCGATCGATGTCTGCAGGGCAGCGAGGTCATCAGGACTGTCGTGTCGAGACACTTCGACCAACTGTCCGGTGCCGTCGACGAGACGCGCCGCCTCGAGCGCAGCCGAGAACGATGGGAAACGCCGACCCGACCCGACCCGTGCGTTGCGGTCGCAATCGCGCCAGCGATCGATTGCGTGTCGATATCGCCCTGGTTGGCCAACGCCAAGCCGTGCTCCCAGAGGGGTTCGCCGAAGTCACCGATCGTCGTCTTGGGCAGCGCTCGCACCAAACGCTGTTCGGTGTCCACATCGACGATCCCGCGCATCGCCGACGTGTCGAGCAGGACTTCCGTCTCGACGACAGGGGTGAATGGATGAGCGGTGCCGACAGTTCGGATCATCGATGCAGTAGCGGCCGCCTCGGCGACGCGCGCTTGTACCTCGACTTCAGATGACGCGGTCGCGAGCGAACGCGGCTGGAACGACTGATTCCCTACCCAGTTGCTCCAACTCGGCACGGCGCAACCATACGCGGCTGGAGATGATCGGCGACGAAGCGCTCGTCCGATGGAACCATCCTGCTCGATCTCGGTGACGAGGTCGTCGCCGACGGCATCGAGGACGACAAGACACTCGAACGGCTCCGCTCGGTGGGTTGCGCCATGGGCCAGGGTTTCCTCGCGGCCCGACCGAGCGAGGCCGCTCGCATCCAGCGGTTGCAAGCGCTGTCTCCATCGGGCTGAGACTTGCCGGCCCGCGTCGGGCTGCGATGATGCGTACACGAACTCCGAATCGGCGAGCCGGTCGGGCGCGCTCCGACGTGGCGACCGTCGATCGGTGATACTCGCGTGGTGACGCACATCGCCGCGAACCCAATGCAACAGGCCGACGCACCCGACCTCGGCACAGCCGTTTCCGCTGCCCATGTGCGGTACCGGGAAGTCCGGCCACGCAGCGCTGCGGCGGATCAGCGCGCCCGCTGCGTCATGCCGGGCGGCAACACCCGATCCGTGCTGGATTTCGAGCCCTTCCCATTTCGGGTGCGCAGTGCGAGCGGCTCAGAACTCGTCGACATCGACGGTCACCGCTACATCGATTTCTGCGGCAACTACACCGCCGGGCTGCTCGGCCACTCACCGGCCGCCATTGCGACGCAGTCGTCGGAGCACTGGATCGCGGCTGGACCCTTGGCGCCACCCACGAGTTGGAGATCGACGTCGCAGAAATGGTGTGCGAACGTTTCTCGTCGATCGAACAGGTGCGGTTCACGAACTCCGGGACCGAAGCGAACCTGATGGCGATCGGCACCGCACTTCACCACACGGGCCGCAATGGGGTCGGCGTGTTCGAACGGGCATACCACGGCGGCGTCCTGAGCTTCGGACCGGATGCTGACGGGCCCCACCATCCACTCAACGTGCCGCACCGATTCCGGGTTGCCCCGTTCGACGACATCGCCGCACTGGACGAGTTGTTCGTCACAGATGACCTCGGATGTGTGCTCGTCGAGGCAGTACAGGGCTCCGGGGGGTGCCGTCCGGCGAGCCGGGAGTTCCTGCATGCTCTGCGCCGCCGGTGCGACTCGGCGGGCGTCGTGCTGGTCTTCGACGAGGTCATGACCTCGAGATTGGCGCCCGGCGGGGCGCAGGAACGGTTCGATGTCACTGCAGACCTGACGACACTCGGCAAGTACCTGGGTGGCGGGTTCACGTTCGGTGCCTTCGGCGGACGACGCGAGATCATGGCGGCCTTCGACCGCCATGCGGGCGGCACGCTCACGCAGGCGGGCACCTTCAACAACAACGTCGCTTCCATGGCAGCAGCGGCCGCAACGCTGCGCCACGAGCTGAATCCCGAACGAATCGTGGCTGTGAACGATCGTGGCGATCGACTCCGCCACGCACTCGAACCCATCCTCTTGTCGTCAGGTCTCGGGCTCCACGTCACGGGCCTCGGTTCGATGATGAACATCCACGCCGATGACGACCGCTTGCTCGCGCTGCTCTTCCACGAACTGCTCGCCGATGGCATCTACATCGCACGTCGTGGATTCATCGCCCTCTCGATGGAGATCACCGACGAGCAGTGCGAGCGGCTCCTGACGACGACGGCGCGCTGGGCCGCGTCCGTCGAGCGTGAACGGTTCTGACGCCGAGTTCGCCGACCCGACGACCTCGAGGAACGCGTGAGGATCGGCCCGGCTGTGGCGGGCCGACTCTCACGCGTTCGTCGAGGGCTCCGTCAGGGCAGGCGGGGGAGGACGTGGGTTTCGATGCCTTCGAGGACAGCGACGATGGTGCCGTTCGATGACGCGATCGTGACGTCGCAGACTGCCATCGTCGGCGTCGTCCTGACACCGGTCAATCGTGCCGTGTGCGGCCCCGTGCCGGCCGGTTCGATGTGGCGGATCCGCTTGATCGCGGTCGGGAGGGACCGGGCATCGAGCTGGCGGCGGGTCCACAGGAGCGCCAGCTGCAACGCCCCGTCGAACAGCGCCGGGTCAGTCACCCACCCGTCGTCCGGCCAACCCATGGGGTCGACCCCGAGCAGCGTCGCGGCGAGCCCGCCGTCGGCCGGGCTGACGGTTTCGATCACTCGGAATGCCGGGCCGTGGAACAGCGGATCGCCGTCGTACACGGCAGCCGCCGACGAGTCCGACGGCACGACGGGCTGAACCCCCTCGAACGTTTCGCGTCCGGGCAAACTGCTGAGGAGCGCCCGGCCGCGATAGTGCAACCTGCCCGTGGCCACGTTGCGCAGTTCCAGACCGATCTCGACGCCGTCGACTGTGTCCGTCGACTCCGCGACCGACGCGCGCAGGTCGAGGTGTTCGCCATCGGCGTATCGATCGGCCACGATGCCGCTGAGCACCCGCACGTCAGCGAGTCCTGTGAGGTGCAAATCAGGCCGGTGCGAGCGGGCGAGTCGAGTGAACCATTCGACGACGAATGCGACCGGCACGACCGGCGACCCATCGACCGCATGGTCGACGACTTGGGGGTGGCGGTCACGGCTGACCGTGAGGTCGAGCGATGACGCTCCGGCGACGTGGCCGTCCGGTGCCGTCGACACCAGCCGCATTCCCATGTCGGAGACCTCGTAGATCCGCAACCCGTCGCACCACAGCGAGCCGGCGCCGATCACGTACGGGCCGCGGTCGTCCACCCCGACTTCGGCGATCTCCATCACCGTCGTGATCAGCGAGTTGCGCGGCGTCACCTGGCCCCGGTACTTCCACGTCATCGGCGTACCGAGGAGCATCGGCTCGAACCGAGGGGAGTCGAGGCCGACGTCCATTTCCGTGTCGAGCATGAAGAACTGGAGCAGTTGCAGCAGCGCTTCGACGCCGAGCGAGCCGGGCTGGACGGGATCCTGGAAGAAGTGCGCCTTGAAGAACCACTCGGACACATCGACGTCCTTCGCACCGACCACGACCCCCAGCTGTGCGGCACCGGCGCCACGGGCATGCGTCGCCCGATCGAGCATCAGCAGCATGTCGTCGGCGAGTCGGGCCGTCCCCGAGCAGAAGCGGGCGGGACGGGTCGTGAGGTCGACCGACAACTCCGCCGACGTCGACGACGAGGCCGCCGCTGACGACGACGAGACGACGGCGAGCAGCGCGCGATCTCGATCGGTCACGGGCAGCCCGACCTGGTCCTCGAACGCCTCGGGTGGGAAGAACCCGAACACCGTCTGCATCGAGTACACCGGCCGGTCACCGAGCGAGCACGTCACGTCGAAGCCTTCGACGATCATGCCGCCGGCCCGTGAAACGTTCGTGAGCGTCACCCGTGTCGTGAGCGTGCCCGAATCGCGGGTCAGCTCACCGACGACGGTGCCCGTGCCGTCCAGGTTCCGGAACAGCATGTCGTCGTCGCTGCCGGTCACCGAACCGACTGCGGACGCGACCCAGCCGCACGGTTGGAGGGCGCATTCGAGGAGCACCGCGAACGGCATCGTCTCCGCCCCGTTCTCGTCGAAGAACCATGCGTCGTCCGGGATGTCGTACTCGCAGACGACCTCCATCCCGGCCGCACACACGCCGAGCTCACCGATGACGTCGACGACCCGGCTCATGAAATGGTAGGGCGGACCCGGCAACCGCGGTGAGCGACGCGTCCCGTCGAAGACCTCGTACATCGACCCGAACGCCTCGGACGGTCGGCCCCACGCGCACGAGATCATCGCCTTCCAGTCGAATGCGAACCCCTCTGCATCGGTGGCGACGGCGACCGGCGCGACCACGTGTTCGTAGACATCCGGCATCGTCGTGAGCGGCCAGTCGGGCACCATCTCGACGCCGATCCGGTGGGCGTGGAATGCCGGTTCGCCGTCGACGAACCCGAGCACGTCGCACACGAGCGTCGGGTGCGGGCCTGCCCACACCTCCTCGACGTACAGCTCGTAGGCGACCCGCTCGGTCTGCGGGTTGATCTCGCCACGACACTTCAGCTCGAACGGCTGCCCGGGCAGCGGCCGGAACCGCCACCCGTCCGCCCGTGTCGTGTGCCCGAGCGCCGCCAGGTAGAACGACATCGCCTCGATGCACGCTTCGACCATGAAGTTGCCCGGCATGCAAGGATCGTTCTTGAAATGTCCGTCGAAGAACCAGGCGTCGTCGGCGATCTCGGTCTCGCACCGCATGAACCCGCGACCCCACGGCCCGCCGGCCGGATCGAACATCGTCACCTCGTCGATGAACAGCTGCTCACCGGCCTGGATCCTCGGTGTTCGGGTGTGGGTCTCCGCCCACTCGAATCCGCGCCCGAAACACTCCAGCACTCGACCCTCGCTGAACGCTGTGACCTCGTCGCGGGTGAACGACGCTTTCGTCCCGACGACGACCGGGGGGTCGACCCGGGCGTCGTCGCGCAGCGCCGCCCGGCCGACCTCGGGCGTCCACAGCACACCCTGCGCGTCGTCGAGTTCGGCACGGGTGAAGAACCCGGCCTGGGCATCGCGCACGGTCAGGCGGGGCCGACCGGCGACCACGCAGTCGTACTCGAAGAAGAACAGCCGGATGTCACCGTGCTCGGCGTGCCCCGTGATCCTGATCTCGTACTCGAGCGTCTCACCCACCGACGGGAGATCGCCGTGGTAGGTCAGCGTGCAGCCGAGCAGGCGGTAGGAACGCCGCCCCTGGTTCAGCAGGTCGATACCCATCCAGCTGATCAGCATCAGGTCGGCCTGGCCCGACTCGATCATGAACCCGGCCGGCATGTACCCGCCGTTCAGGTACCAGGCGTCGCGCTGGACGTCGGTCTCGGTCCAGATCGTGCCCGTGCCGAGGACACCCGGTGGCGCGTCCAGCCCGGTCACCCGGTCGGCGAGCAGGAGCGGTGGTTCGGGCATCCGACACTGAAGCGTGTGCCGGTCCTGGGGCACGAACATCGGACCGAACAGGTCGGAGATCGTGCCCGATGAATGGATCTCCAACTCCTCTCGCCCCCACACCGGCCCCCGTGGCCCGGCCGGCTCCGGCCGGTTGCTCGCGGGTTCGGCGGTGTCGCTCGACGGCTGGCCGGCGCGAGTCAGCGAGCCGCCGGATTGCGGAGCGTGGGTGGCTGGGCTCGAAACGGAGTCGGTGACATCAGACCCGGCGGCTGCGTCGCCGACGGCAAGAGCGTCACCTGGGCGGCCCGGTCTTTGCGAGTCGGACGACTCTGGGGACCGAGGGTGCGGAGTCGTGTCGACGCGCGATGGCGAGGTGGAGGTGGAGTCGGTTGCATGTGTCCCGGCAGCGTCGAGACCGTCACGTGCTCGGCCCGGTTTTGGCGAGTCGAACGACTCTGGGGACCGAGGGTGCGGAGTCGTGTCGACGCGCGATGCCGGGTTGGAGATGGGGTCGGGTGCACGTGTCCCGGCGGCTGCGTCGCCGAGGACGTCGGCGTCATGTGAGCGACCCGGTTTTGGCGAGTCCGCCGATTCGGGAGAGGGGTGGCGCGGAGTCGTGTCGACGCTCGATGTGTCGATGGGGTCGGTTGCACCTGGCCCGGCGGCTGCGAGAGTGTCACGTGCGCGGCCCGGTTCTGGCGATTCGAACGGCGCCGGAGAGCGGGGGTGTGGAGCCCTGCCGACGCTCGACGGCGAGGTGGTGATCGGGTCGGTTGCACCCGGACCGGCTACTGCGTCGCCGAGCGTGAGCACGGCGAGGAAGTCGTTGCGGGTCGCCAGGAACTTCTGGTGCAGCTCGGCCTGATCGGCGACGAACGTCTCGTGGATGCGCGTCATCGCTGTTAGATGCTCGAGCAGCGCCGCAGCCATCGATGCCGATGCCGACGTCGACGTCGGATCGAATGCTCGAGAGGAATCGATGGCAGTCATGACGGTGGTGTCGTCCGCGTCGCTGGTCGGGGCGGCGGTGTTCGTCGAGCGGGTCGGCGTGGCCGGATTCGTTTCAGTGTGATCGAGGGTGGCCGACGGTAGGGCGGTAGCAGGTCGTGTTTCGGTCGCCGGCTCAGCAGGCAACGGAGACGTTCGACCGTTTGGAGGCTGGGCGCGACCTTGATCGGTGGTCGTGGGGCGGGTCGGCGTGGCCGGATCCGTTTCAGGGTGATCGAGGGTGGCCGACGGTAGGGCGGCAGCACGTCGTATGTCGGTCGCCGGCGCAGCAGGCAACGGAGACGGTCGACCGTTTGGAGGCTGGGCGCGACCTTGGTTCGTGATCGCGGGGCTCATGGGCGGGGTCAGTTCCGGCTCGGCGAGGTCGACGGTGGTCCACGGCAGGGCGAGGCCACGTGATGTGTCCGACGAACGACTTGCGCGTGCGGGTGCGGGCTGCCGGTGGTGGCGGTCGGCATCGCCGAGCACCGTCGGCAGGGTCGGCGCCGGGCTCATCACCTGCGCCGAATCGGTCGCCCACGCAGTCAGGTTCGGCACGGGTCGGTGAGCCGGGAACGACATCGTCGCCGCGCTGCGTTCGGTCGTCGTCGGCACGACTCGGGTCAACCGCTCGGTCAACGATCGATGATCGACGTCGACGGCCGACGCCACCAGTTCGGCACACACGTCGAAGACCTGCTCGATACCGCGGTCGCGACGATCGAGGTGGAGGGCGATGATGTCTCGGTCGGCGAGGATCTGGGAGATGAAGTTGGTGCAAGCGCTCGACGGGCCGTGCTCGACGAAGATGCGGACGCCGTCGTCGTACGCGGCCCTGATGGTCGCCGGAAAATCGACGGTCGTCTCGGCCTGCCGGGTGATCGCCTCGGCACACGCCTCAGTGCTGACCTCGTACGCCCCGCCCACACCGTTCGAGTAGAACCGCACGCCATCGACCGGGGTGACGGCGCGAGTGTGCACATCGACCCAGGGTTGATGGAACTCGGCACGCACCTCGGGAACGTGACAGGCGAGGTTGTAGCGGACCGGCCGACACCGATGGGCACCAAGCACGTCGACCAACCGCTCACACGCCGTCGCGTCGCCACCGATGACCACGTCGCGCGCAGTGTTGATCAACATGAGGTGCACGCGCAGTTCGTCGACGATCGCATTGCGGACCTCGTCGACCGGCGCCAGCACGTTCCAGACGGCCCAGTCGACCTGTGTCTCGCCCCATGCGCGCCCGACTGCGGCGAACTCGCCGGCGATCTCCCGATCGAGCATCCCGGACGCGACGATCTCGCGTCGCATCGCGTCGTTGTCCGTCCACACGCCGAAGGCGAACAGCATGTTGCTCTCGCCCGACGAGTAGCCGATTGCGGCATCGGGGCGCAGGCCGAGCAGTTCGAGTGTCAGGCGGGCATGCGCCTGGCTCAGCATCGAGGTCCCCCACAGGAAGTCGGCTGGTGCCGGGTCGTGATCGGGGCGGAAGATCCAGGACGACATGGCATCGACCGGGAACGTCGACGAGATCGGGTCCGCGATCTCGGGAAGCGCGCGGAAGAGTTGCGACCCCATCCCGTGGTACGCCGCACCCCCGGCAGTGAACACGAAGGCCAGCTCGCCCCGCATCGGCGCCGAACGGAATCGAACACCGACACCTGGCGGATGGCCATCTTGGATATGGCGACGCGCTCGCTGCGATCGGTCTGCGAACTGCTCGGCGTCAGCTTCGACGATGACGAGCCGGGACGGTCCGACGTCGGACTCCTCACCCGCCGTGAGCGCCTCCAGCACCGCGGCTGCGTCGTCGCCGGAGTAGATGTGGATCCTCGGGGCGTCGACACGGCTCGGAGCGAGATCGTCGCTCGCTTCGGCGAGGAGGACCGAGCGCGGCACGCAGCCGGCGAACGCCGTCGTCGTCACCCTGACGGTGCGTGGTCCGGCGCCGCTCGGCAACCCGACCGCATCTGCGGACGGGAGCAGGGGGACGTCGCCGATCGTGACCCGATGATGGAGCATCACCGCTGCGGCGGCGACGTGGAGCAACCCGCTGGCCGCGTGCGCGTGTCCGAACAGGTGCGTCACGCTCATCGTGTCGGAGCCCGGGCCGACCTGGAGGTCACCGGCTCGCGCATCGTCGACATCGTCGGCATCGCCGGGGATGATCGAGAACACCCGGTCGCGATCGCGAACTGCGTCGTCGAGGCGCTTGACCACCAGCATCACGGCTGCATCACCAGGAGGCCGGCGGTCGGAAGGGAGCACCAGATCGGCGGCGTCACGGTGGGCCGGATCGCAGGACAGGTCGACGGCGCCCACCAGGGCGACGTCGATGTCCCCGGCCCGGAGCGCGGTGACGGCAAGCCTGAGTGCATCGAGACCGCTGTGCTCCTCCGCGCTCACCGTGCAGCTCGGCCCGCCGAGGTCGTATTGGCTGTTGAGGCGATTGGCAACCAGGTTCGGCATCGAACCGAGCACCCCGGCCGCCGTGAGCGCCGGGCCGAACTCGTCACGCGCCCGCTCGGCCCATTCCTGGTCGGCGCCCCAAGTACGCGCGAGCGCCGGGAGTCGCCAGCGGGCGCCGAATCGGGCCGTCTGCGGGTCGGTCCCCATGCCGACGTAGACGCCGGTTCGATCCGTCGGCAGCGAGCCGCACCCGGCGATGGCCTCGTCGGCGACCTGCAGCATCGCCAACTGCTGCCCGAGCGCCGCCTGGAGGTCGTTCGGTGGGAACTTCAGGTCGCCGATGGGCAAGTCGATGTCGGGCATCGGCCCGGTCCCGTCGTCATCGAGGCACGCGGCATCGTCGATCAGGGCGGCCGTGAACGCCGCCCGGCCGACCGCCGACGCTGCGATCACACCGATCCCGACGATCGCGATCGGAGCGTCGTTCGTCGGCGGCCAAGTCGTCGCTGGCCCAGTCCTCGTCGGCCCTGCAGCCGTCGTGCGTGCCGTTGACGATGCCGTCGTCGATGCCGTGGTCGATGCCGTTGACGATGCCGTCGTCGACGGCGGCTCCTCGATGATCAGATGTGCGTTGTTCCCGCCGAATCCGAACGCCGACACACCGGCACGCAGCACGCCGTCCGGGCACTCGGATCGCCGCCACGGTTCGGCCTCGGTCAGTAGGCGGAACGGGGAACCGTCGAGGGCATCGACGGGTTCCTCGGCATGGAGTGTCGGGGGTCTGACCTCGTGGCGCATCGCCTCGATCACCTTGATGATGCCGGCAACGCCCGCCGCAGTGATGAGGTGACCAGTGTTCGACTTGAGCGAGCCGATCGGTAGATCCGAACAGTCTGCGTACACCTGAGCCGTCGATGTGATCTCGGTCGAATCGCCGACGGCCGTGCCGGTCGCGTGGCATTCGAGCAGCGAGACGGCGGTCGACGACAGCCCCGCAACCGTCAGCGCCTCGGTCATCGCACGAACCTGGCCGGCGACGGCGGGAACGAGCATTCCACGCCCGCGACCGTCGTTCGACAACCCGATCCCTCGGATCACACCGTGGATCGTGTCGCCGTCACGGACGGCGTCGTCGAGCCGGCGGAGCGCGAGGAACCCGCACCCCTCGGCGGGCACGAGCCCGTCGGCATCCCGGTGGAACGGGCGCGAGCGACCGGTCGGACTGAGTGCCTGCAACGCGGTGAAGCCCTGGTGGATGAAGAGGTCGTCGGCGCAGTTGACCGCACCGGCCAACATCAGGTCGGCCTCACCGCCGTGCAGGCGGTCGCACGCCAGCTTGATTGCGTACAGGCTGCTCGCGCACGCCGCATCGAGCGCGAACGCGCCGGCACCCAATCCCAGCGCCTGCTCCAGCAGGAGCGCCGGCAGACCGGACATGAAGCGATTGCGAGCACCGGCGAGATCGGCCGGGGGAGCGTCGGGTGTGACGTCGGACAGTGAACTCGCCTGGACGAAGGCCGCCATACCGGCGGAGGGAAAGGAGAGGTTGCCGAAGATCGCGCCGAATCGGTCGGCGTCGCCGTCGGCGTGGCCGGCATCGCGCAGCGCTGCTCGGGCCGTGTGGAACGTCCACTGGAACAGCGGATCGAGGGCGACGATCTCGTCGCGTGGCAACCCGAATCCGCCGGGATCGAACACCGTCTCGAATCCGTCGACGTAGCCGCCACGGTTCGACCACGTCCGGTCGGTGCAGTCGTCGCCGCTCTGACACATGACGTCGTCGGCTGCGACGTTCCACCGACCCGATGGCACCTGCGTGATCACGTCGTCGCCGGCCACCACGCGTGCCCAGAGCTGCTCCGGTGACAGCGCGCCGGGCAGCACGCAGGCTCTGCCGACGACCGCGATCGGTGCGAACTCGCTCACGCGACGTCCGAGGTCACACGCCCACACGCTGCACGGGCGGCTCGGCTATCGCGACCACATCGCCGCCGAGGAACACCTCGACCTGATCGCGCTGCGCGCCGGCGAGCTCGTCGACGAGCATCCGGGCTCCGACGTCGATCGGGATCAGACCGACACCGATCGACTCGAAGTGGCGCGCCAGCTCCGGTGTCACCATGCCGCCCGACCACGGGCCCCATCCGATCGACTTGACGACGCATCGGTCACCGCGACGTCTGTGCTGATCGATCGCGACCCGGTTGAGGACCTCGTTCGCCATCGCGTAGTCGGCCTGCCCGGCGTTGCCGGTTCGAGCGGCGATCGACGAGAACAGGCACAGGACGCGCAGGTCGTCATGGTCGGTGGCCGTCAGGAGGTTGCGCAGGCCGCCGACCTTGGTGTCGAAGACATGCGCGAACTGGGTCGGTGTCTTGTCGACGATGAGCTTGTCGGCGAGCACACCGGCGCCGTGCACGACGCCGGTGATCGGGCCGACGTCAGCGCGGATCGTGGCGAGCGCCCGCTCGACCGCGTCGAGATCGGTGATGTCGACGGCCACATAGATGGCGCGCCCGCCGACATCGGAGATCGCCGAGATCGTCGCGTCGATCTCACGGTTGGCGAGCGTCGCCCCCACGACCTCGTCGAGGGCGAGGGGTGTCAGCGTGTCGCCGGTCGCCCGAGCGTCGTCGAGCACGAGTCGTTTGAGCTCGGCGTCGTCGGACGCCGTGGCGTACCGAGCGGGCTCGTCGGCCAGCTCCGAACGACCCAGGAGCACGAACGTCGCTCCGGATGCACGTGCGAGTTCGATCATCGTGGCAGCCGTGACACCGCGACCGCCGCCGGACACGACGACCACGTCGGATGCTCCGAGCGGCAGGGTTCCGACGTGGAGCGACGTCGGCGTCAGCTGGGTCACGAACCGCTCGCCGTCGGCGCTCAGACGCACGTCGGGTGTGTCCGCTCCTCTGAGCAGTTCGTCAGCGATCGCATGGGCGACCCGGTCGACGGAGCGCTCGGCGCGCTCGACGTCGATCAGTCTCACCGTGACCGACGGCCACTCGATCGATGCGGTTCTAGCGAGGCCGGTCAGTCCGCCGGCCCACGCGCGGGTGCCGCCGTCCGACGCGCCTTGCTGATCGTCGACGGCCACGAACAGACCGTCGTCGCCGGGGGAGACGGCACAGGCCTTCGCAGCCGAGAACGCATCGGCGTTGAACGTTCGCGCCTCGTCGGCGTCTCGCGGCCTGCGGAGGTTGCCGAGATAGATCATCCGGTGCGCGTTGGCACCGCCGGCAGGCCCGCAGTTCGCGTCGACGCCGTGCTCGCACAGCATCGTGACGAGCGCTTCGGCGACCCCGGCTCCCTCGTCGGTCACGACGACCGGGCCGTCGAACAGATCGGGGCACGGGTGTCCACTCGGTTCCGTCGGGACGGCTTCGACGACGAACCGACCGAGATCTCCAGCGCGGACTGGGTTCGACCCGTTCGTCGCCGCAACGGTCGCAGTGGCGAGGTCGGTGGCGTGGTGGCCGTTCAGGTGATCATCGTTGGCGGGCTGCTCGTTGCGGTGTTGGTGGAGCTGTTCGGTGAGGTAGTCGACGATTTGGCCGAGGGTGGCGAGGCCGGCGAGGACGGCGAGGTCGACGTCGGGGAGGTCGGGGACGTTGTCCTGCATGGCGCTGAGGATTTCGACGCGTTTGATGGAGTCGATGCCGAGGTCGGATTCGAGTTCCATGTCGGTGGTGAGCATGTCGGCGGGGTAGCCGGTGCGTTCGGAGACGACGTCGAGCAACGTCGCGAGCATGTCGACCGACGCCGGCGCCCCCTGGTCGGTGGAATCCGAGGAAGCAGCTGGTTGTGGGTCCGAACGGGGAGCGGGCCTGTCTGGCACCGGCGTGACGGGAGGCGGGATCGTCGCGGCCGGAGGCGGGGTGGACAAGAGGGGCTGCACGATGGACTGCTCGTCCGGCCCCACGCCGGCGGCAGCCGGTGAGCCGGCGAGGCGGCTCAGCGCTGCGATCCCGGCCTGAGCCGCATCCAGGTACGCGGCGTGTGCCCGCGCCATCGACTCGAGATAGGCGGTGTGCGCAGCGGCGGTCTGTTCCTGCGTCGTCTGGAACGCCGCGAGCAAACCTGCGTCCGGCGCCGTCCGCGGGCCGCTCGACTGGGTCGCACTCGTGGCCGGGGTCACGGCGGTCACGGTATCGCTCGCCACGGGCGGTGTTGGAGGCGCTGACGGCGTCGCGGCGACCATCGGGAGCGTCGTCGGGGTGTCGACGGGCGGGTTGGGCCCGACGAGATCGGCGAGATCCTGTGGTGGATAGGGGCGATCGGCGTTCGCCCCGCTGATCGCGATCGCAAGCTTCGGCGCAGGTGCGTCATCGGGATCGATCATCGTGCCGTACTCGCGCCACAGGGCGCCCAGGTCCATCGCGACGCCTGCGGCCGCGAGCCTGCCGATGCCGTCGAAGAAGCCGAACAGGCCGGCGCGGCCTTTCCGGTCGAGTGGCACTGCGAGATGATCTCGGTCGTCGAGGATCGTGTCGACCAGGCCGGTCAGGACCCCGCCAGGCCCGACTTCGACGAAGGTGCGGGCGCCGCGTTCGTACATCGCCTCGATCATCTCGACGAACCGAACCGGCCGTGAGAGCTGGCGGGCCAGGTGCGAGCGCAGCTCCGTCGGATCAGTGTCGGGGTAGGGCGCGGCCGTCTCGTTGGAGTAGAGCGTCGTGGTCGGCGCCGTGAACGTCACACCGTCGAGGAACGTGCCGAACGCCTCACCCGCCCCGCTGACCACGGAGGAGTGAAAGGCGGTTGCCACCGGCAGTCGCTTGGCTGCGATGCCGGCCGCGCTCAGTTCGCGCTCGATCGTTTCGATCGCCGGGGTCGGGCCGGACAGGACGACCTGTCGCGGGCTGTTGTGGTTGGCGATCACGACGTCGGCGCTCGAGCCGTCGGCGATCCGGCGGACATCGTCGATCGTGCCCGTCACGGCGGTCATCGACCCGGGGGTCTGCGCCGCCTCGGCCATCAGGCTGCCGCGCCGTCGTGCGATCCTGAGCATGTCGTCGTCCGACACAGCCCCCGCCGCACACATCGCCGTGACCTCGCCGAAGCTGTGCCCGCCGACGTGCTGCGGTTCGATCCCGATCGCCCGCAGGACCCGCAAGAGCCCGAGACTCGTCGTACCGATCGCGGGTTGGGCCCAGTGCGTCGCGGTCAGCAGGGCGAGATCCACCTCGTCGGCCCGATCCGCGAACGACGTCGGGGGGAACACGATGTCCTGCAGTGCCGGCCCGTCCCAGTCCTGGTCGGCGGCGAGGTCCCAGGCGTCCATCGCCTCCGAGAAGCTCATCGCCAGTTCGGCACCCATCGACAGGTACTGACTGCCCTGGCCGGGGAACAGGAACGCGATGTCGCCCGTGTGCCCGCCGGTCCGGAAGTGGATGCCCGTCGGCATCGAGAAGCTTCCCGTGCGGTCGGCCTCGATCCGGCTGATCGCCTGACGCAGCTTGTCGGCCAGATCTGCCTCGTCGGTCGCCGTGATCGCCAACCGCGCCGGCGCGCTCGCGTCGTACGCGAGCTGGCTCGTCTGTGCGAGGTGTCGGAGGGCACCGTTGCGGGTGGCGTCGTCGAGGTGGCGCGCTGCGGTCGCCAAGATGTCGCTGCCGTCGACGCCGCACAGGATCACCAACTCGACGTCGGCCGTCCGCAGGCGCGGGGCGCGGACGCCCTCGCCGCGATACTCCGACATCGTCACGTGGAAGTTCGACCCGCCGAACCCGAACGAGCTGACGGAGCCGCGGCGCTCGTGATCCGAGCCCCGCACCCAAGGGCGGGTCCGGGTGTTGAGATAGAACGGTGAGTGGTCCAGATCGAGTTCGGGGTTGGGCCGATCGATCTTCGCCGTCTGGGGCAGCACGCGATGGTGCAGCGCCATGACGACCTTGAACAGCCCCGCCGCGCCGGCCGCGGCTTTCGTGTGCCCGATCTGGCTCTTGACCGACCCGAGCGCACACCACTGTCGGTCCTGGCGTCCGGACGCATCGAAGGTCAGCTCGAGGCCGCCGAACTCGGCGGCGTCACCGGCGACGGTCCCCGTGCCGTGCGCTTCGACCAGTTCGACGGAATCGGGCCCGTAGCCGGCCTTCGCGTACGCCTGCTCGAGTGCCCGGGCCTGGCCGGACGAGACCGGCGCGTACACGCTCTTCGACCGGCCGTCAGAACTCGCCCCGACCCCGTTGACGATGCAGTAGATGTCGTTGCCGTCACGCTCGGCATCGGCGAGGCGCTTGAGTGCGACCATCCCGATCCCTTCGCCCAGCATCGTGCCGTCGGCCTCGTCGGAGAACGGACGCACGTCTTCGGTCTTCGAGAGGGCTGGCGTCTTCGAGAAGCACATGTACATGAAGATGTCGTTCATGGTGTCGACACCGCCGGCGATGACGAGGTCGCTGTCACCGAGGTAGAGCTCGTTGATCCCCATGGACATCGCCGAGAACGACGACGCACAGGCCGCGTCGGTGACGCAGTTGGTGCCCCCGAGATCGAGCCGATTGGCGATCCGTCCCGCCACCACGTTGCCGAGCAGACCGGGGAACGTGCTCTCCGTCCACTCGGGGTGCAGGGCGAGGATCCGGTCGCACGCCTCCTGGGCAACGTCTTCAGCGATCCCGGCCCGCCGCATCCCCTGGAGCCACATCGGACGGTTCATGCGACTCGCCATCGCACCGAGCAGCTCCTGGCCCGACGTCACGCCGAGGATGACCGAAGCTCGGCTGCGGTCGAGCTCGACGAACTGACCGCGCACGGCGTCGTCGAGCACGCGCTGCGCCACGATCAGCGCCAGCAGCTGAGCCGTGTCGGTCGACGCCAGGGCGCTCGGCGGCACGCCGAAACCCAGCGCGTCGAAGTCGATCGGATCGAGGAACCCGCCGCGCCGACCGTACGTCTTGTCGGGCGTCGAGGGGTCCGGGTCGTAGTGGTCGTCGATCAGCCAGTGGGTCGCAGGGACGCTCGTCATCCGGTCGGTGCCGGCGAGGATGTCACTCCAGAAACCCGTCGAGTCGACCGAGCCGGGGAACAGCGCCGACACCCCGACGATCGCGACCGGCGGTCGGTTCGATTGCTCGTTCGTCATCGATACATCCTCACTGGCTCGACCCGATTGGGCCGGTCGCGGCACGGAGCGGCTCACTCGAGGCGGCGTGGTCGAAAGTCGAACGCCTCGGGCGGTACCGGTACACCGTATGTCCGAAATTGGTGGGCTCGCGTCAGTACGGCAGCGCCTTCGAGCAAATTCTTCGCGACCTGGGCGACCGTACGGTTCGGAGGTTCGGCCAGGAACGACCCGGCGGTCCAGGAGTTGAAGGCACCCATCGCCGGGCCGCACCAGATCTGGTAGTCCAGTCGCCGCCCGGCAGTGCCGTCGATCGACCACCGACTCGACAACCCGAGGTAGCTCCGGAACGTGAGCGCCATCTTGTGACGGGCGTTGCGTTCGGCCTCGACGACCTGGTCGGGATCGCGCTGCAGCCAGAACTCGCGCGTCGCTCGCCAGCACTCGTCGATCGTCATGCCCAGGACCTTCTGTTCGAGGTCGGCGAGCTCGTCCGGGGGAATCTGATCGAGTGACGCGTGGGTTCGGTAGAGCTCGTACAGTTTGCGAGCCCGTGGCGCAAACATGGTCCCCCGTTTGAGCACCTGGAGGTCGACGCCGAGCTCGAACATGTCGGCCGCAGGAGCCATCGCCACGTCGGCCAAATCGGCGGCTGCCAGCATGTCCTTGCCGTCGGTCGACAAACCCGACTCGACGCACGCCTCGTTGACGGTCCCGGTGAGGACGTAGGACGCGCCGAGCGCGAACGCCGCGGCGACCGCCTGCGGGGTTCCGATCCCGCCGGCCGCGCCGAGTCGGATCGGCCGGGCGTAGCCCTCGGCAGAGACGATCTCGTCGCGGGCGGCCTGCATCGCCGAGAACAAGGGACCGAGCGGTCGGTTGTCGGTGTGCCCCCCGCTGTCGCTCTCGACCGTGATGTCCTCGGCGACCGGCAGCGACGCCGCGAGCCGGGCCTCGGCGGCGGTCAACCATCCTCGTGCGACCAGATCGTCGAGCATCCTCTGCGGAGCGGGCCGCATGAAATGGCGAGCGACCTCGGGCCTGGACACCTTCGCGAACACCGTGTTCGGTCGAGTGACGGACCCGGTCGCGTCGGTTCGGACCCCGTGATACGAGTAGCGGACGATGGCGGGCGTGAGCGCCATGAAGGCGGCCGCGGACACCCGGGTCACGCCTCGCTCGATGTACATCGCCGCCACGGCGTTCTCCAGGGCCGGCTCCTGGGGGGAGTGGATCAGGTTGCACCCCCACGGCGCTCCGGATTCGCCCAGTGCTGCGATGAGCTCGTCGACCGCCGCCGCGACGACGTCGAGCCCCAGACCTGCCGCTCCGAAGAAACCGAGGCATCCGGCGCGTGCCACTTCGATGACGAGTCGGGTCGTGGCGATTCCGTTCGCCATCGCGCCGGTGACATACGGGAATCGCGTCCCGTGCGTCTCGTTGAAACTCCGGTCGCCGAGCCACTCGGGATACAGCGCCGGGAATGCAGCCAGCACGGGAAACCCCCCGGTCGTCCCGTGCGCGTCGAAGCCGCCTTCGCTCGCGAGACCACGACGGCCGGTGACAGGGTCGACGACGACGAACGCCGGCGTCCGCACGTGATGGATCGAGCGGACGATGTCGCCGGCGTCGAACGCAGGCTCGGAGTGGCCGGACCAGGTGCCGATGGTGTCTGCCAGGTGCGGATCGGGGCCGGACGCTCCGACGGCGGCCGTCATCATGGTCACCCGTCGAGTGCCTGGTCGACCAGCCCGCCCACGGCGGTGTCGAGGTCTCCCTCGGCCGCCCACACGAAGATGTTGACCTTGAGCGCGTCGAGCAGTTCGGCCCTGCGGCCGGGATCGGTCTCGGCCAGGACGGCGTCGAGCTGATCTCTGATCTCGGGGCCGCGAGAGCCGTACTGCTCGGGGTCGGCGCGGATCGCGGCGAGGAACTCGGCCCCGGACTGCGGGGTCGTCTGGGCCTGCTGATCGGGCACTGTGTCGTTGCCACCGAGGCTGGAGACGAGCAAGATCACCACGATCAGCACCAGCAGTCCGGCCGCGACGATCGGGATCCAGCGCAGCAGGTTGCCCGGTTCGTCGTCACGGGCCGTCTTGAACGTCTGCGTGGGTGGCGTCGGCGGCGCGTCCGCTCCGGCACGTCGGTGATCGTCGGAAGCGGCCTGCACCACGGCGGTCGGATCCGGTTGCCGCTCCGCGACCGGGAGCGCCTGTGTCGCCTTTTCTTCGACCTGGGGCGGCTCGGGCTCGTGAGGGAGATCGATCGAAGCGGCCCGCAACGCCGTCGCCATCTCGCCCGCGGTCGCGTAGCGCCGCTCCGGTCGGTACTCGAGCGCCCGGGTCACGACGGCCGCGAGCCCGCCGGGCACCTCGGGGCGGAGGCGGCGCGGGTCGGGCGTCTGCGTCGGGACGCCCATCAGCGCCGACGGCGAGCGCTCGCCGGTGAGCATCTCGTGGAGCACGATGCCGGTGAGGTACACGTCGGTCGCCGGGCCGAGTTCACCGCCGACCGCCTGCTCCGGGGCGAGGTATCGCGGCGTGCCGATCACGGTGCCGGCGGACGTCAGCGCCTCGTCGATCTCGTCGAGGCGTTTCGCGATGCCGAAGTCCGTGAGCTTGACCTTGCCGGCGGAGGTGAGCAGCACGTTCGCCGGCTTGACGTCGCGGTGGAGGATGCCTTCGCTGTGCATGGCGGCGAGCGCATCGAGGATCTGCGAGGCGATCGATGCCGACTCACGTGCCGACAGACGCGAGGTCGAAGCGAGTTTCGAAGCGAGTGTCTCGCCGTCGACGTACTCCATCACGATGAAGAGCACGCCGTTGTCTTCGCCGGCGTCGTAGATGGACACCGCGTTGTGATGGGCGAAGCCGGCTGCGGAGCGGGCCTCCTTCAAGAACCGGTCTCGCGACGCCGGGTCGGCCGACTTGGCGGCGACGTCGTCCAGCACCTTCACGGCAACGGTGCGCCCAAGGAACGAGTCGGTCGCAAGGTGCACCTTGGCCATCCCCCCGGCGCCGATGACGCGCCCGAGCTCGTACCGCTCGATCAGCACCTGGGGCATGGCGCCGACACTACCCAGAGTGCGGTGCTCTGAACCCGAGTGGGCCAGCAGCCACACGGTTGAAAGCGCTTGCAGAAAGATCCCGCTATGGTCCGAGGTCGTCCGGTGGCTCACCGTGCAGCCACGCCCACCTCACTTGCCGATCTGGAAGACGATGACTGTTCAACTCCTCGCCGATCTCGCCGCGAACCACCGATGGTCGTGGCACACACCGACCCGTGAGTTGCTCGGAAGCCTCCCGGGTGCCGCCGACGCCAAGCACCCGGTCGCCGCGCTCGCCGATTCGAGCGGCGATGCGCTGGACGGGTGGCTGGGGGAGCACGCCGACAGGATTGCAACACTCCACGCCGAGTTGACGTCGGTGATCGCATCGGTCGACGAGGTCGGGATCGCGTACTTCTCCCCTGAGTTCGGGGTCGCTGCCGAACTGCCGCAGTACTCCGGTGGGCTCGGGATCCTCGCCGGAGACCACCTGAAGGGTGCGAGCGATCTCGCGATCCCGCTGGCCGGGGTGGGCCTGTTCTACCGTCAGGGCTTCTTTCGCCAGTCGATCGACGGGCATCGTCAGCACGAGCGGTTCGAAACCGTCGAGCCCGAGCTGGTCGGCGCCATCGACACCGGCCAGATCGTGCACGTCACGATCGGGGGCGAGGAGATCGCGTGCCGCATCTGGAAGCAGATGGTCGGGGCGACGCCGCTGATCCTGCTCGACACCGACGTCGACACCAATCCGGCGTGGGGTCGCACGATCACCGATCGGCTCTACTCGGGCGACCGACTGCACCGATTGCGCCAGGAACTCGTGCTGGGCATCGGCGGGACGCGGGCGCTGCGGGCGCTCGGGCTCGCACCGCAGGTGTTCCACCTCAACGAGGGCCATGCGTGCTTCCTGCTGCTCGAGTTGTTGGGCGAGCGGGTCGACGCCGGCGACACGGTCGACGAAGCAGTCGCCCACGTCCGCGACCAGGCACTGTTCACGACCCACACGCCGGTTCCGGCGGGGATCGACCGGTTCGCCCGGTCGATCGTCGAGCCGGAGCTCGTCGGTCTCGCGGCGAGAATCGGCATCGACGTCGAGACGGTCTTCGATTGGGCCCGCCTCCCCAGCGACGACCTGGAGGAGCCGTTCAACACCGCGGCGCTCGCGTTCGAGCTGTGCGGGCGCGCGAACGGCGTCAGCCAGCTGCACGCAGGCGTCAGCCGCTCCCTGTTCGCGTCGTTGCCGCGAGCGGCGGCAGTCGAGGGCATTACCAACGGCGTGCATGCCCGCACGTGGGTCAGCCCCGAGCTCGAGTCGTTGTACGACGATCACCTCGGCGCCGGCTGGGCGAACGGCGACGCCGCGGCATGGGCGAGGATCGGCGCGGTCGACCCGGACGCATTCGCGACGGCTCGGGCACCAGGACGACGTGCCCTGGTCGATCTCGTTGCAGATCGGACGGGGGTACACCTCGATCTCGACGGGTGCATCATCGGCTTCGCGAGACGGTTTGCGACCTACAAGCGCGCCGCACTGCTGCTGCGCGATCGCGACGGTCTGCGCCGGTCGCTCGACGCCGGCGCCCAGTTCGTGTTCGCCGGCAAGGCACATCCCGCCGACGGCCCTGGCAAGGCGGTGCTGCGAGAGGTCGCGGAGTTCGCAGCATCCGACGAGGCGCAGGGTCGGTTCGCGTTGATTCCCGACTACGACATCGACATCGCCAAGGTGCTCTATTCTGCGTGCGACGTCTGGCTGAACAACCCCGTGCGACCTCGCGAGGCGTGCGGGACGAGCGGGGAGAAATCGGCGCTCAACGGCGGTCTCAACCTGTCGATCCTCGACGGATGGTGGGCGGACTGGTACGTGGACGGGATCGGCTGGAGCATCCCGACGAGCGACGAGCACGACACCACGGCGCGCGACCATGCAGAGTCGGTTGCGCTGCACGAGTTGGTGACGTCCGACGTCGTTCCGACCGTTGCCGATCGTGACCGGTGGTGGGCCACCACGGCGGCCATGCTCGAACATCTCGGCCCGCTCGTGACCGCCGGCCGGATGGTCAACGAGTACGACGAACGGTTTTATCGGCCCCTCGGCCGGCGCTGATGCGCGGCGCGACGACCTGAATGGAACGTCGAATCGATCACCCGTCCCGATCCCGTACGCTGGGACACGCATCCAGCACTCTGGGATGACCATCACCGCTCGCAGCGTCGCCTGACGGCGACCGAAAAGGACATTCATGCCCCGCACCTCCGCACCCCGGCGCACCAAGATCGTCGCCACTGTCGGCCCAGCTTCTGACTCGCCGGAACAGTTGAGGGCGCTGATCGACGCCGGCGTGGACGTCTTTCGGCTGAGCATGGCCCACGACAGCATCCAAACCGTGCTCGACCGGATGGCGCTGATCCGAGAGGTCGGCGCTGCATCAGGGCGCGAACCTGCGGTCCTGATCGATCTGCCCGGGCCCAAAGTGCGCGCCGGGACGTTCGGCGACGAGGGGGTCACGCTCGCGGCCGGTGCCGTCGTCGAGTTGCGACCCGGTACCGATCCGAGCACGGCCGACCTGGTCCACGTCAGTCATGACGCTCTGGCCGACGACGTCCAGCCGGGCGACGTGCTCCACCTCGGTGACGGCTCGGCATCGCTCCGTGTCGACGAGATCGGTGAGCGATCCGTGAGGGCCACGGTGATCAACGGCGGCACCATGCGCGGTCGACCGGGGGTCCACATTCCGTCCGACCGTCTGAGTATCTCGACCCCGACCGATTTCGATCGCGAGGCTCTCGCAGCAGTCGTGGAGGCCGGCGCGGACATGGTCGCGATCTCGTTCGTCCGGACCGCAGCCGACATCCGCTCGCTCGGTGTTCCGCCGCCGCCCGTCGGCCCGGTCGTCGTCGCCAAGATCGAAACCCAGTCGGCGGTCGACAACCTCGATGAGATCCTCGAAGTCTCGGACGCGATCATGGTTGCCCGCGGCGACCTCGGCCTGGAGTGCTCGCTCGCCCAACTCCCCGCACTCCAGAAGCGCATCATCGCGGCGACGGTCAGGATCGGGCGCCCGGTGATCACGGCGACCCAGATGCTCGAATCGATGATCGACCACCAGCAGCCGACCCGCGCCGAGGTCTCCGACGTCGCCAATGCCGTGTTCGACGGCACGTCGGCCGTGATGCTGTCGGGTGAGACCGCAATCGGAACAGACCCCGTGAACGTCGTGCGGGTGATGGACGACATCCTGCGCAACGCCGATGACACGTTCGACTTCGAGTCGTGGGCCCGGTCGGTCGAGGAGATGGGCCAGATGGCCGCCACCGACGACAACCGGCGAATCGCCAACGCCGTGTCCGCCGCCGCGAGTCGGGCCATCACCGCGCTCGCCCCACCGGCCGTGGTGTGCATCACGGGGAGTGGAGCGACCGCTCGGGCGACGACCCGGTACCGCCCGCGCGCGGCGGTGCTGGCCGTGACCGACAGTGAGCGATCCTTCCGCCAGCTCAATCTCGTCTGGGGAGCGACACCGATCCTCGCCCAGTCGCACGGTGAAGACGCCGGACGTGCACGCCGGATGCTCGCGGAACTCCGCGATCGCGGCTACCTCGACGTCGGGCAGATCGTGCCCGTGGTCGCGGGTTCGTCGAACGAGGCGGTCGCGTCGAACGTCCTGCGCGTCGAGATCGTCGAACCAGCGGGCTGACCGGGGCGCCCGCTCGCGCTCAGATGTCGAAGACGGCGTCGGCGATCAGCAGCACGCTCACGGCGATCCCCACGGCCGACATCAGGCGCGACATCCAGACCGCGCCCGGACGATCGGCTCCGACGTCGAGCGCGGTCGCAGCCACCATCGAGCCTGCCGTGAGCGCGAGCGCCAGTAGATAGGCGCCGATGCCGTGGTCGGCGACGAGCGCCAGACCCGCGACCACCATCACCGGTCGTACGAACAGGGGAGCTGTCACGGGCATGAGCGCCGCCCGCCACCCCGGGAGCGTCGGTTCGTCGACCACGGGTCGGCGCGCCAGGTCCATCCCGGCTGACAGCAGACACAGGCTGCCGGCCGCGAGCCGAACCGCAGGGGCACTCGTCTCACCCACCTCGATCAACCATCCACTGAGCGCTCCGACAGCGAGCAGCGTCAGTGCGCCGACGACGCCGCCGACCGCGGCGAGCCGTACCCGACGCGAACTGCCCTGGTCGTGAGGGATGCCGAACGACGCGCGCAGCGGGTTGATCGTGCAGAACACCGCCAGGAGCCACACCCACAGCGCCGGCGACGGCGTGCCCGTGTCGAACGGGCCGGCCGCGAGGATCGGCGTCGCGAAGAGCAGCGCACTGAGCGCGTGCTGCTGGTCGTCCATCCGGGTCACGTCGTCGATGAACCACGCGCCCTCGACCTTGGTCGGGTCTGCGTACGCAGCCGCAGCGTCGGCGTCGGCCTGGGCATCCACGGCCAGGCCGACGATGCACAGGGCGCGCTCGCCGAGCGAGGCGCGCTCGTCCGCCAGGCGGTCGTCCAGTTGCGATGCTCGCCAGAGGCCTGCCAACCCTTCGCCGAACACGCCGTACCCGCCGCCGCGTGGGGTGAACGTGCCGCGGACGGCGACACCCCACGGCCCGAATCGTTGGCTGATCGATCGCACGCGCTGACCCATCATCCCGCCCTGTCGACGCACGAACGAGAGCTCGGCATCGGTGAGCGGAGCGCCCGCGGTGCGCTCGGGGAATGCCGCCGTCTCGGCAAGGCCATACCCGGACCAGTGATCGGCCAGTGGTGGCCAGAGGTCTTCGGCATCGTCACGGATGATGGCCATGTAGCTCCCCATCTGGTCGGCGGCTCGACCCCAATCGGCGTCGGGTTCGAGGTTGTGCATCCGCCCGAGCGCCCAGTAGGCCTCGCCGGTGTAGTAGATCGAGTAGGTGTCCGGTCGTGGGGCGTCGGGCTCGAGGTCGTAGTACGCGAGCAGCGACCCGTTCGGCTCTTGCTGAGCGGTCAAGAACCGGGCGAGCCCCGACATCAGCGCGTCGTACGCCGGGTCACCGGTCGCGAGTCGGCGCTCGACGAGCGCTGCGATCAGGAGCGAGTTCGTTCCCGCTTGCACGTTGTCGCCGTCGGTCACGCCGATCCATTCGTGACGCTCGACCGTGTGGTCGAGGGCCCATGCGAGACCGCGATCAGCGCTCTCGAGGGCGCCTGCGATACCACGATTGCCGGCCTGGTAGAGCGCCGACATCGCGCCGGCGTGGCGCACGACGTTGTAATCGTTGCTCGCAGCGTCGGTGATGCGGTCGTATTCGTACAGCCAGGTTCCGTCCGGGTTCTGGTTGTCGATCAACCACCCGGCCGCGGCCGAGGTCGCCGCCGTCAGCTCCGACGGTGTGAGCGTCGGACACCGTTCGGGGGGCGCTGCCACGCCGACCGTGAGGACGACGCACCCGGCGATGACGGCGACGAGCGTGCCGAGCCGTCGGCCGACCTCGCTCATGTCATCGAGCCTTCGATGTCCGATTCTCGCATCCCTCGATTCTGGAACATCGGCCACCGTCGATCCCACATCGTCGGTGGCGCCCATACGAACAGCACGGCGAGCCCCAGGTACGAGAACACCTGGACGTCGGCAGTCAGGCCGATCATCACGTGGAAGACGACCGCAGCGGCGACCGCGCACCGCCGGGTGACGCGCCACCACAGGCCGCATGCGACGAACAGTTCGGTGAGCACGATGAATTTCGCCGCGAACGTGTGGACATTCCGATCCAGGACGAGGCCGGCGAGGAAGCTCGGTAGTACGGAACTCCGGACCATCGCCTCCTGGGCGGCGACCCGCCCCCACGTGACTGCCCCGCCGAACCAGTCGGGGTCGATCAACTTGCTGAACCCGGAGGCTGCGTAGACGACTGCGCACTGGAACCGCAGGAGCCAGAGTGGCCACGCCGCCATCGTCGGGTCGAGTGGCGTCCCCGCCCGCTCGGCGCGTCGAGCGTCGAGTGACACCGCCCGCCCACTCGGCGCCATCGCCAGGATCGCCAGCACCGACACCAGGTAGGCACGGTTGTTGTGCATGTGAGTCGTCGACAGCGCAAGGTGGTACGCCACCACGCCGAACGTCGTGATCGACGAGGTGCGAGTCGCCAGGCCGACCGACATCGCGATCGACGCCACGAACCCCACCGCCAACAGCACGGTGAACGGTGTCGGCGACAGCTCCGGCAACCACGACGCATACGGGTGGCGAAACCGATCGACGTCGGTGTCGCCGGCGAGCGCCGAGCGCAGGAGTGGCCACAGGTGCACGGTGGCGACGGCACCGACCAGGATTCGCACGACGGCCAGCGACCGCACACTGACCCGTTCGGCGAGCAGGGCGTCGAAGCGCTCCACCATCCGTTCCATCATCAGGGCAGATCCCGGGGCTCGCTTCGCAGGACGGTTGTCTCGACGGGCCGTCCGTTCCGGGAGCTCGTCACGTCGGCTTGGAGATAGCTGGTCTCGAGGTCGTCGGGCGTGTTCGTCGCGACCCAGTCCAGTGCCTCGTCGAGAAACGCCAGTTGATTGTCGATCCCCGCGTCGGCGTGATGCTCACGCCACGGGAATGCCAGGCCACGCACACCAGCCAGGTCGTTCCAGCGGTAGTCGCCCCAGTCGTCGTCGATCGGAACCCGGCGCCCGTCGGTCGTCACCCGGACGATGTCCGCCCGCCACGTGCTCGCCTCGGGGAACATCTGGTAACCGAACTCACGATGCGGCGCCCAGTACGCCCGCACGATGAACGCCAACTGGAACGCGACGAACGAGATGACGACGACCCGCCGGCCGATCCGACGGGGCCGGCCGACAGCGGCTGCGCTGGGTGCGACCACGTCAGCGGACCGTAGCCCGCAGCAGCAGTCACCTGCCGGGTGCCGACTCAGACGTCGACGCGATCTCCGTTCACGAGGATGAGATCACGAACGTGCGAAGCGGCCACACCGAGCGCGCTCCCGATGGCGATCAGTGCCTCCTGGTGGGCCGGGCTGGGCGGGCCATCGGTCGCCACGACGGCGCTCGCGCGATGCACGAAACCCAACTTGCCGTGATGGGTGAGCTCGTGGCGAAGCTTCCTGATGTGGTGCTGATCGCTCTCCCGCGTGCCCTGGCCGATCTCCGACATCAACCGGGCCTCGTCGTAGGCGTATCCGTCGGCGGCCAACGTCTCGATCGATCGCGCGATCACCGCAGCGGCCTCGCGCATCGTCGATGCTCGCACGACGATCGCAACGGCCGACACGGACGCCCGTTCGAGCAGCACGGCGAGCTGCGCCGTGGTCGGGATCTCGAGCACGCCGATATCGCACTGATGCCCGCACTCGACGCACACCACCGCTCGCTCCTCGTCGCCGACGGGGGCGACCGGGACACGCCCCACACACCTCCACGAGCGGATGATCATGTCGTGCCCCGAACGGTCGAGACCGCATCGAGGGCAGACGAACTCGACCGAGCCGACGGTGCGTCGTCGCGTGGTGATGCTCCAAATGTGGTTCATGTCGCGTCCTTTCCGATTCGCCCGCCACCGGCGGGTGCACTCTGATCGACTCGACTCGGCGCGCCCTTGACGAAGCCTGAGACAGTCTTGATTGCTCGATCCGTCCGCCCGGACCGTGAATGCGGGCCGACCCCCACCAGGGCGGGACGTCCGGCTGTGTGGCAGAGTCGCGTCGGCATGCGCCAGCAGGGTGCCGCGCGACTGGGGGTCGACATGAAGTGCAGGGCAGGGGTCATCCGGGGTGTCGATCGCCCATGGACGATCGAGGAGATCGAGGTCGACCCGCCCAAAGCGGGCGAGGTGCTCGTGCGATGGACCCACGCCGGGCTGTGTCACAGCGACGAGCATCTCGTCACGGGCGACTTCGTCCCCCCGCCCGAGGCGATGGAGCACATGGGGATCGAGTCGATCTTCCCGATCATCGGGGGCCACGAAGGTTCCGGCGTCATCGCCGAGGTCGGTCCCGGAGTCACGAGCGTCGCAGTCGGCGATCACATCTCGGCCTCATTCGTGCCGTCGTGCGGCCGGTGCCGGTACTGCTCGCGGGGCCAGCAGAACCTGTGCGACGCGGGAAGCGGAGCATTTCTGGCGGGCATGATCACGGACGGCACCAGTCGGCACCGCACGAACGACGGCGACATCGCGCTGTTCGCCAAGCTCGGCACGTTCGCCGAGTTCTCATGCGTTGCCGAGTCACAGGTCATCCCGGTCGACGCCGACCTGCCGCTCGCCGTCGTGGCCCTCGTCTCGTGCGGTGTCGCCACGGGGTGGGGGTCGGCGACGGTCCGCGCCGACGTCCGCCCGGGTGACACAGTCGTCGTGGTCGGAATCGGAGGGATCGGCATCAACGCCGTGCAGGGTGCGGCGATGGCCGGCGCCAAGCGGGTGATCGCGATCGACCCCGTCGAGTTCAAGCGGGAGCAAGCGATGGAGTTCGGTGCCACCCACACCTATGCGTCGATGGAGGACGCCGTCGCCCCGGTGATGGAAATGACAATGGGTCAGATGGCCGACGCGGTGATCATGACCCCGGGCGTGCTCCACGGGGACATGATGAAACTCGGCACGGGTCTCGCCGGCAAGGGCGGCACCATCGTCGTGACCGCGATTGCGCCGATGTCCCAGACCGAATCGTCGGTCAACCTGTTCGAACTCGCGATGTGGCAGAAAGAGATCAAGGGCACGATCTTCGGTTCGTTGAATCCGAGGGCGGACATCCCGAACCTCCTCTCGATGTACCAGGCCGGAACGCTGAAACTCGACGAGCTGATCACCTGCACGTATCCGCTCGACGAGATCAACGTCGGCTATCAGGCGATGCGCGACGGTGAGAACATTCGCGGTGTGATCGTGCACGAAGGAAGCGTCTGACCATGGACGGCGACATCGATCCATTGCGACCGCAACCCGGCGAGATCACCTGCCTGGCCGAGATCAGCCGGCACTGGGCCGCGAAAGCCCCGGACCGGATTGCACTCACCGCAGGCGACCGGACGTGGACCTACCTGGAGATCGACGACGAAGCGCAGCAGGTGGCACAGGGGTTGATCGACCTCGGCGTCCGCGCCGGCAGCCGCATCGCCTATCTCGACAAGAACACGCCCGAGTACTTCACGCACCTGTTCGGCGGAGCGAAGATCAACGCGGTGTCGGTCGCCGTCAACTGGCGCCTGGCGCCCCCGGAGATGCAGTACATCATCGACGACGCCGAAGCCGAGATGCTGTTCGTCGGACCCGACTTCCTCGGGCACCTCGCCAAGATGGACTTGGCGACCGTGCGCAAGGTCGTCGTGATCGGTGACGCCGCCGACTCCGGCCATCAGACGTACGCCGACTGGATCGCCGGCTACGACGCGATCGATCCGAACGTCGAGATCGTCGGGAGCGACACCTGCTACCAGCTGTACACGTCGGGCACGACCGGCCTGCCGAAGGGCGTCGAGCTGACGAACGACAACTTCATGGGCACCATGGACACCGGGCGAGTTGCGTGGAACTTCGATTCGAGCGCCGTCAACCTGGTCGCGATGCCGCTGTTCCACATCGCCGGGAGCGGCTGGGCCCTCGCCGGCATGGTCAACGGTGCCCACACCGTGATGACCAAAGAAGTCAATCCGATGGAGATCATCGAACTGATCCCGAAGTTCGGCATCACCCACGCGCTCCTGGTTCCGGCCGTGCTGCAATTCGTGTTGGGCGTGCCCGGCGCGAGCGATGCCGACTTCTCGTCGATGCGATCGCTCGTCTACGGCGCATCACCGATCAGCGAAGCGGTCCTGGTCGGCTCGATGTCGCTGTTCGGCTGCGACTTCATGCAGGCCTACGGGCTCACCGAAACGACCGGCGGGGTCGTGCAACTCGAACCGCGCGACCACGATCCGGGCGGCGACCGGGCCCACCTCCTTCGCGCTGCCGGCAAACCGTGGGGCGACGTCGAGTTGCGGATCGTCAGCCCGGACACGCTCGACGACGTCCCCGACGGCAAGGTCGGCGAGGTCTGGGTGCGATCGAAGCAGGTGATGAAGGGGTACTGGAAGAACCAGCGCGCCACCGACGACGCGATCGTCGACGGCTGGTTCCGAACCGGGGACGCCGGCTACATGCGGGGCGGGTACCTCTACATCCACGACCGCGTCAAAGACATGATCGTGTCGGGCGGAGAGAACATCTATCCGGCCGAGATCGAGAATGCGCTCATGAAGCACGACGGAATCGCCGACGTGGCCGTGATCGGTGTGCCGAGCGGGGAGTGGGGTGAGACGGTGAAGGCGATGATCGTGCGATCCGATGCGTCGCTCACCGAGGAAGACGTGATGGACTTCGCCCGCGAGCATCTCGCCGGGTACAAGTGCCCGAGATCGGTCGATTGGCTCGACGAACTGCCCCGCAACCCGTCGGGCAAGGTGTTGAAGACGGAACTCCGCAAGCCGTACTGGGAGGGCCGAGACCGTCAGGTCAACTGAACGCAACCAGGCCGTCGACGCGGATGTCAGGTCGCGAGGTCGATGTCGACCATCAGCTCGTTGGCCAGCTCTTCGAGTGCGACGCGCAGCGCGACCACATCGGTTGTGGGGGGGATCTCGAGATGCGCGACGGCCTCGAAGAGCATCTCTGCCGCCATCGGAGCTTCACGTGTACCCGTCGTCAAGGAGTCGATGTTCACGCCGTGATGGTCGAGGACCGTCGTGACCTCGCTGACGATTCCGGGTCGGTCGGCGCCCAGCAGCTCGAGCGTCCACCGGATCGTGCCAGCGTCGTCATCGACCGGGTTGGCCTGCTGGACCGCCACCTCGAGCAAGCCGCTCAGCGGCGTCATCGACGCGGTGAACGAGGCGACTCGGTCGTCGGGGATCGACACGAGCACGATGCCGGCGAACTTGCCCGCGAGTTCGGCCATCTGACTGCGCTCCCAGTTGCCGCCGTGCGCCGTGACCTCGGTCGCGATCGCCTTGACGAGCCCTGCCCGGTCGTCGCCGATGACCGTGAGGACGAGGGCGGTCATGCCCCGAGCGTAGACCGGTCGGTGGAGGCGGGATGCACGACGCCGCCGGCCCAGGGATGCCACCATGGCGGTGTCGCCGAACGAACGGAGCCGTCGACATGCCAGCCCATTCGCCGCCCAACGGTCATCATCACCACCACGATCAGCATCAGCATCACCATCAGCACCACCGGCCAACGCTCTCCCGGGGCTTCGCAGCGCCTGCGCACCATGTTGGGCGCCGCCGGTTTCTTGCGGACCTCGGACGGGGGACGTTCGCAATCGCTGTTCTCGGCGGGATCAGCGGGCTGGCGGCCTGCTCCGGAGGCGACGACGACTCGAACGGTGACGCCGAGACCGCCGCCCCGCCCGTCGTCCCGTCCGCTGTTCCATCCGATGACTCGTCGGCGACGTCGTCGGCCGAATCGGGGGGTGACGATCTCCGCTGGACACAGGTGAGCCTCGGGTTCGTGTCGGCGTACGTGCTCGTGCGGGGGCGGGAGGCGGCGGTCGTCGACACGGGCACGTCAGGCAGCGCCGACCAGATCGGCGAAGCGCTCGGCGTGCTCGGTCTGAACTTCGACGACGTCCGCCACGTCGTGCTGACGCACTCGCATGGCGATCACGTGGGCTCACTGACAGACGTACTCGAACGATCGACCGCAGCGTCGGTCTACGCCGGCGAACTCGACATCCCGAACATCACCTCGGCCAGCGCCATCACCGGGGTCGGCGACGGCGATGACGTGTTCGGGCTCGAGGTCATCGCGACCCCCGGTCACACCCCCGGATCGATCTCCCTGTTCGATCCTGCGCTCGGGTTGCTCGTGGCCGGCGACGCCCTCACGGGCAACGATGACGGCACCGGGCTGTCCGGGTCGAACGAGCGGTTCACCGCCGACGTGGCTGCGGCAGACGCCTCGGTCGTCAAGCTGGCGGGGTTCGACGTCGACTCGGTCGCGATGGGCCACGGTGAGCCGGTCCAGGGCGGTGCCGCGTCGATCCTGCGCAGCCTCGCCGACTCGATCGGCTGAGCCACCGGCGTCCCGCCGCCGCCCTGACCCCACCGGGGCGGAGCGGACTCGGCGTCGCTACGATGGGTCACATGTCCGAACAGGTGTCGATCACTGGGTCGTTCCCCGTCAAGCGGGGTCTCGCTGAGATGTTGAAGGGTGGCGTCATCATGGACGTCGTCACCCCCGGTCAGGCGAAGGTCGCCGAAGACGCCGGTGCAACCGCGGTGATGGCGCTCGAGCGAGTGCCGGCCGACATCCGACGCGACGGTGGGGTGGCTCGCATGAGTGATCCCGACATGATCCAGGGAATTCAGGACGCCGTCTCGATCCCGGTCATGGCGAAAGCCCGCATCGGCCATTTCGTCGAGGCCCAGATCCTCGAAGCACTCGGCGTCGACTTCGTCGACGAGTCCGAGGTGCTCACCCCGGCCGACGAAGCCCACCACATCGACAAGTACGCGTTCGCCGTCCCGTTCGTGTGCGGTGCCACCAACCTCGGTGAGGCACTGCGTCGCATCTCCGAAGGCGCATGCATGATCCGCTCGAAGGGTGAGGCCGGCACGGGCAACGTGATCGAGGCCGTCCGCCACCTGCGCAGCATCCTCGGTGACATCCGCCGCGTCGGTCAAGCCGACTCCGCCGAACTCTTCGACTGGGCCAAGCAGCTCCAGGCGCCGCTGCCGCTCGTGCAGGAGATCGCCGAGACCGGCAAGCTCCCCGTGCCGCTGTTCTGCGCCGGTGGGCTGGCAACGCCGGCCGACGCAGCGCTGGCAATGCAACTCGGCGCCGAGGCCGTGTTCGTGGGCTCCGGCATCTTCAAGAGCGACGAGCCAGAACGGCGTGCCGCCGCGATCGTCGAAGCGACGACCCACTTCCGTGACGCATCGATCCTGGCCAAGGTCAGCCGCGGTCTCGGGGCACCGATGACCGGAATCGCGATGGACGAGATCAACCAGCGGTACGCCGACCGCGGTTGGTGACCCGCGCCCCATGATCGGGGTGCTCGCGCTGCAGGGCGCCTTCCACTCACATCAGACGCTGCTGGAAGCGCTCGGTTCGTCGAGCCTGCAGGTCAGAACGCCCACCGACCTCGAACGCGTCGACGCGCTCGTGATGCCTGGCGGCGAGTCGACGACGATGTCGCGGCTGCTGATCACGAGCGGTTTGTTCGACCGCATCGCCGAGCGGCTCGATGACGGCATGCCGGTGTTCGGAACGTGCGCGGGCATGATCCTGCTCGCTGCCGAGATCATCGACGGCCGTGCCGACCAGCGGGCGTTCGCCGCGATCGACATCTCGGTCCAGCGCAACGGCTACGGCCGTCAGCTCGACAGCTTCGAGAGCGACGTCCACGTGCCCGGATTGGGGATCGGGAGTGCTCCGTTCCACGGCGTCTTCATCCGGGCGCCGAAAGTCGTGGGCATCGGCGCCGACGTCGATGTGCTCGCCGAACACAACGGTGTCCCTGTGCTCCTGCGGAGCGGACCGATTACCGTGGCCTCGTTCCACCCCGAGCTTGCGGGCGATGCCCGCTTGCACGCACAATTCATCGACAGCTTCCAGCCGCACAGGGAGATCTGACATGTCAGGCCATTCGAAATGGGCAACGATCAAGCACAAGAAGGGCGCCGCCGACGCCAAGCGCGGGAAGCTCTTCGCCAAACTGGCGCGACAGATCGAGGTCTCGGCGCGAGCGGGTGGTGGCGACGTCGACATGAACCCCACCCTGCGGACCGCCGTCCAGAAGGCGAAGGCGGCGTCGATGACCAACGACGCAATCGATCGCGCGATCAAGCGTGCGACCGGTGAAGGCGACGGTGGCGTCTACGAGGACATCACCTACGAGGGGTATGCCCCCGGCGGAGTCGCGTTGCTGATCGACGTCCTGACCGACAACCGCAACCGCACGAGCGCAGACCTGCGCAACATCCTGTCGAAGATGGGTGGGTCGATGGCCGAGCCCGGAGCGGTGGGTTGGCAGTTCACGAGGCGTGGTGTCGTGCTGATCGACGGCCCCGTGGACGAAGACGAGTTGATGATGGCGGCCCTCGAATCAGGCGCCGACGACGTCGCCGACGACGGTGGAACCTGGCGAGTGACGTGCGACCCGAGCGACACCTTTGAGGTCAAGGATCGACTCGAGGCCGCCGGGTACACGGTGGTGTCCGCCGACATGCCGATGGTCAGCGACAACCTGGTTCCCGTCGACTCGGTCGAGGACGCCAGGAAGCTGATGCGGATCCTCGACGCGATCGAGGACAACGACGACGTCCAGGACGTGTACTCGAACTTCGACATCAGTGACGACGTGATGGAAGCAGCCACGGCGTGAGCGTCGGCATCGGTGACCAGGCTCCGGACTTCACGTTGCCCGGCACGGACTCCACGACCTACTCGCTGTCCGACTTCCGGGGTCGCCCGCTCGTGCTGGTGTTCTACCCGGGCGACGACACGCCCGTGTGCACGAAGCAACTCAACGCCTACAACGACGGTCTGACCCAGTTCGAGGCGCTCGACGCACAGATCGTCGGCATCTCTGCGCAGAGCGTCGAGAGCAAGGACGCGTTCTCGACGAAGCACGGCTTCGATTTCCCGCTCCTCGCCGATGCCGACAAGAAGGTCGCGGCCGCATACGGAACGCTCGGACCGATCGGCTTCCCACGCCGAAGCACCTTCATCATCGATGCCGACGGTGTGATCAGGTACGCACATCGGGCGATCGCCGGCTTGACGTATCGCCCCGTCAGCGAGCTGATCGAGGAACTCGACCGGCTCTGACCGATGCCTCCCATGTCGCCCGTGGAATCGGCGCCGGGGGAGCATGGGCGATTCGTGCTCCACGAGCACTACGCCAGCCGTCATCACTTCGATCTCCGGCTCGAAGGCGGCGGCACCCTGTGGTCGTGGGCGTTGCCGAAGGGGATGCCGACCGACCCGTCGAAGAATCGCCTCGCCGTTCGGGTCGACGATCACGATCTCGACCACATCGACTTCGTCGATCCGACGCCGGTCGCGGGCGTGGACGGCGCGATCGCCAAGTCGATCGCGGACTGCGGCACGTACACGACGATTCGATCCGGCCCGGACAAGCTCGTGGTCGACCTCGACGGCCGACGTGGGTCGCGCCGATATGCGCTCATCCACACCGGCGGCACGAGCTGGATCCTTCACCTGATGACCGTCTCCACCTGACGACATCCTTCGTTCTGGTCAGCGTCTGGACGCCCAGAGCAGTCCATTCCCTGCCCAGAACGAAGGATGTCTGATGACCGTCTCCGACCCGGCGACACACCGGCAGTAACGTCCGATCGATGCGGATCGACGTGATCGACCACCCGAATCCCGAGCGGCCGGCGGAGCCCGCGGCGACGGTGGTGCTGCTGCGCGACGGTCCGAACGAGGAACTCGAAGTCCTCATGATCCATCGCGGTGTCGACACGGCGTTCGGGGGAATGTGGGCGTTCCCCGGCGGCAAGATCGACGACGCCGACGTGCCTGCTGGCAGTGAGCCGGATCCGATGCCGGCCGCTCGGCGCGCCGCCGTGCGGGAGACGCACGAGGAGATCGGGCTCGCGATCGACGAGGACTCGCTCGTGTACTGGAGCCACTGGTTGCCGCCGGACGATTCTCGCCGCCGTTTCTCGGCGTGGTTCTTCGTGGCCGCAACCGACGACCGTCACCTCGACGAACACGTGACGATCGAATCCGGTGAGATCATCGAGCATCGGTGGATCGCGCCCGCGGTCGCGTTGGCGATGCAGGCATCTGGTGAGGCGTTGATCGCGCCTCCGACCTTCGTGACGCTCGAGCAACTGGTGCGGTACGGCGACGTCGCGTCGGCGATCGCCGCGGCAGATCCGATCGAGTTCAAGACTGAGATCGCCCACGCCCCGGACGGCGCCCGGATCTGTCTGTGGGACGGCGACGCCGGGTACGGGCTCGCGGATGCGCTCGTGCAGGGTCCGCGTCGACGGCTCGTGATGGACGAAGCGGCCGGTTGGCGGTATCTCAACCATGACTGACGGTCACGAGAGGCGCATACTGATGGGTGATGGACGTGTCGCAGCTCCTGCTGGAACTCTTCGGGCGGATTCCTCCGCTCGTGGCCGATGCTGCCGGCGGGCTCGACGCCGAACAGCTCGTCGAGCGGCCGGGTGATGGCGCCAATACGGTCGGCTGGCTGCTGTGGCATCTCGCCCGGGTGCAGGACGACCACGTCGCGGAGATCCTCGGTGAGGAGCAGATCTGGGTGAGCGGTGACTGGCCGGCCCGATTCGGCCTGGCGCCGGACCCGTCGAACACCGGATACGGCCACTCCGAGGACGAAGTGATGTCGGTCCGCCCGACCGAGACCGACGCCATCACCGGGTACCTCGACGCTGTCCAGCAGCGGACCGAAGCCATGCTGCGTCGCCTCACCCCGGAGGAGCTCGATCGTGTGGTCGATGACGACTGGGACCCGCCTGTCACGCTGGGTGTCCGACTGATCAGCATCGCCGACGACAGCCTCCAGCACGTCGGTCAAGCGGCCTTCATCAGACGCCTCGTCGGCGGCTGACCGCGACCACTGACCGCGACCACTTGACCGCGACCACTGACCGCGACCACTGACCGCGACCACTGGCCGCGACCACCCGACGGGGGTCTGACCCACGCCGGTCGGCGGGGCTGTTCAGTCGACGGTGAGGAGTTGGGCGACGACGTCGCCGACCGCGATGTCCTGGCGGTCGCCCGACCGACGATCCTTGACCTCGACGGTGCCGTCGACGATGCCGCGACCGACCACCACGATGATGGGGACACCGATCAGCTCGGCGTCCTTGAAACGCACACCCGGGGACACGCCTTCGCGGTCGTCGAAGAGCACTCGCAGGCCTGCTGCCTCCATGTCGGCGGCCAGCGCTTCAGCGGCCGGGCGCTGTGGCCCGCCCTCCTTGCCCGCGAGCACCAGATGCACGTCGGCCGGAGCGACCTCGCGCGGCCAGATCAGACCGATCTCATCGTGATTCGCCTCGGCGAGCGCGGCGACGGCTCGTGACACACCGATGCCGTACGAGCCCATCGTCGGGGTCACGCGCTTGCCCGATTCGTCCTGCACCTGCAGATCGAGTGCTTCGGAGTACTTGCGGCCGAGTTGGAAAATGTGGCCCATCTCGATGCCGCGGGCGATCTCGATCTCGCGACCGCAGTTCGGGCACACGTCGCCGGTGCGGACCTCGGCGGCCTCGATCACGCCGTCGGCCGTGAAGTCGCGACCGTACGTCAGGTCGACGACATGCTTGCCGGGCTCGTTCGCGCCTGTCACCCACTGGGTCCCGTCGACGATCCGAGGGTCGACGAGGAACCGGATGCCGGATGTGCCCTCGACGCCGAGCGCGCCCGGCCCGATGTAACCCTTGACGAGGGTCGGGAACTTCGTGAAGTCGGCTTCGTCGAATGGTTCGATCTCGGCCGGCTCGACCTGCGCCCCGAGGCGCTTGAGGTCGACGTCGCGATCGCCCGGCACACCGATCGCCAACGGTTCGGTTGAGCCGTCGGGGTGACGGAGCTTCACGATCACGTTCTTCATCGTGTCGGCCGCTGCCCACGTGCCGTTCGACGGTGCGAACTCGGCGTGCGCATTGAGGTGGTCGACGAGCGTCTGGATCGTGGGCGTGTTCGGCGTGTCGACAACCGTGGCCGGCCGGGCCTCGTCGAACGGCTGCGGAGCCGGAGCCGGGATCCGGACGGCCTCGGTGTTGGCCGCGTAGTCGCAGGACGTGCAGCGCACGTAAGTGTCTTCACCGACCTCGGCCGGTGCGAGGAATTCCTCGGAGGCCGAACCACCCATCGCGCCCGACATCGCCGAGACGATCACGACGGGCAGACCGAGCCGATCGAAGGTTTTGATGTACGCGTCACGGTGGCGCTGGTACGAACGCATGAACGCCTCGTCGTCGAGGTCGAAGCTGTACGAGTCCTTCATGACGAACTCGCGACCGCGCAGCAGGCCCGCCCGGGGGCGTGCCTCGTCGCGGTACTTCGTCTGGATCTGGTAGATCGACAGGGGCAGATCTTTGTACGACGCGAGCAGATCCTTCACGACCAGCGTGAACATCTCCTCGTGGGTCGGCGCGAGGATGAAGTCGTTGCCGTGCCGATCCTGGAGACGGAACAGGTTGTCGCCGTACTCCTCGTAGCGATTGGTCGCTTCGTAGGGCTCCTTGGGCAGCAGAGCCGGGAAATGCACCTCCTGGAAGCCTGCGGCGTCCATCTCCTCGCGCACGATCCGTTCGACGTTGCGGTACACGATCCAGCCGAGCGGGAGCCAGGTGAAGCCACCCGGTGCCGCGCGGCGGATGTAGCCGGCTCGCACGAGCAGACGGTGCGACGGCACCTCGGCATCGGACGGGTCGTCACGAAGCGTTCGCAGGAACAGGGTCGACATCCGGAGCACGCAGCGACGATACCGGTCACGGGCCGGGGAGGTCTCGGTTTCTGGTCATCGCGGAGGCGTGCATCACGCTGCGGGTTGTCGTTTCCGGTGGTCCGCTCGAGGTAGGTCGGGCCGGCTCCGGGCGAACTCGTTCCCGTCCGGTTGCAGGATCACGAGCGTGCGATCGGCTTCGAGTCGCAGGCTCCACCCGCCCTCGCGCGCGACGTGGTGGTGCCGAGAGCACAGCGGGGCGAGATTCGAGAGATCGGTCGGGCCGTCGCTCTCCCAAGGGTGGAGGTGGTGAATCTCGCACCGGTCGAACACGACGTCGCACCCATGGAAAGCACAGGTGCGATACATCGCGCGCGGGGCCCGGCGTTGAGCCCGGTTGGCGTGACGGACCGCACGGCCTGCATTGACGGCGTTTCCCTCGGCATCGACGACGATCGGCGTGACCTGACCGTTGCAGAGCAGGCGCCGCACCGATGCGGGAGGGATGCCGAGCCCGTCGCCCGTCTCGCACACCGAATGTTCGTGCAGCCCGCCCGTGACGATGGTCTGCTCATCGACGATCACGGTGATGTCGGCGAGCGCCGGACGAGCAGCCTGGTGACCGCCCGCCACCAGCCGACCGAGTGCTTCGGCTGCGAGGAGGTTCCGATCGACTGAGCGGTTGACGAACATCGGATCGCCGATCCGTTCGCCCTCGGCGACCATCGCAGAGACCTACTTGTCGACGGCACCGAAGATCTGGTTTGCAAGTTCGGGATGGAAGGCGTAGCGGCCCTCGACCATGCCGGTGTGCAGGTTGAGTTTGCGTGACAGGTACGTCTCCCGCCGCTGGCGGGCGTTGCGTTCCAGACCGTTGTCGCGCTCGAGCCGTCGGGCGCGATCGCGGAGGTGCCTGGCGAACTGCTCAGGCGACTCGTCGAGGAGCGTGGTCTTGACGTCGTCGTCGAGGTGCGCGGTGGCGTCAGCCAGCGCGTCGACGTGGGCGGCACCGATCTGACCGTCCGCGAGTGCGTCGCCGAACGCTGGAGCGTCGTCGATCGCCTTGGATCGGCGGTCTTTGCGTTTGCCGTCGGCGGCCGAGACGCCGCCGCAGCGAGCGTGCAGGTCGGCCGGGGGAGCGGCACCATCGGTTTCGTACAGTTCGGTCATCCGCGACGAGATCCGCGCCTCGACGGCATCCAGCCAGCCGCGGGCCAGCCTCACATGACGGACGAGTTCGACACAGTCACCTGAATCGGCAGCCCCGAGGTCGGCGGTCTCGAGCGCCTCGATCGCAATCGCCACCCCGGTGTTCTGCATGCCCCCATCCTCGTCGCTGGGTGTCACACAGTTTCGACCCGTTCGCCAGAGTCGGTGCGATGACCCGACCGGTCACAGCCCTTCGAGCGCCGTCGTCGCGTTCGCCGTGATCAGACGAGCTCGGCGGCGCCGACGAGAAGCTCAGTCGCATCGGGTCATTCTGCTCGTCCCGGCCGGGTCGTCGGCGGCATCGACTGCGATCTGTCCACTCACCGCATCTGTCAGGACGGTCTGCGGTCTAGTCGGGGGGCGTGGGAGTGCCACCGGGGCTTTCGGGGGTCCACGGGGGCGGAGTGCGTGTGCGTAGCTATAGTGGGAGGCCCTATTGGTTTGGTGACCGAAAGGCGTGGGCTCCGGCTCACGCCTTGTTTCATGAAAGGAGGCGAATCGACATGACCGACAGTCCCGTTCTCGAACGAGTCCGTGCGTTGATCGAACCGATCGCCTCCGATCTCGATCTCGACCTCTACGACCTCGAACAGCGCGGCGGCACGCTACGCGTCACGATCGACACCCCGCCGGGTTCCGAAGGCGGGGTCGACATGGACAAGTTGGCGCTCGCGACCCGCTTGATCTCGCGTGAGATGGACCACCAGGACCCCATGCCCGGGCGGTACACGCTCGAGGTCACGAGTCCGGGCGTCGAGCGCACGCTGCGCACCCCCGCCCATTTCCAGCGGGAGATCGGCAAGACGATCAACGTGCGCCTCGCCGACACCAACGCACCGACCCGCCGATTCGACGGTGTGCTGATCGCAGCCGACGAAACGACCGCGACACTGCGACTCGACGACAGCGACCTCACCGAGCAGGTCGTCGAACTCGCCGACATCGACCGGGCCCGCACGGTGTTCGTGTGGGGTCCCAAGCCAAAGCCGGGCGGCAAGGGTGCGCCCAAGAAGAAGAGCGCGGGCACCAAGCAGACGAAGCCGAAATCGAAGAAGGAGTCATCGTGAGCAATCTCGACATGAGCGAAGCCATCCGCCTCCTGGCCCAGGAGAAGGGGATGTCGGAGGACGACCTCCTCCACGTGCTCGTCGACGCCCTGGCGAGCGCCTACAAGCGTCGTCAGGGTGCCGCCGACGAGGTCGTCGTCGAGGTGAACCCGACGACGATGGATTTCTCGTTCACCGCTTACGACCTCGACGAGGACGGCAACTGGGTCAACGAGCGCGACGACACGCCCGACCGTGAAGACCTCGGACGGATCGCCGCTCAGACCTTCCGTCAGGTGATGAGTCAGCGCATCCGTGAAGTCGAGCGCGACCGCAAGTTCGAGGAGTATGCGAACCGCGAGGGCGACATCGTCACCGGCATCATCCAGCAGACCGACACCCGCTACACGCTGCTCGACCTCGGTCGGGTCGAAGCGCTGCTGCCCCAGGCCGAGCAGGTTCCGTACGAGCGGCCGAACCCGGGCGACCGGGCGAAGGCCTACATCGTCGAGGTCCGCAAGACCGTCAAGGGCCCGCAAATCGTCGTGTCGCGCACGCATCCGGGCCTCATCAAGCGGTTGTTCGAACTCGAAGTGCCCGAGATCGCCGACGGCATCGTCGAGATCAAGGCCTGCGCACGTGAGCCAGGGCATCGCACGAAGATCGCCGTCTGGTCGAACGACCACAACGTCGATCCTGTCGGCGCCTGTGTCGGTGCTCGCGGCGCCCGTGTCCGGATGGTCGTCAACGAGTTGCGCGGCGAGAAGATCGACATCGTGCCGTTCAGCGAGGACCTCGCCGACATGGTCGCCAAGGCCCTGTCGCCGGCGAAGGTCAACCAGGTCAACATCTCCGAGGACGGCACCGCCGCCGACGTGATCGTGCCCGACCACCAGCTCAGCTTGGCGATCGGACGGGAAGGGCAGAACGCCCGCCTGTCAGCCCGCCTCACCGGCGTTCGTGTCGACATCCGCTCGGAGACGCAGGTTGCCGAGGGCGTGCCGGCCGGCAGCTACCTCGACGACCACGTCGAATACGCCGAGGGCGAGTGGAAGGCGAACGCCGAGACCGGCGACATGGAGTGGCACGCCGCCGACGGTTCGGTGATCAGCCAGTCCGACTGGATCGCCCAGAACGACCCTGACGCCGCAGCCGCAGCCGCCGAGGCGACCGATGCTGATTCGTCGGGCGCTGACGCGACCGATGCTGATTCGACCGATGCTGAGTCGTCGGATGCTGATTCGACCGACGGTGAATCGACCGACACCGATTCGGCGGCCGCGACCGCCGCCGAGGGCGAGGATGAGCCAGCCGGGTGACCGCCGTGTCCCGATCCGCACGTGCATCGGGTGCCGCCAGCAGCACCCGCAGACACGACTCGTCAGGTGCGTGCTCGATGCGTCGGGCACGATCCGTGTCGACCGCCACGGGCGCGGCCGCGGGGCGTGGCTGTGCGGGGCCGGATGCATCGAGCCGGCCCGCCGGAATCGGGCCTTCGATCGCGCCTGGCGCACCACCGTGGTGCCCGAAGCGATCGATCGGTTGACGACCGACATGACCGACTGAACGACCGGGTGGGGATCGCCTCCACCTCTGCGAGACTGAAGAACGACGAAAGGTTGCCCACCGCGTGGCGAAGAACATTCGAGTACATGAACTAGCCAAGGAGCTCGGCATGACCAATGCCGAGGCCGTCGACCTGTGCGGCGTGCTCGGCGTGCCGATCAAGAGCCATTCGTCATCCCTCAACGAGGCCTACTCCGACATGGTGCGTCGCCGTGCGGTGCGAGACGGCTTGACACGCGAGGTGCAGCCCGAAGAGGCGAAGCCCGAGCCGAAGAAGCCGGCCAAGAACGCTGTTGCGAAGAAGTCTCCGACGAAGGCGACGGCCCCACAGTCCGTGGCCAAGGAGAGCGCCGACACCGGCACCACGGAGGCCCCCGCCGACGCGCCGGCGGACGATGCGCCGTCTGACGCCCCGCCGGCCGCCGCCGAGACCCCGGCCCCCGCCGAGTCCCCGGCCGCCGCCGAGTCCCCGGCCGCCGCCGAATCCCCGGTCCCCGCCGACGAAACCCCAGCCGCCGCGCCGGCCCCCGAGCCCATCAAGTCGTCCCCACCGCCGGTCACATCGGCCCCACCGCCGGCGCCGACCGAGTCGACCGCACCGGCGGCCGAGCAGCCCGCCCCGGCCGAGCCCACCGAGACACCAGTTGGGTCACCGGCCGGGTCGCACACCGATACGTCCGCCACGCCGCCCGCCGCCGCGACCCCGCCACCGAGGACGATTTCGAGCGCCGGCCCCGAATCGGCCCCCGAACGTGTCATCTCGAGCGGTCGCCCGGACCCCGACGCCCCGAAGCCGGCCCCGCGCCCCGAGGCCGTCGAAGCCAAGGCCGCTCCCGCCGCAGATCCGACGCCACCACGTGCGCCGTCGGGCAAGCCGATCCCGCCGCCCCCAGGGCGGCCTGTCTCTGCATCCGGCAAGCCGATTCCCCCCCCGCCCGGGTCGGCGCGACCCGAGGCGAATCGTCCCGCCAGCGCCGGCGCCGGCCCCGGCGGTCGCTCCGGCGGCTACGCCGGTCGTCCAGGCGGCGGTGGCGGCCCCGGTGGATTCGCCGGTCGCCCCGGTGGTGGGCCGGGAGGCCCCCGACCCGGTGGCGGTCGACCGAGCGGGCAACGTCGCCCACCTCGTCGCAGCAAGCGGCGTCGTCGTCGCGATCGCGACGAGCTGCAGCCCCAGGAGCAGAGTTTCACCTCGGCCGATGCGCCGGTGCCCGACGGCACCGTCGTCATCGAACGCGGTGTCTCGGCCCAGGAGTTCGGCCCGAAGCTCAACCGCACCGCCGGTGACGTGATCAAGTTCCTGCTCTCGCACGGCGAGATGCTGACCGTGACCATGGGGCTTTCCGACGAGCACATGGAGCTGTTCGCGCTCGACCTCGGCGCGGACATCCTCCTCGTCGACCCTGGTCAGCAGCAGGAGATCGAGCTGCAGGCGATGTTCGACGACAGCGACGACGACGACGAGGAGTTGCTCCAAGTCCGTCCGCCCGTGATCACGGTCATGGGCCACGTCGACCACGGCAAGACGACCGTGCTCGATCGCATCCGGTCGGCGAACGTCGTCGACGGCGAAGCCGGCGGTATCACCCAGCACATCGGCGCCTACCAGGTGGAGAAGGACGGTCACAAGCTGACCTTCATCGACACACCCGGTCACGCTGCGTTCACGCAGATGCGGGCCCGCGGTGCTCAGGCGACCGACATCGTCGTGCTGGTCGTGGCGGCCGACGACGGCGTCATGCCGCAGACGATCGAGGCGATCAACCACGCCAGGGCGGCCGACGTGCCGATCGTGGTCGCGGTCAACAAGATCGACAAGGACAACGCCGATCCGCAACGCGTGCTCACCGAACTCGCTGAGCAGGAACTGGTTCCCGAGGCATGGGGCGGCGACACGATCGTCGTCGAGATGTCCGCGTTGGAGAACCTCGGCATCGACGACCTCCTCGACCAACTCGCCGTTGTCGCCGAGCTCGAAGATCTCCAGGCCAACCCCACCGGGCGTGCCAAGGGCATCGTGCTCGAAGCAAACCTCGACAAGGGTCGTGGCCCGGTTGCGACGATCCTCGTCGACAAGGGCGAACTGAGGGTCGGCGACCCGATCGTGGCCGGCCCAGCGTGGGGCAAGGTCCGTGCGATGATCAACGACAAGGGCGAGCAGATCAAGGTCGCCGGTCCGTCGACCCCCGTCGAGGTGCTCGGTCTCGGTTCCGTG
>JBDSBE010000039.1:0-10449 GCA_039921745.1 Ilumatobacteraceae bacterium | reverse complement strand
CCGGTCCCGATCGCCCAGATCGGTTCGTACGCGACCACGAGCGACGCGACCTGTTCGGCCGTGACCGACGCAAAACCCGCCTCGACCTGTGCGAGCACGACCGCTTCGGTCTCGTCGGCCTCGCGCTGATCGAGCGACTCGCCGCAACACATGATCGGGATCATCCCGTGTCGGAGGATCGCCTGCACCTTGCGGTTCACCATCTCGTCGGTCTCGCCGAACAGCTCCCGTCGCTCGCTGTGTCCACAGATCACATACTTGACGTCGAGCTTGGCGAGGAACAGCGGCGAGACCTCCCCCGTGAGCGCGCCCGAATCCTCGAAGTGGCAGTGCTGTGCGCCGAGTAGCAGTTCGAGACCATCGGCTTCGATGACCGTCTGCACACTGCGGATGTCGGTGAACGGCGGGTGGACGCTCACGTCGACGTCGTCATAGACGTCCTTCGGCAGCGAGTAGTGCAGCTTCTGCACGGTCTGGATCGCTTCGAAATGATTCAGGTTCATCTTCCAGTTGCCGGAGATGATCGGCTTGCGGGTGCTCTTCGTCATTGATGGCTCCGTTCGTTCGACCCCGCCGATCTCGTGAGGATCTTGCGGATCAGGTCCGCAAGATCCTCACGAGATCGGCTGGGGTTGGGCGGGTGTTCAGGCGTTGGGGGCGTGACGGAGGGCGACGAGGCCGGGGAGGTCGCCGAGTTCGAGTAGCTCGAGGCTCGCTCCCCCACCCGTCGACACGTGGTCGACCTCGTCGTCGAGATGGAACTGAGCGAGCGCCGCCGCCGAGTCGCCCCCACCGACCACGGTGAACGCCTTCGTGTCGGCCATCGCCTGCGCGACGGTACGCGTACCGGCCTCGAATCGTTCGTCTTCGAACATCCCCATCGGACCGTTCCAGAAGACCGAGCGGGCATCCATGATGACGTCGGTGAACGCCGCCGCCGAGCCCGGCCCGATGTCGAACCCCTTGGCGCCGTCGGGCAGTTGCGTGCCCCACGTGGCGAACTCGCCGTTCGCGTCGACGCCGACCAGATCGTCGGGCAGGTGGATCTTGTCGCCGCTCTCGGCGAGAATTCGCCGGCACGTCTCGACCTCATCGGGCTCGAACAGCGAATCGCCGATCGCCTTGTCTTGCGCGGCGAAGAACGTGAAGCACATCGCGCCGCCGATCACGAGCGCGTCGACCGTGTCCAACAGCGCCTCGACGACACCGAGCTTGTCGGAGATCTTGGCGCCACCGAGCACGGCGACGAACGGCCGCTTCGGCTTGTCGCGGACGCCGAGCAGGACCTCGACCTCCTTGGCGAGCAGGCGGCCCATCGCCGACGGCAGTGTCTTCGGCGGCCCCACGATCGACGCATGTTCACGGTGCGACGCGCCGAACGCATCGTTGACGTACAGGTCGATGCCGTCGATCAGCTGCTCGACGAACGCGTCGTCGTTGGCCGTCTCGCCGGGATCGAACCGCAGGTTGTCGAGCAGCGACACCCCCGGCGCGAGTTCACCGAGACGAGCACGCACCGGATCCATCGAGTACGCCGGGTCGGGTTCGCCTTTCGGGCGCCCCAGATGGCTCGCGCACACCACCTTGCCGCCGGCCTGCTGCAACCAGTGGATCGTGGGCAGCGCGGCACGGATACGGAAGTCGTCGACGATCCGGTCGCCGTCGACGGGCACGTTGAAATCGGTGCGCACCAGGATCCGATGACCTTCGATGTCACCGAGGTCCTCGAGGGTCGGAATCCCGTTGATCAAGCGATCGCTCAGCGCTTCTTGGATCCGGTGTACATCGTGAGATCGACGAGCCGGTTCGAATAGCCCCACTCGTTGTCGTACCAACCGTTGACCTTGACGAGCTTGCCCAGCGACGACGTGAGCCCGGCATCGAAGATCGTCGAGTGGGCGTCGCCGACGATGTCGCTCGACACGATCGGGTCCTCGGTGTAGCGCAACACACCTTTGAGGTCACCTTTGCCGGCGGCGGCCTTGAACGCGGCATTGATCTCGTCAGCCGACGCCTTCTTCCCGATGTTCGCGGTGAAGTCGGTGATCGAACCGGTGGGCACCGGCACGCGCAGTGCCGTGCCGTCGAGCTTGCCCTTCATCGACTCCATCACGAGGCTCGTCGCACGTGCGGCGCCGGTGCTGGTCGGGATGATGTTGATCGCTGCTGCGCGAGCGCGACGCAGGTCGCTGTGCGGGCCGTCGACCAGCGACTGGTCGCCCGTATAGGCGTGCACGGTGGTCATCAAACCGTTGACCACGCCGAACGCATCGTCGAGGACCTTGACGAGCGGCACGAAACAGTTCGTGGTGCAGCTCGCGTTCGAGATCACCTGATGCTGCTTCGGATCGAAGTCCTTGTGGTTGACGCCGTAGACGAACGTGGCGTCGGCGCTCCCGCACGGGGCGGACACGATCACCAGCGGTGCGCCACCCTCGAGGTGCTGCCCAGCCGAATCGCGACTCGTGAAGATGCCGGTCGACTCGATCACGACGTCGACGCCGAGATCGCCCCACGGCAGCGCCTTGGGGTCGCGCTCGCTCAACACGGTGAGCGTGTCGGTGCCGATCTTGATGCCGGACTTGGTCACGCCGATCTTGCCGGGCAGGGTGCCCATCACCGAGTCGTACTTCAGGAGGTGCGCCATCGTGTCGAGTGACCCGAGGTCGTTGACTGCGACGAAATCAATGTCCGCATTGCGCTCTTTCGCGGCGCGGAAGAAGTTCCGTCCGATCCGGCCGAAGCCGTTGATGCCTACTCGCACCGTCATGTCAGCGTGTTCCTTTCGGTGGGTTTGGCACTCGACCCTAGTTGCCCGACCCCCACGACGAATTGTGCCAGGCACAATTCGTCACGGTCGGCGGGATCCGACGTCGCGGTGCGAGGTGCGAGCGCTGACACCGCGGGCTGCGAACCGTCGTGACAGCTCCTCGGTGATCGCGACCGATCGATGGCGACCGCCCGTGCAGCCGATCGCGATCGTGAGGTAACTGCGTCCCTCCGCCTTGTACCGGGGCAGGAGTTCGACGAGCAGCGTTTCCAGATGCTCGAGGAAGCTGCTCGTCGCCTCGCGCTCGAGCACGAAGTCGCGCACGCGTGGATCGTGTCCGGTCAGTGGCCGCAGCGACTCGTCCCAATGCGGGTTCGGGAGGAACCGCACATCCATCACGATGTCGGCGTCGAGCGGCAGGCCGTTCTTGTATCCGAAGCTCTCGATCGCGATCTGGAGGTGCTGGCGGCCCGGCTCGTCGAACGCAGCAACGAGCCGCTCCTTGAGTTGGTGCACGTTGAGGTCGGTCGTGTCGATCACCAGGTCGGCTTCCGCCTTCACCGGTTCGAGCAGCCGACGTTCGATCTCGATCGCCTCGAGCAGCCCGTCGGCCTCACCGGCGAACGGATGCTTGCGGCGAGTCGCGTCGTACCGCTGGACGAGCGCCGGGGTCTTCGACTCGAGGAACACCAAGGTGACCTGATGGCCTTCACCACGCATCTTGGCAACCCCGGGCAGCAGGTCCTGATGGTTCCGGCCCGACACCAGCGCAAGTCGGGTGATGCCACTCCCGGGTTTGGAGGCGAGATCCACGATGGTCGGTGCCAACAGCGTCGGCAGGTTGTCGATCACGTAGAAGTCGAGATCGTCGAGGACGTCGGCAGCCGCGGACCGACCGGCGCCGGACAACCCACTGATCAAGACGACATCGGCCACGGAAGCGACGTTACCGAACGGGCCCGTCCAGCCGACGGAGCCGGAGGTACAGCAGGCGTGGCACGGTCGCAGCCTCGCCGTACTCCGGCGCCAGCGCGAGGAAACCGTCAGGCGGTGCCGGCTCGACCATCCGCTCCAGCACGAGACCGTGCTCGATCAGCGTATTGACGTAGCGCGACAGCGGGCGGTGGATGAACCGGATGTAGATCCCGAGTTCGACCTGCTCGATCGTCTCGCTCTCCACGAGGTACGGGCCGATCCGCCAGTACTGCTCCGGCGGGTCGATGATGTGGTCGTCGATCCAGCCCGAACCCGGCGTCTGCAGCAGGGGGTGGTTCAGGAAGAAGCAGAACCGTCCGCCCGGCTTCACGACCCTGGCCACCTCCGCGATTGCGGCGTCGACGGCGTCGATGTGCTCGAACACGAGACACGCCACCGCCGCATCGAAACTGGCGTCCGCGAACGGCAGCTCGTCTGCGGTCGTGCGGAGGTAGGACGGCCCGCCCCCACGATCCTGGGCGACGACGATCTGATTCCACGTCGGGTCGATGCCGACGACGTGCGCGCCGGCGGCGGCCATCATCCGACTGATCTGACCGTCGCCGCACCCGATGTCGAGGATCGTGCGGGCACCCGCCAGTTCGGCTGCGGCCATCGGGAGGATCTGCTCCTCGTACTCGGGGTCGGCGCCGTCGGTGAACCCGTCGATCCACCATTGCGCATGGTCTTCCCACAACTCACGCGACGGGTCACGCGACGGGTCACGATCCAGCACGATCGGCACGCTACCGGCAGCGTCGGACCCCGCCTGTAGCGTCGACTCGATGAAGTTCTCCGTCTGGCCCAACATGAGTCACACCCCGTCCGAGGTGTTCGAGACCGCGCGGTGGGCCGAAGGATGCGGCTGGCACGGCGTCTGGTACGCCGATCACTACATGCCGAACACCGGCGACGAGACGTTCAAGCCGGGTGACATGCACGAGTGCTGGGCCATGCTGCCCGCGATCGCCGCAGTGACCGAACGGGTTCGAATCGGTTCGCTCGTCGCGCCGACATCGATCCACCACCCGGCGCTGCTCGCCAACCGAGCGGCGACGATCGACCACATCTCGAACGGTCGCATGGTGTTGGGCATCGGTGCCGGCTGGCAGATCAACGAGCATGCGGCCTACGGCATCGAGCTCGAACCGCCGAAGCAGCGCGTCGACCGGTTCGAGGAGTCGATCGAGATCGTGCGCTCCCTGCTCGGCCAAGACCGCACCACCTTCCTGGGCGACGTGTTCACGATCTCTGACGCACCCTGCGACCCGTCGCCGATCCAGTCGCCGCTCCCGATCCTCGTCGGCACCGGAAGCCCGAGGATGCTGCGGATCACGGCCCGCTTCGCCGACGAGTGGAACACCTGGGGTGGGCCGTCGATGGCCGGCGGAGCGCGCGAGAAGTTCACCGCCGCGTGCGCAGCCGTCGAGCGCGACCCGGCATCGATGTGGACCTCGGTGCAGGCGCTCGTGTTCGTCACCGACACCGACGCCGAGGCGGAGCAGATCCTCGCCGGCGACATGGGCCCGCGCTCGATCGCCGGGACGCCCGAGCGCCTCCGCGACATCGTGGCCGAATACACCGACCTAGGCTTCGACGAGTTCATCGTTCCCGACTGGAACCTCGGTACCACTGCCGAGCAACGTCGCGCCGGGCTCGAACGCATCAACGACGTCCTCGTCGCCTGACACAGCCGAGACCCCCACCTCGGGCTCTACTGACCGACCTGCGTGGCCGACCTCGCTACGGGTGAAACTTGGCGTGAACGGCTTCGGCGACGGCGTCGGGGAGGAAGCCGAGTGCCTGGAGTTCCGCGAGGTCAGCCTGCTTGACCTTGTTGACGCCGCCCATCGCCTTCACCAACTTCGTCTTCCTGACCTCACCGAGGCCGGGGATGCCGTCGAGTGAACTCGCCGTCATCCGCTTCGACCGCCGTTCCCGGTGGAACGTGTTCGCGAACCGATGCGCCTCGTCGCGGATCCGCTGCAGCATGAACAGCGCTTCGCTCCCCCGCGGGATCTCGACGGGCGCCTGACGCCCGGGCACGAACACCTGCTCGAACTGCTTGGCGAGACCGGCCACGGGAATTTCGTCGGTCAGTCCGAGCTGATCGACGACCCGCTTGGCCACGCCGAGCTGGCCCTTCCCGCCATCGACGACGAGAAGCTGCGGCGGGTAGGCGAACTTGCTCGCCTTCCTGTTGCCCTCCTCGTCCTCGGTTCCGAGGGGCCGGTCGCGTTCGTCGATGTACGCCTTCAGTCGGCGAGTGAGCACTTCTTCCATCGCGGCGTAGTCGTCGTTGCCATCGATGTTGACCTTGAACCGCCGGTACTCGCGTTTGGCGGGCAACCCGTCTTCGAGGACCACCATCGAACCGACGTAGTCGGTGCCGTGGAGGTGCGCCATGTCGTAGCACTCGATTCGCAGCGGGGCCTCCGGTAACCCGAGCGCCTGCTGCAGGTCGGTGAGCGCACGCGACCGGGTGTTGTGATCCGACGCGCGCTTCATCCGGTGGCGGGTGAACTGTTCCTTCGCATTGCGTTCGACGGTCTCGAGCAGCGATCGCTTGTCACCGCGCTGCGGCACGCGGATCTGCACCTTCGAGTCACGCATGTACGACAGCCACTCCTCGTAGGTGTGCACGTCGTCGGGCTCGTACGGCACGAGCACCTGCTTCGGGTAGCCGGTCACCGGCTCCTCCCCGTACACGGCTTCGAGAATCCGGTCGACGAGCGTGCCCGGCGTGAGCTCCTCGACCTTGTCGAGAACGAACCCCTTGCGCCCGACCACACGGCCCTTGCGAACGAAAAACATCTGGACCGACGCCTCGAGCTCATCGTCGGCGATCCCGATCACGTCGACGTCCTCGTTCTTGTCGGCGACCATCTGCTGCTTCGAGATCGCCTTGCGCACCGCGGTGAGTCGGTCGCGCAGACGGGCTGCCTTCTCGAACTCGAGTTCGGTGGCCGCGTTGCGCATCTCGGCTTCGAGGCGGTCGACGATGTCGTCGGTGTCGCCGGCCAGGAAGTCGCAGAGTTCGCGCACGAGCTCGCGATACGGCATCTCCTCGATCTCATCGACACACGGGCCTGCGCACTTCTCGATGTGGTAGAGCAGGCACGGCTTGCCGAGGCGTTGATGCGACGTGAACTTCGAATCGCTACACGTGCGGATCGGGAAGCTCCGCAGCAGCAGGTCGAGGGTGTCCCGGATCGCGTACGCGTGCGCGTACGGCCCGAAGTAGCGAACACCCTTGCGTTTGCGGCCGCGCATGACAAGGGCGCGCGGCCACTGCTCGTCGACGGTCACGGCGAGGAACGGATACGACTTGTCGTCCCGGAGACGGACGTTGAAGCGCGGGTCGTGCTGCTTGATCAGCGAGTACTCGAGCATCAGTGCCTCGACCTCGTTGCGCACGATCATCCACTCGACCGATTCGGCGGCCTCGACCATCTGCCGGGTGCGTGGATGCAGGTTGCGAGGCGACTGGAAGTAGTTCGACAGCCGTTGACGCAGGTTGGATGCCTTGCCGACGTAGATCACCCGACCGCGCCCGTCTTTGAACTGGTACGAGCCGGGCTCCTCCGGAATCGTGCCGGTCGGCGGACGCTTGATCACCAGGTCAGGTTACGGATTCGTCGCAGGACCGGACATCTGTCGCCCGCCGACCCGACGTCTCCGAAACTTCGGCGGGTCGAGATACGGTGAGACTTGATGTCCGGTCGCTTCTCCTACTCATCGCCCCAGAGCCGATACGGCGGCACGCCATGGTTCAAGGTCGGCGACATCGACGTCGGCACCGCCGTGCTGGTCGCCGGGGTCTGCGTGCTGTCGATGTTCGTCTGGGCGATCGACACGGCGGCGCTCCGGCCGCTCGTGCTCGATGCGTCCGCCGTCCGAAGCGGGCAGCTCTGGCGGTTGATCACCTGGCCGCTCGCGAATCAGCCCGATTTCTGGCAGGTCATCACGATCGCCATCTTCTGGTACTTCGGTCGAGAACTCGAAGGCCTCCTCGGCCGGAACCGGTTCGCCTGGTTCCTCGGCATCCTGACGGTCGTCCCTGCGATCGTCGGCGCGATCGTCGGTCTCGACGTGTTCGGTCTCGACTACCTCGAGCTCGGCATCTTCATCGTGTTCATCGCCGAGCACCCGACGGCCCGGTTCTTCTTCAACATTCCCGGTTGGGTGATCGGCGCCGTGATCGTGGTGCTGCAGTTCCTGCAGCTGCTCGGCGACCGCAACGGCGCCGGCCTGATCTTCCTGGTGGTCCTGCTCGCGACGGCCGGCCTCGCGGCCCGCAGCTTCGGCCTCGCGACCGAGCTCCCGTGGATTCCGAAGCTCCCGATGCCGGGCGCCGGGATGCAGCGCTCACCGAAGTCCCAGACCCGGGGATCGAGCGGGCGGACCACGAAGGCGCGTGGCGGCACATCGGTGATCGAGGGCCCGTGGGCCGCTCCGACGGCCGGCCCCTCCCCCGATGCGGCGGCGGCCCAGGCGGAACTCGACGTGCTGCTCGACAAGATTTCCGCCAGCGGGCTGGAGTCGCTCGACGCCGACGAGAAGCGACGGCTCAACGAGCTGTCCAAACGCCTCCGTTGACCGACCCGACCCCCTGACCTCCTGACCGCTTTCGTTCTGGTCAGCGTTTGGACCGTCATGGGCGTCCATTCCCTGCCCAGAACGAGAGCGGTTCAGATTCGGAGGTGTTGCTTTTGGATCTTGCCCATCGCATTGCGGGGTAGCGACGGTACCGAACGGATCTCCCGCGGGCGCTTGTGGACCGACAGGTGCGCCGCCACGTGGTCGATCAGCTCCTGCTCGGTGGCATCCGACCCGACCACGAACGCAACGATCCGCTCACCGAGGTCATCGTCGGGTACTCCGATCACCGCAACCTCCTCGACTGCCGGATGCGACAGCAGCACCGTTTCCACCTCGCCGGCACCGACCTTGTAGCCGCCGGTTTTGATGATGTCGATCGAGGCGCGCCCGACGATCCGGTGGAAACCATCGGGTCCGATCGTGACGGCGTCACCGGTGACGAACCACCCGTCGTCGGTCATCGCGCCGGCGGTCGTTTCCGGCAGGTTGAGGTATCCCTCGAACAGTGTGTCCCCGCGGACCTGCAACCCACCGATCGTCTCGCCGTCGTGGGCGACGGGTGCGCCGTCGTCATCGCGCAGACGCGTCTCGACACCGGCGATCGGTCGCCCGACGGAACCGGCGCGTCGTTCACCGTCGGCACGGGTGCTCAGGGTGATCAACGTTTCCGTCATTCCGTATCGCTCGACCGGCGCCTGGCCGGTCAGCGCTTCGAGGCGATCGAACACCGGCGCCGGCAGCGCTGCGCTCCCGGACACGAGCAGGCGAGCGCCGGCGAGCCGACGGGCGTGATCGGGTTCGGCCACCAACCGGGACCACACCGTCGGCACGCCGAAGTACAGCGTCCCGTCCGCAGCCGCATATCGCTCGGCCGTCGGACGGCCGGTGTGGACGAGCTTCGAGCCGACACGGAGCGCTCCGAGCACGCCGAGGATGAGCCCGTGGACGTGGAACAGCGGGAGCCCGTGGACGAGCGTGTCGTCGGCCGACCAGGACCACGCGTCGGCGAGACCGTCGAGGCCCGCCGCAATCGCCCGGCGCGGGATCATCACTCCCTTCGGCATCCCGGTGGTGCCCGACGTGTACATGATCAGGGCGGGCCGGTCGACCCCCACCTCGTCGGCCACGTCGTCGGTCCGGTCCTCGACGGTGTGCGACCCGGCCGATGTCGCCGATCGCGTCAGTGCGATGCGTGGCAGATCGCACTCCGGCCAATCCGGTTCGCCCGCGACGACTGACGCGCCCGAGTCGCCGAGCATGTGTCGGCGCTCGATCGGGCCGGCGTCAGACGCGACCGGTACGACCGGAATACCCGCCCGTACACCCGCGACGACGGCGATGACGGTGTCGATCGTGGCCGAGCTGCACACTGCGATCGCATCGGCACCGGCCGCCTCGGCGGCGAGCGTGTCGGCGCACGCGGCGAGCGCCTCCCAGGACATCGCGACGCCGTCGACGATGACCGCGTCGGCGTGATCGCCGATCGCCCCGTCCAGCGCCGGCAGCAACGTCGTCATCCCGTCATCGTCGCACGCGTCACGGTTGGTATCCGACACCATCCGTGACACGCGACTGCGGTAGACCGGGGGCATGTCGGCACCGACGATCACCACCCTCGATTGCGGGTGGCTCCGGACGCAGGAGCGCACGCTCGTCGCCGACGGTGGCCGCGACGAGCTCCATCTGCCCGTCGCCTCGTACCTGATCCGCCACCCGCTCGGCACGGCCGTGTTCGATCTGGGGCTGCATCCGGACCTGGTTTCGAGCGACGCCCGGCTCGGCCCGCTCGCCAAGATCTTCGCCGCCGACCTCGACGCCGACGGCACGATCGGACCGCGGCTCGAGCAGCACGACGTCGACCCGGCCGGCCCGATCCTCGCGATCGTGTCCCACGGCCACTTCGATCATGTCGGTGGTCTGGTCGATCTGCCGAACGCCCGGATCCTGGTCCAGCGCGACGAATGGCGTGCGGCGATCGACGGTGACGGCTACGACGTGTCCCTCATGGACCTCGGTCACGACGTGCTCGAACTCGACGGAGCACACGACGTGTTCGGCGACGGCTCTGTGACCTGCATCCCGACGCCCGGCCACACCTGCGG